>NZ_JBLBWI010000015.1:0-108795 GCF_047308515.1 Nocardioides sp. Bht2
GTCGGGTCGGTGCCGAGGGTGGCTTCCTGGGCGTCGGTGAGGCCGTCGCCGTCCGTGTCGCCGGTCGGCGCCACGTCGTCGGCCGGGTTCAGCGGGTCGGTGCCGGCGCCGACCTCGGCGCCGTCGTTGACGCCGCCGTTGTCGGTGTCGGCCTTGGTCGGGTTGGTGTTGTGGTGCTTCACCTCATCGCCGTCGGTCAGGCCGTCGCCGTCGGTGTCCGGGTTCGCCGGATCGGTGCCGTGAGTCGCCTCTTCGGCGTCGGTGAGGCCGTCGCCGTCGGTGTCCGCCGGGCCCGCGATGTCGTCTGCGGGGTCGAGCGGGTCGGTGCCGTTGTTGACCTCGGCACCGTCGTTGACGCCGCCGCCGTCGGTGTCCGCCTCGAGCGGGTCGGTGTTGTGGGTGTTGACCTCGGCACCGTCGGTCAGGCCGTCGCCGTCGGTGTCCGCTTTGGTCGGGTCGGTGCCGAGGGTGGCTTCCTGGGCGTCGGTGAGGCCGTCGCCGTCGGTGTCGGCCGGAGCCGGCACGTCGTCGGCGGGGTCGAGCGGGTCGGTGCCGTTGGTGATCTCGGCGCCGTCGTTGACGCCGCCGCCGTCGGTGTCGGCCTTGAGCGGGTCGGTGTTGTGGGTGTTGACCTCGGCGCCGTCGCTGAGGCCGTCGCCGTCGGTGTCCGCCTTGTTCGGATCGGTGCCCGCGGCGATCTCGTCGCCGTCGTTGAGGCCGTCGCCGTCGCTGTCACCCAGGATCGGGTTGGTCGGCTCGTTGTCGTAGTCGTCGTTCTCCGAGCCGGTGACCTCTTCGAGGTTGGTCAGGCCATCGCCATCCGGGTCCTCGTCGGAGTCAGGGGTACCGTCGCCGTCGGTGTCCGCCTTGTTGGGGTCGGTCTTGGTGAGCTCGATCTCCTGGGCGTCGGTCAGGCCGTCGCCGTCGGTGTCGGCCTTCGTCGGGTCGGTCGGCTCGTTGTTGAAGTCGACGTTCTCCGAACCGGTGACCTCTTCACCATTGGTGAGACCGTCGCCGTCCGCGTCCTCGTCGAAGTCGCTGGTGCCGTCACCGTCGGTGTCGGGGTTGGTCGGGTCGGTCCCGATGATCACTTCCTGCTCATCGGTGAGGCCGTCGCCGTCGGTGTCGACCGAGCCACACTCCACCCCGCCGGTCGGCGCGGTCGCCTTGGCGCTCATCGGCGCGAGCGCGAGGTGCACGTCGGCGAGGTCGTTGAGCGGGCCGAGCGGAACGATCGGCAACAGGTCCAGGTCGACCTTGATGTCGAGGAGCGCGTCGAGCACACCCTCTGCGGTGAGGCCGTCGTCCAGGTCGGTGGGGGAGAGCAGACTGATGTCGACGGTGGCCTTGGCCAGGCCCAACACGTTGATCGGGAGCGAGATCTTGCCGCCGGGGGCGTTGTTCAGGATCTGCGCCGGCTGATTGCCGATGACGACCTCGACGGTCGGGTTGTTGAACGTGGTGGTGCCCGGGTTGACGCCGTCGGAGGTGGAGACGACCTCGACCGCGTCGGTGACGTGGATGCCGATGCCCTCGACGCCGAGGACGTCGAGGATCTTGATGTCGCCGACCTCGGTGGTCGCCTTGGTGACGACAGCCGAGCTGCCGTCGCCGTCGGCGTCGACCAGGCTGGTCTCGGTCGTCGTCGAGGAGGCGCCGACCTTGGCCACCGTCACGCTGGTCAGCCCGACGTTGACGTCGGCAACGCCGAGGCTCGCCAGGTTCACGGTGTTCTTGCTCAGCAGCCGGCTGCCGTCGGCGTCAGCGTCGGTGACGCAGGACTGGGTCCCCCCCGGGGTGGTCTCCCAGTTCGACTCGGAGGTGCCTTGCATGAGGCCCACGGCGAGCACCGGCGCCAGTGGCACGGCGTTCGAGGTGAAGTCGTCGGTCTCGCTGGCCGGAGCGTCGGTGCTGATCTCGGTCGGGTTGATGGGGAACCCGGCCACCGCTGCTTCGAGGTTCTTGCTCTCGCCCGTCACGTTCGACGAGGCTGCGGTGCTGTTCACAGCACCTTGGGTGTGGCCGACCCGGATGTTCGCCAGGTCGAAGGTCGCCAGAGCGGCGTCGACGACGGCGATGTCGGAGTGGCTCGCCGCGGTGTAGTCCGCGGGCAGCGGCGCCGCTAGGGCTGGCGACTGCGCTGAGGCAAGGGTTAGGACGGCTGCCACAGACAGGCTGGTGGCCACTGCAGCGACTCTTCGGATACGCATGGAACTCTCCCTGGTTCACGGTGCGGGTGCTGTGCGGATGGAGAGAGCATGCGTGGTCCAGACCAGTTCTGTACCCAAAACTGATGAGTTGCCTAAGCGTCCCCCCGCTGATGTGAACGACGGTGGGGCGAATTCGTAACGGCCGAACTTCATCAATTTTGGGTACGGTCCAACTTCGCCCCCGATCGGGGAGGGTGTGCGCGGTCGTCGGCCGGGCGCGAGAGGGCCGAGAGGGGGCCTGGGCAACGGGCGGGGCTGAGCGTGGCCGCACAGGTAGCCCCGGTTGGACGCGGCAACTCCACCCCGCGTACTCTTTACCGTGCGCCAGAAGTCTGCCTGCGTCCCAGACGGAGTGGACTCTCGCTCGCTATCACTTGCGGTGCTCAAACCCCGCGTGATCGATGGTAGTGAAACTGGATTTGTGGCGCGCCCGTACGACCACATCCACCCAAGGAATCATTTCCCTTATGACCAGCATCTCCGCTCTTCCGGACTACGACGCGCCGCAGGTTGCGATCAACGACATCGGGTCCGAAGAAGACTTCCTCGCCGCCATCGACGCGACGATCAAGTACTTCAACGACGGCGACATCGTCGACGGCATCATCGTCAAGGTTGACCGCGACGAAGTCCTGCTCGACATCGGCTACAAGACCGAGGGTGTCATCCCCTCCCGCGAGCTCTCCATCAAGCACGATGTCGACCCGTCCGAGGTCGTCTCGGTCGGTGACTCCGTCGAGGCCCTGGTTCTCCAGAAGGAGGACAAGGAAGGCCGCCTGATCCTGTCCAAGAAGCGTGCTCAGTACGAGCGTGCCTGGGGCACCATCGAGCAGGTCAAGGAAGAGGACGGCGTCGTCGAAGGCACCGTCATCGAGGTCGTCAAGGGTGGTCTCATCCTGGACATCGGTCTGCGCGGCTTCCTGCCGGCATCGCTGGTCGAGATGCGCCGCGTGCGCGACCTGCAGCCCTACGTGGGTCAGACCCTCGAGGCCAAGATCATCGAGCTCGACAAGAACCGCAACAACGTGGTCCTGTCGCGCCGTGCCTGGCTCGAGCAGACCCAGTCCGAGGTTCGCCAGGGCTTCCTGACCCAGCTCCAGAAGGGCCAGATCCGCAAGGGTGTCGTCTCCTCGATCGTCAACTTCGGTGCCTTCGTGGACCTGGGCGGCGTCGACGGCCTGGTGCACGTCTCCGAGCTGTCCTGGAAGCACATCGACCACCCGTCCGAGGTTGTCACCGTGGGCGACGAGGTCACCGTCGAGGTCCTCGACGTCGACATGGACCGCGAGCGCGTCTCCCTGTCGCTCAAGGCCACCCAGGAAGACCCGTGGCAGCACTTCGCCCGCACCCACCAGATCGGTCAGATCGTTCCGGGTAAGGTCACCAAGCTGGTGCCCTTCGGTTCGTTCGTCCGCGTCGAGGAGGGCATCGAGGGCCTGGTCCACATCTCCGAGCTGGCCGAGCGCCACGTGGAGATCCCGGAGCAGGTCGTCCAGGTCAACGACGACGTCATGGTCAAGATCATCGACATCGACCTCGAGCGTCGCCGGATCTCCCTCTCCCTCAAGCAGGCCAACGAGACGGTCACCGCTTCGGAGGCCGAGGAGTTCGACCCGACGCTGTACGGCATGACCGCGTCGTACGACGAGCAGGGCAACTACATCTACCCCGAGGGCTTCGACCCGGAGACCGGCGAGTGGCTGGAAGGCTTCGACGACCAGCGCGCCAAGTGGGAAGAGGACTACGCCAAGGCTCACGCTCGTTGGGAGGCGCACGTCAAGCAGCAGGCTGAGGCCAAGCAGGCCGAGGCTGAGGCTGGCGAGGCCACCTCGTACAGCTCGGACGCCGAGACCGGCGCCGCTGCTGTGGGCGGCTCGCTCGCTTCGGACGAGGCGCTGCAGGCGCTCCGCGAGAAGCTGACCGGCGGTAACTGAGTCCGCGACAGCGGCTCAGCGCTTTAGCTGAGAACGGCCCCGAACACCAGGTGTTCGGGGCCGTTCTGTATTTCTGCCGGGCGTCGGGTGAGGTCGCGTCACGAGAGGCGGCCGCGCGCCTCGAAGGGGTCGGCATGGTGGCTGCGGGGTGCGGGCCGTGCGCCCCGGCTGCGGTGTCCGTCGTTGGCGACGGCACGGGGGAGGGCGGCCAGGGAGAGGAGGGACAGGGTGGCGAGGAGGATCAGGAGTACGGTCATGGCTTAAATTCTGCGCTCGATGATTATCGGCCACCAGTGGCCTGAATGCCGTACTCCATTGAAATTCGGCCACTCCTGTGCGACTGTGGCTGAGTGCTGACCAATGTTGCGGTGCTCTGCTTCGACGGTGTCGCCCCGTTCGAGCTCGGGTTGCTCTGCGAGGCCTTCGGGCTCGACCGCAGCGACGACGGCGTACCGGTCATCGACTTCGCCGTCTGTGGAGTCACCCCGGGCCGGATCCGCACCTCATCGGGGGGTTTCGGGGTCGACGTGGAGTACGGCCTGGAGCGGGTCTTCGAAGCGGATCTGGTCGCCGTCCCCGCTCAGTCGTCGGCGGAGACGACGCCCGTCGAGATCCTGGAGGCGCTCCGGGAGGTGCACGCGGCCGGGACCCGGTTGATCTCGGTCTGCAGCGGGGCCTTCACGCTCGGAGAGGCCGGACTCCTCGACGACCGCGAATGCACCACGCACTGGCGCTACACCGACCAGCTGCAGAGTCGTTTTCCGCGAGCACGGGTGGTCCCTGAGGTGCTCTACGTCGACAGCGGTCAGGTGATCACCTCCGCTGGTAGCGCCGCCGGCTTGGACGCCTGCCTCCACCTCTGGCGCCAGGAGTACGGCGCCGCGACGGCGAGCCGGATCGCCAGGCGGATGGTGGTGCCGCCGCACCGCGACGGTGGCCAGGCCCAGTTCATCGCGCGGGTGGTTCCCGACTGCGACGCCGACACTCTCGGTCCGCTGTTGACCTGGGCGGTGGAGAACCTGGCCGACGACCTGAGCATCGAGACCCTCGCCAAGCGCGCCCACATGTCGGTGCGCACCTTCTCCCGCAGGTTCCGCGACGAGACCGGGGCCACCCCGCACGCCTGGGTCACCGCGCAGCGCCTCGCTGCGGCTGAGGAGCTGCTGGAGTCCGGCGACGAGTCGGTGGAACGGATCGCCACCCGGGTCGGGCTGGGCAACGCGGCCACCCTGCGCCATCACTTCACCCGCGCTCGCGGCGTCAGCCCGCAGCGCTACCGGCAAGCCTTCCGCGCCGCCACCACCACCGCCAGCTAGCCCCCGAGGGCGCAGGAATGGCGCGCGAGGGCGCAGCTAGAGCTCCCGGCGGAGCACCTTGCCGGTCAGCGTCCGCGGGAGGACCGCGGCGAATCGGTACTCCTTCGGCCGTTTGGGTGGTGCGAGGTGAGTGGCGGCGTGAGCCCGCAACGCCTCCTCCTCGACGTCGCCGACGACGGTCGCCGTGACCCGTTGCCCCCAGGCGTCGTCCGGCACCGCGTGCACCGCCACGTCGACGACGCCGGGCACGGCGCTGAGCACGTTCTCCACCTCGACGGGGTAGACGTTGACCCCGCCGGTGATGATCAGGTCTTCGCGGCGACCGCTGAGGTAGAGGTAGCCCTCCTCGTCGAGACGGCCCAGATCGCCCACGGTGAACGCCGGGCCCTCCGGCGTCTCGCGCCACGCGGCGGCCGTCTTCTCGGGAGCGTTGAAGTAGCTGAAGCGTGCGGCAGGTGGCACGACGCACCAGATCACGCCGTCCTCGACGAGCAGGCGACGGTCGCGCCGGGCCCGTCCGACCGTGCCGGGACGAGCCAGCCACTCTTCGCTGCGGCAGGCGGTGAACTGCCCTTCCGTCGAACCGTAGAACTCCCAGGTGCTCTGGGGTGGGAACGCGTCGATCACGCGCTGCTTGAGGGCCGGCGGACAGGGAGCGCCAGCGTGGGCGACCAACCGGAAGGAACTCAGGTCCGGGACCCCGACCTCGTCCCAGTGCGCGAAGAGTCGCTGCAGATGGGCGGGGACGCAGAACATCGTGGTGGGGCGTTCATCCTGGATCAACCGAGTGATCGTCGCCGGGTCGAAGCCGGGCTGGAGCCCGTCCTCGGCGAAGCCGACGACTGTGCCGCCGGCGAGCAGGGTCGCGGTGGCGAAACGGAGCGGCGCGGAGTGGTAGAGCGGGCTGAGGACCAGGTTGACGTCGTCCGGGCCGAAGCCCCACAGCTCGCGTTCCTCGGCGACCAACGCCGCGGCCTCGGCCGGATCGAGCACCCCGCTGAAAACTCCCTTGGGGCGTCCGGTGGTGCCACTGGTGACATGCATCGGGCGGCCCAGTGGCAGGCCACGGCGGTCGACGGCGGGAAGCTGCGCCAGCAGGTCGGTGACCTCTGCGGAGGTGGTGAGGGTCAGGGCCGGTGTCAGGTCATCCAGGACACCGGTCCGTTCGCTGGGGGTGAGCCGCGGGTCGAGCGGCACCGGGAAGACGCCGTCGGCGAGGAGCGCCAGAACCAGATCGAGGTAGTCGCGGCTGCCTGGAACCAGCAGAGCGACCCGGTCCCCAGGGTGTAGCGAAGCGGGCGAGGTCACGCCCGTATCCTTCCATGCAGCCACTAGCCACCCCCTGAAAGGCAGAGTCAATGAGCGGCGCACGGGTAGGACTCACCGGCGGGATCGCCTCGGGTAAGAGCACGGTGGCGGCGATGCTCCGCGAGCTCGGTGCGGTGATCATCGACGCCGACCAGTTGGCGCGTGACGTCGTCGCTCAGGGAACGCCGGGCTTGGCTGCGATCGTCGCGGAGTTCGGGGCAGACCTGCTGGGCGCGGACGGTGAGCTGGATCGGCCCAAGATGGGTGCGTTGGTCTTCGCCGACGAAGCCGCGCGCCGCCGTCTGGAGGCGATCGTGCACCCGTTGGTCTTCGAGGCGATCAACGCGTTGGAGGCCGCGGCCCCCGACGGTGCCCTCGTCGTCCACGACATCCCGCTGCTTGCCGAGTCGGGGCGGGCTGACACCTTCGATGCGGTGATCGTGGTTGATGTGCCCACCCAGCTGCAGGTCGACCGGATGGTCCGCGATCGGGGGATGACCCAGAGCGACGCGGCTGCGAGGATCGCGGCCCAGGCGACGAGGGAGCAGCGGTTGGCGATCGCGACCTATGTCATCGACAACACCGGAACGCTCGACGACCTCCGCAATCGGGTTGCGGAGGTCGTCAAGGAGATCACGCAGTAACTGCGCTTTCGGTTGCTAATTGGTGCGCCCTCGGGGGCCATTGGTGAGCCCTCGGGTCAGGCGGCGAGGTCCGGGTCGGCGAACCGGCGCAGCTTCTGCAGCGCCTCGCGCTCCAGTTGGCGGACCCGCTCGGCGGAGATGCCGTGCTTGGCGCCGATGTCGGCCAGCTTGTGCTGGCGGCCGTCGGAGAGGCCGTAGCGCGAGCGGATGATGTCGGCGGCGCGGTCGTCGAGCTGGCCGACCAGGGCGCTGAGCCGGTCGCGGCTCTCGGTGTCGAGCACCTCCAGGTCCGGGCTCGGGCTGCTGGACTGGGCCATCAGGTCACCGAGGCTGGTGTCGCCGTCCTCGTCGACCGGGGTGTCGAGGCTGACGTGGTCACGGCCCCAACGGATCAGGTCGAGCACCCGCTCGACCTCGAGTCCGAGCTCGGTGGCGATCTCCTGCGGCTCCGGGTCGCGGCCCAGCTGACGTTCCAGGGTGCGGCGGGCGCTGCCGACCTGGTTCAGCTCCTCGACCACGTGGACGGGCAGCCGGACCACGCGTGCCTGCTGGGCGATACCGCGGGTGATCGCCTGGCGGACCCACCAGGTGGCGTAGGTGGAGAACTTGTAGCCCTTGGCGTAGTCGAACTTCTCGACCGCGCGGATCAGGCCGGTGTTGCCCTCCTGGATGAGGTCGAGCATCGGCATCTGGGAGCGACCGTACTTGCGGGCGATGGAGACCACGAGGCGCAGGTTGGCGTTGATGAAGGTGCGCTGCGCACGCTGGCCTTCGGCGGCCAGCCACTCCAGCTCCTCCTCGGTGGCCCACTTGGGCGCACCGCCCTTCTTGCGTCCGACGCGTCCTTCGGCGAGGAGGTGCTCGGCCAACAAGCCGGCTTCGATGGTCTTGGACAACTCGACTTCGGTCACTGCGTCGAGCAGCGGCGTGCGAGCGATCTCGTCAAGGTAGAGGCCGACACTGTCGCGGCCCTCGATCTCGCGGCTTGCAGTGGTCTTCGTGGCCATCTGGACAACCCTCCTCTTCCGAGCGGCAGTCACCGGTAGGCAACTGCCACACATCTGGTCCAACCACCGGGCGGACGGGGTCATTCCCGTACCCGTGTTGAACGCCTTCACACGTAACGACGTGCGGGAAGCAGGAGAAGTTGCCAAGATCGCGACTTCTCAGGGAGTTCTCAGGGGAAGCCCCAGAATCAGGCGCGCTTAACCCGATCGAGGATCCAGGCCAGGGTGAAGGCACGGTCCGTCCAGGCGCGGTAGCGCCCCGAAACCCCACCGTGTCCGGCCGACATCTCGGTCTTGAGCAGGAACTCGCGGCGGCCGGTGGCGGTGACCCGCAGCTTGGCGATCCACTTGGCCGGCTCGACGTAGAGCACCCGGGTGTCGTTCAGCGAGGTCTCGGCGAGGATCGGCGGGTAGTCCTGCGCGACGACGTTGTCGTACGGCGCATACGAGGCGATGGTGGCATAGGCGGCCGGGTCGTCGGTGGGGTTGCCCCACTCGTCGTACTCCATCACCGTCAGCGGCAGCGACGGGTCGAGCATCGTGGTCAGCGGGTCGACGAACGGCACCTGGGCGACGATCCCGGCGTACAGCTCGGGAGCGCGGTTCACGATCGCGCCCATCAACAGACCGCCGGCGCTGCCGCCCTCGGCGACCAACCGGTCGGCGCTGGTCCAACCGGTGGCGATCAGGTGCCGGGCACAGGCGTTGAAGTCGTCGAAGGTGTTCGACTTGTGGGCGAGCTTGCCGTTGTCGTACCACCGGCGGCCCATCTCGCCGCCGCCCCGGACGTGGGCGATCGCGAAGCCGACGCCGCGGTCCAGGAGGGAGAGCCGGGCGATCGAGAAGTACGGGTCCATCGAAGCCTCGTAGGAGCCGTAGCCGTAGAGCAGTACCGGCATCGTGCCGTCCGTGGCGGCGTCCGCCGGGACAACCAGGGAGATCGGCACCTGCTCGCCGTCGTCGGCGGTGGCCCACAGTCGGTGCTCGGTGTATCGGCTCGCGTCGTAGCCGCCGAGGACCGGCGTCTCCTTGAGCAGCGTCAGCGACCGCTCGCGAACGTCGTAGGAGTAGACGGCGCCCGGCTTGGCCAGCGTCGTGTAGCCCAGCCGCACCACGGGTGCGTGGAACTCGGGATTGCTACTCGAGCCGATCGTGTAGAGCTCGTCGTCGAACTCCACCAGATGGTCGTCGGCGATGCCGTCGGTACCGAGGTCGAGGATCCGGAGCTGGGTGAGCCCCTCGCTGCGCTGGTGCACCACGAGGTGGCCGGCGTAGGCGTCGACGTCCTCCAGGCGGACGGCCGGGTCGTGCGCGATCAGCGGCTGCCACCCGGTGTGGTCGGTCGGGGCGAGCGGGGCACGGGAGAGCTCGAAGTCCGGACCACTGGCGTTGTGCAGGATCAGGAAGCAGTCCTCGCCGCCGATGATGGCGTGCTCCAGGTTGTACTCGATGCCCTCGACCCGCTCGGCGAAGACGGTGAACTCCGCCGCGTCGGCGTCCGCGTCGAGGACCCGGAACTCGGTGGTGGTCTTCGAGCCGGCCACGATCATCAGGAAGCGGTCGGTGCGGCTGCGGCCGACCGAGACCCAGTACCGGGCGTCGGGCTCGGAGAAGACCAGTTCGTCGTCGGCCTGCGCCGTGCCGAGGGTGTGCCGCCAGACCTTGTCGGGGCGCCAGGTCTCATCGACCGTTGTGTAGTAGAAGTGCTCGCCGGCACGGTCCCAGGTGGCGCCGCCGAGCGCGCCGGTGATCTCGTCGTCGAGGAGCCGCCCGGTGCGGAGGTCGCGCACCCGGATCGTGTAACGCTCGTCGCCGACCACATCGGTGGCGTAGGCGAGCAGGGCGTCGTCGGGGGAGATGGTGGAGCCGCCGAGCGAGAAGAACTCGTGACCCTCCGCGAGCACGTTGAGGTCGAGCAGGACCTCCTCGCCGGGGAGTGCGGGCTCGTCCGGAGCGGTACCGGTGGCGGGCACCGGGGGAGTCCAATCGTCGAAAGCGGCCGGCACCCGGCAGCTCGCGCCGTACTCGCGGCCCTCGAAGGAACGGGAGTAGTACCAGTGGTCACGGATCCGGACCGGGACCGAGAGGTCGGTCTCCAAGGTGCGTTCCTTGATCTCGGCGAAGATCTGTTCGCGCAGGCCGGCGAGGTGCGCCGTCTGCTGCTCGGTGTAGTCGTTCTCGGCCTCGAGGTAGGCGATCACCTCGGGGTTCTCCTTGTCGCGCAGCCACTCGTAGTCGTCGACCCGGCGCTGGCCGTGGAGGTGGGTCTCGACGGGCACCTGCCGGACGATGGGTGCAGGCTGGGGAGCGGAGGGCGATGACGACATGGGGAGACCCTATCCACGGCGTCCGACACGAGAGGATGTCGCCATGAGGCAGATCGATGTGAACGCAGACCTGGGCGAGGAGATCACCGACGACGAGGGGTTGCTCCAGGTCGTCAGCAGCGCGAACCTCGCCTGCGGATTTCACGCCGGCAACCCCGCGATCATGCGTCAGGTCTGTGATCGCGCCGCGGAGCTGGGGGTAGCCGTCGGCGCTCAGGTCAGCTACCACGACCGGGAACACTTCGGCCGACGTCGGCTGGACGTCCCGGCACCGGTCCTGGCGCAGCAGGTCGCCGACCAGGTCGGGCTGCTCACCGAGATCGCGCGCGCCGCCGGTATCGAGGTCAGCTACCTGAAGCCGCACGGCGCGCTCTACAACCGGGTCGTGGAGGACGCCGAACAGGCCGGAGCCGTGTTGGCCGGTTCGGGGGAACTGCCGGTCCTCGGCCTGCCGGGAGGGGTCTTCTTGGAGTTGGCGCAGGCGAGCAACCGGGCGAGCTGGAGGGAGGGCTTCCCGGATCGGGGCTACACCAGCCACGGGCGCCTGGTGCCACGCGACGAGCCCGGTGCGTTGATCACGGCGGAGCCCGAGATCGTCCTCGGCGCGCTCCGCTTGGCCGAGCAGGTCGATTCGCTCTGTCTGCATGGTGATTCGCCCGGAGCGGTGGCACACGCCCGGGCCGTGCGGGCGGCGCTCGCAGCGGACGGTTTCAGCATCCGCCCTTTCTCCACAGGTGATTGAGCTTTCTGTGGAGAGACCCCGCGCGACCTGTGGAGAGACGGGCAAGTTCTGTGGAGAGGCGCGAAATACCCTGACCAATCCGCTCCCATCCCTTGCCAGTGTGACCTGGCCCACGTAGAAAGGCAGGACGCCTTCGGGGCCGGAACGCGAACCGTCACAGGGGAGCAGGCCGGTTCGGACGGCGGGCCAGGCAGGCGAGAAGGTCCACCACGGCTCCGACCGGAGTCAGCACGGGCGCCGATGACGCGGCGACCGGGACCAGAGAACCAGCCCGGCCGATCGGAGGCCGTCATCACCCGATCATCTGATGCGAGGGGTCCTGCGCTGCTCATACCGGCGCAGGGCCCCTCAGCCCAATTTTGCGCCATCCCCGGTTAACGTGTGCGCATCACGGCTGCGCGTGTCGTGCGAGAGCCGAGGAGGGCAGATGCGGGTGCTGGAGTACGGCCCCGATGCGCTCCTGGTCGAGGTGCCGGACGAGGCGGCGATCGCCCTGGCTGCGGATGCCCGGGCGGCGCGGTTGGCCCGCGACATCGTCCCCGGAGCCCAGACAGTCCTTCTCGACGGCGTCGCCGATCCAAACCGCGCGCACCGCTGGCTGGCCTCGTGGGAGTTCCACCCTCGGCAATCGAGCGGCGAGCTGGTCGAGATCGCGGTCAGCTACGACGGCCCCGACCTCGCCGCCGTCGCCGACCTCTGGGGGTGTTCCACAGCCGAGGTCGCCCGCCTTCACAGCGGGGTCGAATGGGTGGCGGCGTTCGGTGGGTTCGCTCCGGGTTTCTCCTACCTCCGTCCGCTCCGCGCCACCGCTGCGCTGGCCTCGGTGCCGCGGCGGGCCGAACCGCGCCCCCGCGTCGAGCCCGGATCGGTGGGACTGGCCGGACTCTGGAGCGGCATCTACCCGACGGCGTCACCCGGCGGTTGGCAGCTCATCGGGCGGACCGACGTGGTGCTGTGGGACCTCGCCCGCCCGGTGCCGAGCCTGTTGCCGCCCGGTACCCGGGTCAGGTTCGTGGCGCGATGACGATGCGGGTGCTCGCCACCGGCGGGCTGACCACCGTGCAGGATCGTGGGCGGACGGGGTGGGCGCATCTCGGGGTGCCGCGGGCGGGAGCGTTGGACGGGCCCGCCGCCGCGCTGGCGAACCGGCTGGTCGGCAACGGTGTCGACGCGGCGGTGGTTGAGGTGACGTTGGGCGGTCTGGTGGTGCGGCTCGCCGCAGCTCGTTGGTGTGCCGTCACCGGAGCTGCGCTGACGGTCCTCCGCGACGGTCGGTCGATGCCGCACGGGCAGGCGTTCTGGGTCCCTGCTGGCTCCGTGCTCAGCCTGGGGGTGCCGGAAGTGGGGGTCCGGAGCTATCTGGCGCTGGCCGGCGGGATCGCCGTCGAGCCGGTGCTGGGCTCTCGGTCGACCGACGTCCTGGCCGGTGTGGGCCCACCCCTCGTCGAGCCCGGCATGGACCTGCCGCTCGGGCCGCCCGGCGCGGGGCCGCGCCCTCTCGACGTGCCGGGCGGCGCCCGTCAGTCGCCGCCGACGGCGACAGACACGGTGCGTATCTGGCCGGGGCCGCGGGCGGACTGGTGCGAGGAGCCGATGGCTCGGCTCTGCGCCGGGAGCTACACCGTCGCGGACGCGTCGAACCGGGTCGGTCTCCGGTTGGTCGGCCCGGAGGTGGTGCGCCGTCGCCATCAGGAGCTGGCGAGTGAAGGCGTGGTGATGGGGGCGGTGCAGATCCCGCCGAACGGGCAGCCCGTCGTCTTCTTGGCCGATCATCCTGCGACCGGCGGCTACCCGGTGGCGGCGGTCGTGCACGCCGATGATCTCGCGCTCTGCGCTCAGCTGCGCCCGGGAGCCGAGCTCCGCTTCACTCCGGCTCGGTGAACCCTTCCACGGGCCCGTCCGTCGTCTCCTCCGCCGGTTCAGCGCCGACCGCGCCGACCGCACTGAGCGCGGTGTCCTCGATGGAGAAGCTCCGGACCGGGCCCGGCCCGGAGGCGGCGGTCTCGAAGCGGACGGTGACGACGCCCCGCCCCGATCCCCAGACCCAGCCGCGGCCGTGTTCGGTGTGGGCGACGTCCATGCCCGGGGTCCAGCGTCGTTCGGCCTCGGCGGGGATCTCGGGCAGCTCGGGCTCCTCCGCCTCTTCGGTGCCGACCATCGCGTCGCCGAAGAGGTCGTCCTGGACCCAGTCGGCCAGCCCCGAGACGCCGACGCCGAGCAGGCGGACACCTCCGGTGGTGTCCAGGTCGGTGAGCAGGCCACGGGCGAGCCGGGCGATCACGGCGGCGTCGTCGGTGGGGGAGGTCAATGTCGCCGACCGGTTCAAGGTGGTGAAGTCGTAGAGCCGGACCTTGATGCTGACGGTCCGCCCGGAGAGCCCGTGGCGGCGGAGCCGTCGGGCCACCTCGCCGGCGAAGCGGGTGAGCCGGGCGGCCATCATCGCCGGATCGGTGAGGTCGGTGGCGTAGGTGCCTTCGACGCTGACCGACTTGGCCTCGCGCTCGGCCTCTATCTCCCGGTCGTCCTCGGCGCGGGCGAGCCGGAACAGTGCCGTCCCGGACGCCTTACCGAGGACCGAGACGAGCTCGTCCTCACCGATCGCCTCCAACTCGGCGACGGTCTGGACGCCGATCCGGCGCAGCCGAGCGGAGGTGGCCGGGCCGACGCCGGGGATCACGGTGGCCTGCATCGGCCGCAGCAGGGCGCGTTCGGTCCCGGTCTCCACGATCCGCAGGCCATCGGGTTTGTCGAGTTCACTGGCTACCTTGGCGATGAACTTGGAGCTGCCGATCCCGACGCTCGCGGTCAGGCCACCGGTCGCCTCGGCGACCTCGGCGCGGAGCTCCTGGCCGAAATCGGTGAGGGCCGCGAGCGAGAAGTCGCGGGGCCCGCGACCGGGAGGGCAGGCGGCGAGGTCGACGAACGCCTCATCGATGGAGAGCGGCTCGACCAGCGGGGAGTGCGACCTGAGGATGGCCATCACGATCTTGCTCGCGGCGCGGTAGGCGTCGAAGCGGCCCCCGAGGTACGCCGCATGCGGACAGCGGGAACGGGCTTCGCGGGTGCTCATCGCGGAGCGGACGCCGAAGGCGCGGGCCTCGTAGGAGGCGGTGGAGACGACCCCGCGGCCACCCGTCCCGCCGACCACCACGGGCTTGCCGCGCAGGGAGGGTTTGTCGCGCTGTTCGACGGCGGCGAAGAAGGCGTCGAGGTCGAGATGCAGTACCGATGCCTCCGACCTCATGACAGGCACGTTAACCCCCGGGTCCTGCACAACCGTGCTCGGGCCCGCGGTGCCCACAGGTGATGCTGGTCGGCGGTTGGCTGGCACGTCGGCGGGGAGGTGAACGCCATGACAACGCACCCACCCCGCCGCCTCCGGACCCCCGACGACATCGCCGCCCACGTGGCATCCGTGATGGGGTTCCATCCCGACGACTCCCTGGTCCTGCTCACCTTCGGGTCGAGCTCCGGCTTCCAGGCCCGGGTCGCGCTCCAGGACAGCGACGCGATGCGCGCCGACGCCGTCCACCAACTGCTGACCGCCGCGCGGAGCACCCGGACGGACGCCGTCCTGCCGGTCCTCTACACCCCTGACCCGGAGCGTGCCCGGCAGATGCTGCTCGCGGTGGTCCGCGGCTTCAGCGCCGCGGGGATCCAGGTCCTGCCCGGCCTGCGGATCGCCGACGGGCTCAGTTTCGAACTCACGCTCCACCACGCGGGGACCGTCGGCCACCGCCTCGAGTTGGAGACACACCCCTTCCTGGCCGCGATGAGCGCGGCCGGGCAGTCACCGCATCCGTCGCGCGCGGCACTCGTCGCCACCTTGGACGCCGATCGGGAGGCACGCCGCGAGGTGCTGGTCGCACTCGCGCTCCGAGGCGACGCGCCACCCGACCCGGAGGCCGCGAACCTGATGCTCCGCCGTCATCTGCGCTGCGCCACCCAAGCGAACGTCGCGGAGTCGGTCGAGCTCTACCTGGTCCTGGCCGACGCCCGTGGCCGTCAGCTGGTCCGCTCGCTGTTGAGCCGACCCGCCGCGGCAGAGCATCTGGCCTTCTGGCCCCGGCTGGTCCGTTCTGCTCCGGCCGGTCTGATCGCCGAACCGCTCGCCGTCCTCGGGCTCGCTGCGTGGCTGGGTGGCAACGGTGCCCTCGGCTGGTGCGCCCTCGATCGGCTCGCCGAGTGCGCGCCACGCCACCCGGTGCGGGCCTTCCTGGCCACCCGCCTCGCCGAGGCGATCGAGCCGTCCGCCCGTTCGCTGGATGCGCTCACCGAGTGGGGCGCGCCGTGAGAATCGCTCGGCGCGGAACCGGCCGCCAGCCGATACCGTGGGGGAATGGGCGAAGAGGTGGCATCTCAGGAGTTCACACGAGCCGACCGCACCCGGCACCGGGAGAAGGTCCGGCAGTGCCTGGACGTGTTCGCGAAGATGCTGCGCGAACGGGCCTTCGAGGTCGACGATCCGATGACGGGCCTGGAGATCGAGCTCAACCTGGTCGACGAGAACGAGGCGCCGGCGTTGCGGAACGCCGACGTGCTGGCCGAACTCGCCGACCCTGACTTCCAGACCGAGCTCGGCCAGTTCAACGTCGAGATCAACGTGCCGCCGCGGACCCTGCGTGACGGCGGGCTCGGCGCCTACGAGCAGATGGTGCGGCGCAGCCTGAACGACGCCGAGCAGAAAGCGGCGGGCGTCGGTGCGCACATGGTGATGGTCGGCATTCTGCCCACTTTGGAGCCGGGGCACATGAGGCCCGAGACCTTGAGCCCGAACCCGCGCTACCGCCTCCTCAGTGACCAGATCCTGGCCGCCCGCGGCGAGGACATCGCCCTCGACATCCGCGGTGTCGAGTCGCTGCGGACGACGACCGACTCGATCGTCCCGGAGGCGGCCTGCACCTCCACCCAGCTGCACGTGCAGGTGGAGCCCGAGGAGTTCGCGGCCTACTGGAACGCCTCCCAGGCGATCGCCTCGATCCAGTTGGCGGTCGGGGCGAACTCGCCGATCCTGCTGGAGCGGGAGCTGTGGCGCGAGACCCGGATCCCGCTCTTCGAGCAGGCCACCGACACGCGGAGCGAGGAGCTCAAGGCTCAGGGTGTCCGGCCCCGGGTCTGGTTCGGTGAACGGTGGATCACCTCGGTCTTCGATCTGGCTGAGGAGAACGTCCGCTACTTCCCGGCGCTGCTCCCGGTGGTCGACGACGAGGATCCATTGGCGGTCCTGGAGGCCGGTGGGCTACCCACGCTGGCTGAGCTGAGGCTGCACAACGGCACCATCTACCGCTGGAACCGGCCGATCTACGACATCGCAGACGGTCGCCCACACCTCCGGGTCGAGAACCGGGTGCTGCCGGCCGGGCCGACCGTGCTGGACACGATGGCCAACGCCGCCTTCTACTTCGGTCTGGTCCGTGCCCTGGCCACCTCGCAGCGGCCGCTGTGGTCCCAGATGTCGTTCAGCGCGGCCGAGGAGAACTTCCACGTCGCGGCTCAACACGGGATCGACGCCCAGGTCTACTGGCCGGGCGTGGGGCAGGTGTCGGCGGCGGAGCTGGTGCTGCGTCGTCTGCTGCCGTTGGCCGCCGAAGGACTGGACTCCTGGGGCGTCAGTGCAGAGGACCGGGACCGTTTCCTCGGCGTCATCGAGCAGCGTTGCCTGCTCGGCCGTAACGGAGCGCAGTGGTTCGTCGACCGGCTGCATGAGCGTGAACGGGGGAGTGATCGCGCCGCCGCGCTCCGCGCCACCTTGGGTGACTATCGCGAGTTGATGCACTCCAACGACCCGGTACATGCCTGGTCCGGCTGAGACGGCACCACGCGTGACCTGATCCGGAGCCGCTGCCACTGCATCTGCTCGCCGGAGAAGGGCGCAGCCCACCCCGACTTCGTCACCACCAGCGCCGGGCTCAGCGGACGGCCGAGGTCGCGGCTGGCACCCCACGCGGACTGCAACCAGGCCAGATCGGTCGCCGTCACCTCGACGTCGCCGGGCCGGGTGATCCAGATCAGTGCCCCCGGTTCCTCGCAGTGACCGAGCAGCGCGAAACAGAGATCCAGCCGCAAGCCGGCGTCGACCCTGCCGGGATCGGTGACCGAGAAGGACCGATCATCGCCGTCGAGCCCGCCCACATGGAGAAGCCAGGGAAAGAGGCGACCCCGGTTCTGCTGGCGGAGTCGGTGCACTGCGAGTCGCAACGCCGGCCGGAGCGCGGCGAGCTCCTGAGCGGCGTTGCCGGGGTCCGGCCTGAGGGGTGACGGCACGGAATCCATCCTGCGCCTGTTCCGGCTCTCCGAGCGGTTTCTCCACAGCCGCGTCGGACCAGCGTCGCCCGAGCGTCGCGAACCGTCCGTGAGATCATCGGGCCATGGGTTTTCACATTGCCAATGAGCCGGAAGCCGACCGCGTGCTGGACGAGTATCCCTTTGCGGTGTTGGCCGGAATGGCCCTGGACCAGCAGTACGGAATGGAGCACGCCTTCCGGGGCGGTTGGAAGCTGCTGACCCGGATGGGCGACCTCGACACCGCCCGGATCGCGGCGATGGACCCCGAGGAGTTCAAGGCGGTCTGCGCCGAGACGCCCGCTGTGCACCGGTTCCCGGCGTCGATGGCGACGAAGCTGCAGGGGATCGCGGTGATCGTCGAGCAGGAGTACGGCGGCGACGTCACCCGACTCTGGACCGAGGCGAGTACCGGCAAGGAGCTGCTCAAGCGGATCATGGCCCTGCCCGGCTTCGGTAAGCAGAAGGCCCAGATCTTCGTGGCCCTGCTGGCAAAACAGCTCGGCGTGAAGCCGGACGGTTGGGAAGCGGCCGCGGGGGACTACGCCCTCGAGGGCTACCGCTCGGTCGCCGACGTCGTCGATGAGGACTCGCTGTTGAAGGTCCGTGAGTACAAGCAAGCAGCGAAGGCAGCTGCGAAGGCCGACAAGGCGTGAGCCAACCAAGGGCCGAAACTTGGTTCTCGCCGATCTCGTGGCAGAATGAAATCTGCGGCTCTTGACGTCACCGGGCTCGGCCGCGCCCCGATAGCTCCACCGAGAGGTTGTACGTGTCTTCGAGCTCGCGCAAGCTGCTGCCCGCGGAGGTCCTGTCTCACCCAGCCATTGTTGGCTTGGTGGAGCAGGCGGCACCGACCGGAACCCTCACTCCTGACGCCGTTCGCCGCGCCAGCGAGTCCGCCCAGGTCGAGCCGCAGCATCTTCGTGCTCTGCTGGTGCATCTGACCGAGCAGGGCATCACCGTCACCTTGAACGTCGAGGACCAGGGCCGCGCAGTGGCAGCCGCCGCGCCGCGCAAGGCCACCTCGACCGCTGCGGCCAAGAAGGCCGCAGCCAAGAAGGCGCCTGCGGCGAAGCCTGCCCCGGCCAAGGCTGCTCCGGTGAAGGCCGCGGCTGTGGCCGCGCCCGTCGCCGAGGCGACCGTCGGCCCGGACGGCAAGAAGGCCCTGCCCGACATCTCGGATGAGCAGTTCGAGAAGGACGTCGCGGCCGACCCCACGATCAAGGAGGACGAAGAAGAGGCCAGCTCGACCTCGACCTTCGTCGTCTCCGCTGCCGACGAGACCGATGAGCCTGCCCAGCAGGTCATGGTCGCCGGTGCGACCGCTGACCCGGTCAAGGACTACCTCAAGCAGATCGGCAAGGTGCCGCTGCTCAACGCCGAGATGGAAGTTGAGCTGGCCAAGCGGATCGAGGCGGGCCTCTTCTCCGAGGAGAAGATGGCTGCCGGCGGCAAGATCGCGCCGAAGATGCTCGAAGAGCTCGAGTGGATCGTCGACGACGGTCGCCGTGCCAAGAACCACCTGCTCGAGGCCAACCTGCGTCTCGTCGTCTCGCTGGCCAAGCGCTACACCGGCCGCGGCATGCTCTTCCTGGACCTGATCCAGGAGGGCAACCTCGGTCTGATCCGTGCGGTCGAGAAGTTCGACTACACCAAGGGCTACAAGTTCTCGACCTACGCCACCTGGTGGATCCGTCAGGCGATCACCCGCGCGATGGCCGACCAGGCCCGCACCATCCGGATCCCGGTGCACATGGTCGAAGTCATCAACAAGCTCGCCCGGGTACAGCGCCAGATGCTCCAGGACCTGGGCCGTGAGCCCACTCCCGAAGAGCTGGCCAAGGAACTCGACATGACCCCGGAGAAGGTCATCGAGGTCCAGAAGTACGGCCGCGAGCCGATCTCGCTGCACACCCCGTTGGGTGAGGACGGCGACTCCGAGTTCGGTGACCTGATCGAGGACTCCGAGGCGATCGTCCCGGCCGACGCGGTCAGCTTCACGCTGCTCCAGGAGCAGTTGCACGCGGTGCTGGACACCCTCTCCGAGCGGGAGGCCGGCGTGGTTTCGATGCGCTTCGGTCTCACCGATGGACAGCCGAAGACTTTAGACGAAATCGGCAAGGTGTACGGCGTCACCCGCGAGCGGATCCGCCAGATCGAGTCCAAGACGATGTCGAAGCTGCGGCACCCCAGCCGCTCGCAGGTTCTGCGCGACTACCTGGACTGATCCACACTCATGGTCCAACGGCCCGGCCCTTCGGTCGGGCCGTTGGTGTATTTCCGCCAGAAGCACGCGTAGGTTGGAGATCGTCGACTCACAGCGGCCCTCGGGGCCACGAATGGAGGAAAGACGATGCAGACAGCACTCAAGGTGATCGCGACGGGTCTCGGAACCGCCGCGCTCAGCCTGGGCATGCTCAGCTCAGCTGGCGCAGAGGTGCAACGGATCAACGACGGTGCCGACGTCACCGCCACCCTCAACGACATCCTCACCGTGCGGCTGGCGCATACCAAGACGACGGTCAGGGTCCGGACCACCTACCAGGACCTCCGCAAGGCCGTCGACGACGGCGGTGCGAGCACGTCGATCTATCTCGACACCCGGCCCAAGCGTCCCGGGCCGGAGTTCGCCCTGGTAGCGGGGCTGCAGTTGGGTACCGACTACCAACTGGTCCGGGTGAAGAACTGGAAGCTGGTCGGTGAACCGCTCAGCTGCCAGCACGACTTCGATGTGGTCTGGCCCAAGGAGACGACCCGCCTGGTGGTCAAGCGGAGCTGCCTCGGCAACCCGGCGAAGGTGCGGGTCAGCCAACGGGTCACCGACATGGCGGATGCCTCGCACCCGGTCCGGGACTGGGCACCGGATCGTCGTCAGTTCTCGGCGTGGGCGAAGTCCGGTAGGTAGTCGCGTCCAGCGTTGCCGACCGCAGGAGCACTGTGGCGCGGTCAGGTGACGACGACGCCGACCGCCCAGATGAAGGCGGCGGCGAGGGCCGCGATCGCCTCGATCAGGATGGAGAGACCCACGGCTCGGACCGCCGCCCAGGTGGTGGTCCGAGCCGTCCTCTCGCCCACCCGTTGGCATTCGGCGAGGTAGAGGCCGAGGACGAACCCGATCACGAGCCCGATGATCGGGACCACGAAGAAGCCGACGATGCCCAGCACGGCGCCGAGGAGCATCGACATCGGCGGTACACCGGTGTTCTTCAACTGTCGGCCCGGGACCAGGTACTTGACCACGGTGCCGACCGTCAGGACGGCGATGGCGACCGCCATCACGCTCCATCCGGTGGCGCTGCCGATATGGAAGCCCCAGACGACGATGGCGGCCAGGACCAGGAGGGTTCCGGGCAGGATCGGCACCACGATGCCGACGATGCCGATCGCGATGGCTACGGCACAGAGAAACTCGACCCCACTCACGCGGACACCCTAACGGGACGAGCGACCCAGAAAAGCCAGATGGCCCCCGACCCGAGGGTCGAGGGCCATACCGGAGGTCACTCAGTCGACAGGCGTCGGCTTCGCGGTGAGCTTGTGGGTTTCGTCGACGACGGTGGTCGCTACCTCGCGGAGCTTGTCGCCGTGCTCGCGCGCGTGGTGCGCGCAGAACAGGAGGTCAAAGCCGGAGGTCATCTGGACCCGGAGGTAGGCCTGTGCGCCGCATCGGTCGCATCGGTCCTCAGCGGTCAGGGAGGTGCTCGGGGCAACTGCAGTGGTCACGTCGGCCTCACTTTCGTTTCGCATACGTCCGGGTCAACGAGCAGATGATGGGAAAGATTCCCACCGTGGTTCATGTCTCACCGTGCGGTAGTGACTATCCAATCACGAACCACCAAGGGTGGCGCGTCGACTCTCCATACCGTGGAATCTGACGGCGTAGATGTGACGTGGGCGTGACCGGTTCGTGACGCTGAATCCAGGGCGCGATTCGGTCGAGTGCCGGGCAACTCTCGCGCCCTGACCCGCGAGCCGCCGTCATGGTGTCGGGGGAGCGGGTTAGATTGCTCTTTGAGCACGAACGACGAAGGAACGCATGGCCGACAACACGTACAACGCAGCGCACCTCCTGGTCCTCGAAGGTCTTGAGGCAGTCCGTAAGCGACCGGGAATGTATATCGGTTCCACCGATACCCGCGGGCTGATGCACTGCGTATGGGAGATCATCGACAACGGTGTCGATGAGGCGCTGGCCGGCGCGGCCTCGTCGGTCGAGGTCACCCTGCACCCGGACGGCTCGGTCGAGGTCTACGACGACGGCCGTGGCATCCCCACCGACAAGGAGCCGCGGACCGGCCTGCCCGGCGTCGAGGTGGTGGCCACGAAGCTGCACGCGGGTGGCAAGTTCGGTGGCTCGTCCTACGTCGCCACCGGTGGTCTGCACGGTGTCGGTCTCTCGGTCGTCAACGCGCTCTCCGCGCGGATGGACATCGACGTCGACCGTGCGCCGGCCACCCAGGGGCTCAGCTTCAAGCACGGTATGCCCGGCGTCTTCGACGGCGACGGTCCCGACGCCGAGTTCACCCCGCAGTCCGGGCTCTCCCGCAAGGGCAAGCGGGTCGCGAAGGGCAAGTCCGGGACCCGGGTCCGGTTCTGGCCGGACCGCCGGATCTTCACCCGTGACGCCACCTACCTGATCGACGGTCTGCTCGGCCGCGCTCGGCAGACCTCCTTCATCGTCCCCGGGCTCGAACTGGTGATCCGCGACCTGCGCGGAGAGTCGCCGACCGAGGAGAAGTTCCGTCACGACGGCGGCATCGGTGAGTTCGTCGACTTCCTCGCCGCCGACGAGCCGGTCAGCGACGTGATCCGACTCCAGGGCACCGACACCTTCACCGAGACGGTGCCGATGCTCGACGACAAGGGCCACATGACGCCCCAGGAGGTGCAGCGCGAGCTCGGCGTCGACATCGCATTGCGCTGGGGCCGTGGCTACGACACCGAGATGCGCTCCTTCGTGAACGTGATCGCCACGCCCAAGGGCGGCACCCATGTCAGCGGGTTCGAGCAGGCCGCGACGAAGACGTTCAACGAGGTGATGCGTCAGTCCAAGGCGCTCAAGGTCAACGACGCCGACGTGATCAAGGACGACGTGCTGGAAGGCATGACGGCGGTCGTCACGGTCCGTCTCGCCGAGCCGCAGTTCGAGGGCCAGACCAAGGAGATTCTCGGTACCCCGGCGGCCCGCACCGTGGTCCGCAAGGTGGTGGCGCGAGAGCTCAAGGAGTTCCTGACCTCGACCAAGCGGGATCAGAAGGCCCAGGCCAAGCTGATCATGGAGAAGGTGGCCGGGGCGGCCAAGACCCGGATCTCGGCCCGTCAGTTGAAGGAGACACAGCGCCGCAAGAACGCGCTCGAGTCCTCCACCCTGCCGGCCAAGCTCGCCGACTGCCGGTCCGGCGACAACGAGATCTCCGAGCTCTTCATCGTCGAGGGTGACTCCGCACTCGGTACCGCCAAGCTGGCCCGCAACTCCGAGTTCCAGGCGCTGCTCCCGATCCGCGGCAAGATCCTCAACGTGCAGAAGGCCTCGGTCGGCGACATGTTGAAGAACACGGAGTGCGCCTCGATCATCCAGGTGGTCGGCGCCGGTTCGGGCCGCACCTTCGACCTCGACGCCCGCCGCTACGGCCGGATCATCTTCATGGCCGACGCCGACTCCGACGGCGCCCACATCCGGTGCCTGCTGGCGACCTTGTTCTTCAAGTACATGCCGGAGCTGATCGCCTCAGGGCGGGTCTACTCGGCAGTGCCGCCCCTGCACCGGATCGAGCTGTCCAACCCGAAGAAGGGGATGGACAAGTACGTCTACACCTACTCCGACGGTGAGTTGCAGCGGAAGCTGGCCGAGCTGACCAAGAAGGGCGTCCGTTGGAAGGACCCGGTCCAGCGGTACAAGGGTCTGGGTGAGATGGACGCCGACCAGTTGGCCGAGACCACGATGGACCCGCGGCAGCGGACGCTGCGCCGGATCACCGTCGACGACGCCGACGACGCGGCGAAGGTCTTCGAGCTACTGATGGGCTCCGAGGTTGCTCCTCGCAAGGAGTTCATCGTGGCCAACGGCGGCAACCTCAGCCTGGAAGAGCTGGACGCCTGAGCGTCAGGCCGTGTCGGTGCTGTGCTGGACGACCATCTGATGTGAGACTCCGTCCATGAATCCTGTGGATGCAGTGCGTACCTGCCTGACCAAGTACGCCGACTTCAGCGGCCGAGCCGGCCGTCCCGAGTTCTGGTGGTTCTTCCTGTTCGAGGTGGTCGTCACTGTTGTGACGTACCCGCTGCCCGACATCATCGGCATCCTGGCCGGTCTGGCGCTGTTGGTTCCGGCCCTCGCCGTGGGTGCCCGTCGTCTGCACGACATCGGTAAGAGCGGTTGGCTGCAGTTGATCATGTTGGTGCCGTTGGTCGGCTTCATCATCCTGATCGTGCTGTGGGCCAAGGAGGGGGAGCGCACCCCCAACCAGCATGGCGCGCCGGTCGAGCCGCAGCTGGCCTGATCGTCACCCGCAACGAACCCCGCCCTCGTTGAGGTGCGGGGTTCGTTGCGTTCGGGCGGTACGAGGTCAGGTGGCGGACTTGGCCGCGGCGATGACCCGGGTAAGCCGGGCATGCAGTTCGAGCAGTTCGTCGATATCCACGCCGAGCCGCTCGACGATCGCCGGCGGCACCTTCTCGGCCTCCGCGCGGAGCGCGCGACCCTTCTCGGTCAGGGCGACGGCGAGCGACCGCTCGTCATCGGGGTCGCGGTCGCGGCGCACCAGCCCCGCGCTCTCCAGCCGTTTCAGTAGCCGCGAGAGGGTGCCCGGATCCAGGTCCAGCATCTTGCTGAGGCGGGTGACCGAGAGGGGTTCGCTGCCCCACAGGGCGAGCATCACCAGGTACTGGGGATGGGTGAGACCCATCGGGTCCAACATCGGCCGGTAGACGTTGATCACGCTGCGTGAGGCGACGGCGAGCGCGAAGCAGACCTGCTGCTCCAGGGCGAGCGGGTCGACGTCCGGCGGGAGTTGGGCGTTCGCGGGCATGCCGTTAGTCTAGCAATTGTTGTCACGACAAAGATTGTCGTAGCTAGCGAATGGAGCCCCCGATGAGCCAGGTCGTCCCGGCCAAGGCGCCGAAGCGTCGCAAGCACCTGATGGACCCGAACGCGCCACGCCCCGTCGTCAACCGTGCCGCCGCCGAGCAGAGCCTGACCAGCGTCCAGCGTTGGGTCGCCTCGTCGCTCGCGGTGACCACGATCCTGCACCTGTCCGGCGGACTGATCCTGGCTGCGATGGCGCTGCCCAAGCCCACCCTCAGCGCCCAGATCGGACTCAACGTGATCGCGGGTGCCTTCGGCATCATCGCCGTCGCATCCTGGCTCTTCATCCACGGCCGCAACCTGCTCTCGCCGTGGTTGCTGCTCGGCGTCATCCCTGGCTTCGTCGGCGTCTGGCTCACCCTCCGTTAGCCGATTCGGTCGGGCAGCAGGGACGCGCGACGTCATGCGGAGGGAGTACCCGCCTCCTCGGGGAGTACGACGTTGCCGCGGTCGGCCGAGGACGTTCGCCACCAGGTGACGACGCCGTCGACCACCGCGCCCGGTGAGCGCACCCAGCCGACGTGCTCGGTCGGCTCGGAGGTCACATGCAGTCGGGTACTGCTCGTCGGTTCGAAGAGGCGAGTGACGAATGCATCGACGGCACCGCGGGGCGCGTAGTCGTCGCCCTCCAGGCTGATCACCAGTGCGCGGGTGTCGATCTTGCGCCGGACGGGGTAGGGCGGCCGTCCGGTGAGCACCATCCGCGCCCACTCCCGCATCAGGGTCTTGGCGCCGGGACCGCCGAAGGCAGGCTTGGGTAGGTACCCGTACACCGCCGTCAGGGCAGGCACGATCAGGCCGGCCATCGCCACCAGGTGCGGACCGCCCCAGGGGAAGTCACGGTGGTAGGGGAGTGAGGTTCCGATCGTGATCAGTCCGTCGGCAGGCGGTTCGTTCAGCGCGTGCCCGACCGCCATCTGGCCACCCAGGCTGTGCCCGAGCACGAGTACCGGACGCTCCGGATCGGCTTCCCGCTGCGCGGCGACGGCGCGAGTGATCTCGTCGATCTCGTCGGCATAGGACCAGTCGTTCTTCCGGCTGGCCGGAGGCTGGTCCTGCTCGAACCCACGGCGGGGCAGGGCGATCGCCGTCCACCCTCGTTCGCCGAAGGATTCGACCAGCGGCCGGTAGAACCGGGCGCCGATCCCCATCGCCGGTGCGATCAGGACAACAGGGGTGACCGACGGCTGGTCCATGGTGGCCTTTCTGCGTGGGGAACGGAGCACCGCACCCTAACGCAGCAAGAACCCCGGGACGTCATGCGGAGAGCAGGCGCTCCTTTGCAACGTTTGACGTCCCGGGGTTCCGGTGCGGCTCACACCAGGTAGGTGTTGGCCTTCTTCAGTTGGGTCGCAGCCTCGAGAACGATCCGGTCGATCAGTGCCTCGCAGCTCGGCAGGTCATCCAGGACGCCGACGACCTGGCCCGACGCCAGCACACCGGCGTTGGTGTCGCCGTCGACCAGACCGGCCTTCAGCATCATCGGGGTGTTGGCGGCCAGCGTCATCTGAGCCAGGGTGCGGCCCTGGTTCTTCTTCATCTCGCGTCCGTCCTTGGCCATCTGCAGCCAGGACATGCCAGCCATCTTCTTGAACTCGAGAGTCCGCTTGATGGTCGGTGCGAGACGGCGGATGGTGCCGGTCTCCTCGATCTCCTCCACGAACGGCGTGCGCAGCATCCGGTGCGGCATGCCGTCCACCTTGGCGGTCACCACGGTGCCGTTGACGTCGTGGGTGAGGTAGAGCTCCTTGACCGCCTGCGGCACCGCGGAGTCCGAGGTGAGCAGGAACCGCGTCCCCATCCCGATGCCGGCTGCACCGTAGGAGAGCGCTGCGGCCAGGCCGCGACCGTCGAAGAAGCCGCCGGCTGCGATCACCGGGATATTGACGGCGTCGAGAACCGAGGGCAAGAGCAGCGTGGTCGGCACCGAACCGGTGTGACCGCCGCCCTCGCCGCCCTGGATCATCACCGCGTCGGCACCCCAGGAGGCCACCTTCTTGGCGTGCTTGGGCAGACCCACGCTCGGGATCACGACGATGTCGTGCTCCTTGAGCTTGGCGATCAGCTCCGGCTTGGGTGCCAGCGCGAACGAGGCCACCTTGACGCCGTGCTCGATGAGCAGCTGGCAGCGGTCGGGGGCGTCGGTCGCGTCGGCGCGCAGGTTCACACCGAAGGGGGCGTCAGTACGGCCCTTGACCTCGATGATCGCCTTCTCCAGCTCGGCGAAGGTCATCGTGGCCGAAGCCAGGATGCCCAGACCGCCTGCGTTGGCAGTAGCGCTGACCAGCCGCGGACCGGCGACCCAACCCATGCCGGTCTGCACGATCGGGTGCTTGATGCCGACCAGCTCGGTCAGCGGCGTGCGAAGCAGTTGCTCGGTGCTCATAGGTGGCTCACTTGCCGTCGACGGGCGGGACCTCGCGGTCGCGGAAGTTCTTCGGGTCGAGCATCTCGCGGATGATCGTCAGCTCGGCGTCGCTGGGCAGGCGGGTGGTAGCCACGTCGCCGTCCACGTAGAGCTCGAAGCCGGTCGCTTCCTGAACCTCTTCCAGGGTCACGCCGGGGTGCAGGGAGACGATCCGCATGGTGTCGTCCGGGCCGCCCATGTCGAAGACACCCAGGTTGGAGATGATCCGGTGGATGTCGTTGTACTTCGACGCACCCGGGCCGGCCTCCTTGGCAGCCTTCGGGCCGACGCCGGAGACGATGTCGACCTTCTCCACGAAGACGCGGGTGTTGTGCTTGGGCACCCAGTACGACGTCCGGTTGTTGACGGTGTTGCCCGGCGCGCCGCGCGAGCCCAGCAACTGGCGCTTCGGCTGCGCGAAGTCACCGATCGCGGAGATGTTCTGGTTGCCGTGCTTGTCGACCTGGGTCGCGCCCATCATCACGTGGCGGCGACCGTAAGCGACCACGTCGAAGACGCGGCGGAACGGGATCCAGCCCTCCAGCACATCGGCCTTGGCGAAGATCGGCGGCACGCCACCGAGGAAGAGCGACTCGCCGTCGCTGATCACCAGGTCGGGGTTGGAGGTGAGCTTCGCCAGGCGGACGCCGATCATCGGCATCGTGCCCATCGGGGAGCCGAAGATCTCGCCGTCGGCGGCGAACGCGTCGGCGACGGCGGCGGCGCAGACCTCTGCGCGGGTAATCTCAGTCATCGTTGATCTCTCCTCAGGCCTGCTCGGCGCGGAATGATTCGACGGCGGCCTGGTAGGCAGCCTCGTCGCCGGACAGGAACCGCTCCTTGAACGCGGCCCATGCCTCGGGGTCGGCAACCGACTTGGCGTAGTGCTTCTGGAACTTCTCGTCGCGCTCGTAGTCCGGCACGCAGTTGGTGAAGTGCGCGCCGTTCGGGGTCTCCACGACGCCGGTCACCATCATCCGGTTGAGCAGCAGACGCTGGATCGGGGTGTCGGCGGTCAATGCGGCCGTGTCGACGATCTTCTCGACCGAGACGAAGGTCTTCTCAGCGGCCATCGCGAACAGGTCGTCGAAGTACGGGTCAGGGCCGAGGTAGCTTGCGTTGCCGTGCACGTCGGCACGGTTCAGGTGGACCAGCGCCACGTCCAGCTTGAGCGCGGGGACCGCGACGAACTCCTCGTAGTCGCCGTTCTCGTCGGCGTACGGGCTCTTCACCAGCTTGAGGTCGGGGTTGTTGACCAGCACGTCGGAGCCCAGACCGGCGCGGACCGGAAGGAACGGGAGCCGCTCGGCGGCAGCCTTCAGCCCGGTCATGAACATGCCCTCGTCCCACTCGCAGATCTCGGGGATCGTGCGGTTCTGACGAGCTGCCTGGAAGTTGGGCTCCAGAGGAACGGTGTCCATCGTGACGAAGGCGTAGATCAGCTTCTTGATCTTGCCGGCCTCGGCCAGCAGGCCGACGTCAGCGCCACCCCACGCCACGATGGTGAGGTCCTTGAGGTCGCTACGCAGGATCGCGCGGACGAGTGCCATCGGCTTGCGCCGCGGGCCCCAGCCGCCGATGCCGATGGTCATACCGTCGGAGAGTTGCTCGACCACCTGGTCGATGGTCATCTCCTTGTTGCTGGGTCGGGTCACTTGGTGCTCTCCTTGGAACGAGACTTGTCGGTTCCCGCGAAGTCATCGCGGAGTTCGTCGGCGACACCCATGAGGTTGAGCTCGAAGGTGAAGCCTTGTTCGAAGCGGTAGCTCTTGTTGACGTCGATCGGGTCGATCCCGTTGATGGCCTCCTTGGCCGCACGGATGACCTTGGTGTTCTTGCTGGCGATCACGGCTGCGACCTCGAGCGCGGCGGCGTCGAGTTCGTCGCGGGGGACCACGCGGTAGACCGAGCCGAACTGCAGCAGGTCCTTGGCGGGGATCTTGCCGGCGGTGAAGTAGAGGGTCCGCATCATGTGCTGCGGCACCAGGCGGGCCATGTGGGTGGCTGCGCCGAGGGCGCCCTGGTTGACCTCGGGCACGCTGAAGTAGGCGTCCTCGGAGGCGATCACGACGTCGGAGTTGCCGACCAGGCCGACGCCGCCGCCGATGCAGTGTCCGTTGACGGCGGCGATCACCGGCACGGAGCACTCGTAGATCGCCTTGAACGCGGCGTAGCAGCCGGCGTTGGCGCCGAGCAGCGCCTCCATGCCGGAGGTGTTCTGCATCTCCTTGATGTCGACGCCGGCGTTGTAGCCACGGCCTTCGGCGCGGAGCACGACCACGTGGGTCTCCGGGTCGCGGCTGGCCTCGTTGAGGGCCTCTGCGACGCCGAACCAGTCGGAGACGGGGAGTGCGTTGACCTTGCCGTGCTCCATGGTGACGACGCGGATGTGGTCGTCGCGCAATACGGAGGAAATCGTCATCGAGAGTGCCTCACCTCAAAGTGGTGGCCTTGCGGTCCACCAAACCAAACACTTGCTTGGTACCCTAACACTTGCTTGGTTTTGAAGGCGAGGAAGGAATCCGATGGCAGTGCAGATCGACCTCACCGGACGTGTCGTCCTGGTGACCGGCGGGACCAAAGGCATCGGCCTGGGCATCGCGCGTACCTACGTAGCAGCCGGGGCCCACGTGGTCACCTGTGCCCGCTCGGAGGTCGAGACCCCGGAGCCGGGAACCACCCACTACACCTGCGACGTCCGTGACGCGGACTCCGTGCAGGAGCTGATCGACAAGGTGGTCGCCGAACACGGGCGCCTCGACGTCGCGATCAACAACGCCGGGGGCGCCCCTTATGCGCTCGCCGCAGACGCCTCGCCGCGCTTCCACAGCCGGGTGATGGATCTGAACTTCACCTCCGCACTGTTGGTCGCCCAGGCCGCCAACAAGGTGATGCAGGCCCAGGAGACCGGGGGAGCGATCGTCAACATCTCCTCCATCTCCGCACTGCGACCCTCGCCGGGTACCGCGGTCTACGGCGCGGCCAAGGCGGCCGTCGACCAGCTCACCGTCTCGCTCGGCCAGGAGTGGGCGCCCAAGGTCCGGATCAACGCGATCAACGTCGGCCTGTGCCGGACCGAGAACACCGCCGAGCACTACGGCGGCGACGCCACCGTGGCCGCGATCGAGGCCACCATCCCGATGGGCAGGATGGCGCGCCCCGAGGAGATCGGACAGGTTGCACTCTTCCTCGGGTCCGACCTCGCCAGCTACGTGACCGGCGCAGCGATCGAATGCCACGGCGGCGGCGAGCCCCCCGTCTTCCAGTACGTCGTCGACTCCATCCAGGCCCAGGCCTGAGGCCACCACCGAACTTCTAGGAGCAACCATGAGCAAGATCCTCGACGGGCGCATCGCCATCGTCACCGGCGCGGGCCGCGGAATCGGTCGCGCCCACGCGCTGGAGTTGGCCCGCCAGGGCGCGAAGGTCGTCGTCAATGACTTCGGCGTCTCGAACAACGGCGTCAAGGAGGACTCGCCGGCCCACGACGTGGTCCGGGAGATCGAGGCGCTCGGCGGCGAGGCCGTCGTCAACGGTGCCGACGTCGCCGACTTCGCCCAGGCCGAGGCCATGGTGCAGCAGGCGATCGACACCTTCGGTGGCCTCGACATCCTGGTGAACAACGCCGGCTTCGTGCGCGACCGGATGCTGGTCAACGCCACCGAGGACGAGTGGGACGCCGTGATCCGCGTGCACATGAAGGGCCACTTCGCCCCGCTGCGCCACGCCGCTGCCTACTGGCGCGCCGAGTCCAAGGCCGGGAACCAGCGGATCGGCCGTGTCATCAACACGACCTCCGGTGCCGGTCTGCAGGGCTCCATCGGTCAGGTCGCGTACTCCGCCGCCAAGGGTGGCATCGCCTCGATGACCCTGGTCGCGGCAGCGGAGCTCAGCCGCGTCGGCGTCACCGTCAACGCGATCGCCCCGGTCGCCAAGACCCGGATGACCGAAGGTGCCTTCGACACCTCGGCGATGGCGCTGCCCGAGGACAACAGCCCCATCGTGGCCTGGCTCGCCTCCGAGGCGGCCGGCCACGTGACCGGCCGGATCTTCGAGATCGACGGCGGCCTGCTCACCCTGGAGTCGGGCTACCTGCACGCCGCGTCGCGCGACGCCGGTCGCCGTTGGGAGGCGGCCGAACTCGGCGAGGTCGTCGACGCCCTGATCGCCGAGGCCCCGAAGCCGGACCCGGTCTACGGCGCCTGAGCCCAGCAACACCCGCAACGTCATACGCCCCGAGGAGCCGCATCCTCGGGGCGTATGACGTCCGCGCACGCTGACGGCGGTCGAGGTGGCAGGCTGTCCGGATGCTGCTGGACAACTATCTCCGCAACCTGCCGTGGGTTCTGCCGGTCTTCCTGGTCGGCCTTGGGATCCTCGTGCTCGCGGCGCCCCGCGTCCAACAGCGGACCGGTCTCTCCCGCCGACTCTTCGTCGCCTTCGGGTTGGCCGCGGTCGGTTTCGCGGCATTGGTCGCGACGCCGAGCCACGGCACGCTGAAGGCGAAGGACGCCGGCACCTTCGACGCCGAGATCCGCGTGCCCGCTCCGCGTGATCTCTATGCCTTTACCGAGCTCGGACTCAACATCTGGATGACGGTTCCCCTGGGTTTCCTGGCCCTTCTGGTGACCCGCCGACTGCGGCGTGGTTGGCCGCTGCTCGTGGCCTTCGCGGTGCCGCTCTCGTGTGAACTGTTGCAGTGGGCTTTCCCGCAGATGAATCGGGTCGGTTTCCAGCTCTCGGACCTGCTCGCGAACTGGGTTGGCGTGGTGGTCGGTCTTGGTGTCGCGGCCCTGTTCGCGGTCGCCCACGACCGCTCGCGGGCCGGTGAATCCGCTGCGGCATGATGGCCGCATGAGTTCTGCTCAACCCCGTTGGTTCACCGATACCGAAGCCGGACATTCGCAGCGCTACGTCGAGAGATTCCGGACGATGGCGGCCGAGGGCAAGGACCTCGACGGCGAGGCCCGACTGATCGACGCACTCGTGCCGCGTAACTCCCGGATCCTGGATGCCGGCTGTGGCCCGGGCCGTGTCGGGGGCGCGCTGCACCAGCGCGGCCACCAGGTCGTCGGGGTCGACGTCGACCCGATCCTGATCGCCGCTGCTGAGGAGGATCACCCGGGCCCGCGCTGGCTGGTCGCGGACCTGGCCACGCTGGACCTCGGCGGCATCGAGGGTCCTGAGGAGCCGTTCGACCTGGTCGTGGTGGCGGGCAACGTGCTGCTCTTCGTGGCGCCCGGCACCGAGCGCAAGGTGCTCGAACGACTCGCCGCGCACGTGGTGCCGGGTGGTCGGATCGTGATCGGCTTCCGCCGTGCCGAGGAGTACTCCTACAGCCGGTTCGACGCCGACATCACCGCCGCCGGCCTCCGTCTCGAGCAGCGCTTCTCCACCTGGGACCTGGAGCCGTTCTCCCGCGAGTCCGAGTTCGCCGTCTCGGTCCTGCGCGTCGCCTCCTGACCCCGAGGGCGCACCAATAGCCAGCGAGGGCGCACGACATGTGCGCCCTCGCTGGCTATTCATGCGCTGTGGTGCGCTAACTGTGCACCCTCGGGGTCAGCGGCGGAGCAAGCCCTTGGCCACGTGGGTGGTCTGCACCTCGTTGGAACCGCCGTAGATCATCAGCACCTTGGCGTCGCGAGCCAGTTGCTCGACGTGGTACTCGGCCATGTAGCCGTTGCCGCCGAAGAGCTGCACCGCGTCCATGGACACGTCGCTGGCACACCGGGTGGCGTAGAGCTTCATGGCGGAGGCCTCCGCCATGTCCAGGGTGACGCCACGACGGCGGGCGTCGAGCGCCTTGAGGATCATGTTCTCCACGTTGACCCGGGCGATCTCCATCTCGGCCAGCTTGGCCTGGATGAGCTGGAACTCACCGATCGGCTTGCCCCACAGTTCTCGGGTCTTGGCGTAGTCCACGCACAACCGCAGGCACTCCTCGATGATGCCGAGGGCGAAGGTGGAGATGCCCACCCGCTCGCCCACGAAGTTCGCCCGCGCGGACTCGCGGCCGTCCTTCTGCTCGCCCTTGCCGACCAGGGCCGGCTCGCCGGCCAGCAGGTTGTCGCGGGTGACCCGGACGTTGTCGAAGAACAGCTCGCCGGTGGGGGAGGAGTGCATGCCCATCTTGCGGAAGGGCTTGCCCTGGGTGAGCCCTTCGGTGCCCGACTCCAGCACGAAGATCAGCACCGGGGCCTGGCGCTTGTCGGCACCCGAGCCGTCGTCCAGCTTGGCGTACACCACCATGTAGTCGGCGTAGGGGCCGTTGGTGATGAACGTCTTCTGGCCGTTGATCACCCAGCCGTCGCCGTCCACCTTGGCCGTGGTGCGCATGCCGCCGAAGGCGTCCGAACCCGAGTCGGGCTCGGTGATGGCCCACGCGCCGATCTTGTCCAGCGTCAGCAAGTCCCGCACGTACTTCTTGCGCTGGGCGATCGACCCCATCGCGTTGATGGTGCCGGCCACCATGCCGGTGGAGATGCCGATCGAGGTCGGGATGCCCGGGCACACCTTGACGAGCTCGATGTTGCCGACCGTCAGCGTCGAGGAGCCCAGCCCCTCGGGCGCGGGTGCGGTGAACTCGGTGCCTGCCACGAGCGCCTCGTCCCGGGCGATCTCCCAGTCGAACAGCTCGCCGGCGGCCTCGCCGATGCCGAAAGCGTCGTAGTAGGCACGTGCGATCTCGTACGGGGGAACACCCTTCTCCTCCAGGTCCTCGCGGGCCGGGCGGATGGTGGTGTCGACGAACTTGCGGACCGCCTCGCGGACGGTCAGGTCGTCATCGGACCAGGTGAAGGCGCTCATGGCGTGCCTCAGATCCGCTCGATGATGGTGCCGGAGGCCTGGGCGCCACCCGCACACATCGAGATCAGGGCGGTGGAGGCGTCGCGACGCTCCAGCTCGTGCAGCGCGGTGGTCAGCAGCCGGGTGCCGGTCGAGCCGACCGGGTGGCCGAGGGCGATCGCGCCGCCGCTGACGTTGTACTTGTCCTCGGGCACGTTGTGCACCTGGGCCCACGACATCACGACGGAGGCGAACGCCTCGTTGACCTCGAAGACGTCGATGTCGGAGATGCTCATGCCGGAGTCCTTGAGCACCTTCTCGGTCGCCTGGACCGGACCGTCGAGGTGGTAGTACGGGTCGGCGCCGACCAGTGCGGAGGTGATGATCCGAGCGCGGGGCTTGAGGCCGAGGCTGGCTGCCAGCTCCTCGTCCATCAGCAGCAGTGCCGAGGCGCCGTCCGAGATCTGCGACGACGAACCCGCCGTGTGCAGGCCGCCCTCGAGGACGGGCTTGAGGTTGCCCAGACCCTCCAGGGTGGTCTCCCGCAGACCCTGGTCGGTGGTCACGATGCGGGTCTCGCCGGTGGGCTTGCCCTCGTCGTCGAGGACCGGTGCCTCGACGGCGAAGATCTCACGCTCGAAGCGGCCCTCGTCGACGGCGACGCGGGCACGCTGCTGCGAGCGCAGGCCGAAGGCGTCGAGATCGGCGCGGGTGATGCCGCGGTTGGCGGCGATCCGGTCGGCGGCGGTGAACTGGTCCGGGAGGTCGATGTTCCACGATGCCGGGCGGGGGTCGCCGAAGCCCTTGGGCACGCTGCTGCCCAGCGGGATCCGCGACATCGACTCGACGCCGCAGGCGACGCCGGCCTTGATCGCGCCGCCGGCGATCATCGCGTTGATCAGGTGGGTGGCCTGCTGGGCGGAGGAGCACTGGGCGTCGATCACCGTGGAGGCGGTCGAGTTGTTGAGTCCGGCGTGCATCCAGGCGCGGCGGACCATGTTGTTGGACTGCTCGCCGGCCTGGGTGACGCAGCCACCGATGACCTGCTCGATCACGGAGGAGTCGACACCGGCGCGCTTGAGGACCTCGGTCTGAGCTGCGCCCAGCAGCTCCGCCGGGTGCATGCCCGCCAGCCAACCGCGACGCTTGCCTTGCGGGGAACGGACTGCTTCGACGATGACCGGGTTGCCCATATCTGCCTCACTCCTGCGTGCGTTCGACCGCGGCCGGTGCCGCTGTCTGTCTCGCGAAAGTAGAACAGGTTCTCTGTTCGGGCAAGCCGAGGTCTCACCGTACTGACGAGTGTTCGAAAGTCGGGGGAGAAATCATCGCGAAACGGCTTCCAAACATTCCGACGGTATGTAACCATCATCACTAGAACGTGTTGCAGATTTCATTTCTGGAGGAGCCCCGTGACGACAACGCCTTTGACCTACGACGGTCTCGATCTCACCGACCCCGCGCAGATGGAGAAGGCGGTCCCGCACGACGCCTTCAAGCACCTACGCGAGACCGCGCCGGTGATCTGGGTGGAGCAGGAACCCGAGGCACGCGCCGGGTTCCTCGACACCGGCTACTGGGCGGTGACCAAGCACGCGGACGTCGCGGCGATCTCCAAGAACAGCAAGGACTTCTCGACCCAGCGCAACGGCGTCATCGTCCGCTTCTCGCCGGAGATGACCCGCGACCAGGTCGAGCTTCAGGGTGCCATGCTGATCCACCACGACCCGCCGTCGCACACCGCGATGCGCCAGGTCATCTCGCGCGGCTTCACCCCGCGTGCGATCGCCGCGATCGAAGGGGCGCTCAAGGAGCGTGCCGACAAGATCGTCGAAGCAGCGCTGGCCAAGGGCTCGGGCAACTTCGTCGAGGACCTCGCCGCCGAGCTCCCGCTCCAGGCGATCGCCGAGCTGCTCGGCGTGCCGCAGGAGGACCGCGGCAAGCTCTTCGACTGGTCGAACCAGATGCTCGCCTACGACGACCCGGAGGTGGAGGGTGACGAGGCCGTCGCCGCCGCCGAGATCCTCGGCTACGCGATGATGCTGGCCGACGACCGCCGCAAGAACCCCAAGGACGACATCATCACCAAGCTGGTGACCGTCGGCGAGGACGGCGAAGGCGCACTGACCGACGACGAGTTCGGCTTCTTCGTGATCCTGCTCGCCGTGGCCGGCAACGAGACCACCCGCAACGCGATCACCCACGGCATGCAGGCCTTCTTCGAGAACCCCGAGCAGTGGGAGCTCTACAAGAAGGAGCGCCCGGCGACCGCGGTCGACGAGATCATCCGCTGGGCCACCCCGGTCACCGTCTTCCAGCGCACCGCCATCAACGACGTCGAGGTCGGCGACGTGACGGTGAAGGAGGGCGACCGAGTGCTGATGTTCTACTCGTCGGCCAACTTCGACGAGGACGTCTTCGAGAACCCGTTCGACTTCAACATCTTGCGGGAGAACAACCCGCACGTCGCCTTCGGTGGCCACGGCGCGCACTACTGCATCGGTGCCAACCTGGCCCGGCGCGAGGTCGACCTGATGTTCAACGCCATCGCGGACAAGATGCCGAACCTCAAGCCGACCGGCGAGATCCGTCGCCTGCGCAGCGGCTGGATCAACGGCGTCAAGGAACTGCACGCCAACTACTCCTGATTCGCAGCAACAACGCCGTGACGAGAGGCGTCTTCTCACGTTACTCAACGTGAGCTGAGGTGAGGCGAGTCGTCACGTTCGATCCGCAGCTCGCGCGAGGCCGGTATCCCTGAGGGATACCGGCCTCGTTGCCTTCCCACTGGTGGTGCTCGTCGCGCCCCAACCACTAGGCTCGAGACGACATGAGCCGTGATCTGTACGTCCTCGACCTCGACGGAATGCAACAGTCGGCCGTCGACGTCGCCGACCCCACCTACCTCGCCTTCGACTACATGCGCCGGATCGGGACCCTGATCGACGCGATGCCCGCAGGGCGGCTCCGGATCCTGCATGTCGGCGGTGCCGCGATGAGCCTGCCGCGCTACGTCGCCGCCAGGCGCCCGGGTTCCGCGCAGATCGTGCTGGAGCCCGCCGTCGAGGTGATCGAGCAGGTCCGCCGCGAGCTGCCACTCCCGCCACGCAGCGGGATCAAGGTCCGCCCGGTCGACGGTCTCCAGGGGATCGCCGTGGTCCGCGACGACTCCCAGGACCTGGTGATCCTGGACGCCTTCGCCGATGCCGAGGTTCCGCCGGAGCTGCTCAGCGCCGAGTTCATCGCCGAGGTGGGTCGGGTACTTGCCGAGGGCGGCGTCTTCGCCGCGAACCTGGTGGACCGCCCGCCGTTCGAGAACACCCGCAGGTTCGTTGCCGCCGTCCGCGGGATCGGGGAGGTCTCGCTGGGGCTCGAGCCGGCCACTCTGAAGGGCAAGCGGGCCGGAAATGTGGTGGTCGTGGCCGGGAGCCTGCCCACCGATCCCTGGGCCGCGCCGTCGCCGATGGAGTACCGGGTCTACCGCGGTGCCGCCGTCCAGGACTCGTTCGGCGGTGGCCGATGACGGCGATCTGGTGGCTCCGCCGCGACCTTCGGCTCGCCGACCAACCGGCCCTGCTCGCCGCGCTGGAACACGGCGAGGTGCTGCCTCTCTTCGTCCGCGACCCGCGCCTGGTCGACGCCGGGACCCCGCGGCGTGCCCATCTGGAGGCCGCACTGGAGGCCCTCAACCGAGCAACCGGTGGCGCGGTGGTGATCCGCGACGGTGATCCGGCCCAGGTGGTCGCCGACGTCGCTGCCGAGATCGGCGCCGCGACGGTCCACGTCACGGGGGAGTTCACCCCGTTCGCGGTGCGCCGGGACCGGGCCGTGGCCGAACGTCTCGCCGGCGACGGCGTCACGCTCAGTTCGCACGGTACGCCCTACGCCGTCCGCCCGGGCACGGTGCTGACTGGCGGTGGAACGCCGTACCAGGTCTTCACGCCCTTCTCCCGAGCGTGGCGTGCGCTCGCTGAAGAACCGCCGTATCCCGCGCCGGGCGAGCCACGCTGGCACCGCGGGGTGGCCACTGCGGAGCCGGACGCCGAGCTGGTGCGCCTCGGGCGTGGGTTGGGCGCTGCCGGGGAGGCGGAGGCGTTGGCGCGGTGGCACGCCTTCCTCGACGACGGCCTGGCCGACTACGCCGAGCTCCGTGATCGCCCCGACCTCGACGGCACCAGCCGACTCTCGGGCCACCTCAAAGTGGGAGCACTGCATCCGCGGACCCTGCTCGCCGAGATCCGGGCCCACCGCGACGCCGACACCGACGGAGCGCAGACCTTCATCACCGAGTTGGCCTGGCGCGAGTTCTACGGCGACGTCCTCTGGCACCGGCCGGAGTCGGCCTGGGCGGACCTCAAGCCAGCGCTGGCCGCGATGCCCTACGACCAGGGCCCGCAGACCGCGGCGCTGGTCCAGGCCTGGCGGGAGGGCCGCACCGGATTCCCGATCGTCGACGCCGGGATGCGTCAGTTGCGCGAGACCGGTTGGATGCACAACCGGGTCCGGATGGTAGTCGGTAGCTTCCTGGTCAAGGACCTGCACGTGTGGTGGCCGGTGGGAGCCCGGCACTTCCTCGACCAACTGATCGACGGGGACGTTGCCGCCAACAACCACGGCTGGCAGTGGGTGGCCGGTACCGGGACGGACGCGTCGCCCTACTTCCGGGTCTTCAATCCGGTCAGCCAGGGGAAGCGGTTCGACCCCGACGGCAGTTACGTACGGCGCTGGGTGCCGGAGTTGGCCCACCTGACCGGCAAGGCGGCCCACGAGCCGTGGCGCCATGACGACGGCTACGCCCACGGCTATCCGGAGCAGATCGTCGACCACGACGAGGAGCGTCGCGAAGCGTTGGCGCGCTACGAGCAGGCCCGGAGCCAGGGATGAGCCGGGCCCAGGTGGTCACCGTGGTGACCTTGGCCCTGGGCACTGCTGGGCTCGCTGTGCTGTTGCGCCTCGAGCCGGGCGATCCGTTCTTCGTCGCCGGGGGACTGGCGGTGGCACTGCTCTGGACCGCGGGCGCATTGGCCGCCGGCCCGGTCCGGATCGCCGACGACGGCGCCGGGCTGCGTGCCGTCGGGCTCGGAGCCGGAGCCGGCGCGGCCGCTGCTGGCGCCTGCCTGGCAGCGGGGTTCGTGGTGGCGCAGTTCTCGTTCCTGCGCGAACCGGCGAGCGAGGTCCTGGCCCACGCCCGTGCTGATACCGCGCTGGTCGTCTCGATGGCGCTGATCAACGCGATCGCGGAAGAGCTCTTCTTCCGTGGAGCGCTCTACGACGCCGTGCCCCAGCGGCTTGCGATTCCGTTGACCACGGCTGCCTATCTGTTGACGACGCTGGGCAGCGGCGTCGCATTGTTGAGTGTGGCCGCTGTCTTCCTCGGCCTGATCACCGCCTGGTTACGTCGAGTCACCGGCGGGGTACTGGCACCTGTACTCACCCACCTGACCTGGTCGGTAGCGATGATCACGCTGCTGCCCGACGTCCTGGCCCTCGGAAGGTGAACGATGACGGAGAGCGAACAACGAACCGCCCTGGTCACGGGCGCATCCGGCTACGTCGGCGGCGAGCTGGTGCCGCGGCTCCTGGAGGCGGGCTGGCGGGTCCGGGTGCTGACCCGGCGCGCTTCTTCGGTGGCCGGTGCGGAGTGGGCCACCGCCGTCGAGGTGGTGGAGGGTGACGCCGACGACCCGGCCACGCTGGGCCGGGCGCTGGCCGACATCGAGGTGGCCTACTACCTGATCCATTCGATGGCCGGTGGCGCCGAGTTCGCGCTCCGCGACCGGGAACTGGCGCACAGCTTCGCTTCGGTCGCCGACGCTGAGGGGGTCCAGCGCATCGTCTATCTCGGCGGGCTTCACCCGGACGACGAGGAGCTCTCGCCGCACCTGGCCTCCCGGGTAGAGGTCGGCGAGATCTTCCTGGCGGCCCCGGTTCCTGCCGCGGTGCTCCAAGCTGCGGTGGTCCTAGGCGACGGGTCGATCTCGTTCCAGATGCTCCGCTACCTCAGCGACCGGCTGCCGGTGATGCTGGCTCCGCGCTGGCTCCGTAACCGGATCCAACCGATCGCGATCGCCGACCTTCTGCACTACCTTCTCCGCGCCGCCGACCTGCCCGCGGAGAGCAACCGCAGCTTCGACGTCGGCGGCCCCGAGGTGCTGACCTACGCCGACATGATCCGGCGCTTCGCGGCGGCGACCGGTCTCCGTTCGCGGTGGGTGGTCACGGTTCCGGTGCTCACGCCGGGCCTGGCCAGCAGGTGGATCGGCCTGGTCACGCCGCTCAACACCAAGGTGGCGCGGCCGTTGGTCGACAGCCTGATCCACGAGGTGGTCTGCCGTGACGACGCCGACGCCGTGCTCGGCGCGCCGGCCACCCCGACTGGTTTCGACGACGCGGTGCGGGCCGCCATGATCCGCTCCAAACCGGACCCGTTCACGGTGTTGCGCAGGTAGCGGGCGCCGACGTCGCATACCTTGACGTACGTGACCACGGCCCAGGGACTCTCCGACCAGCCCTACACCTGGGTCGGTCTCACCGTCGTACTGATCGACCTGACCCTGCGTCTGGTGGCGCTCGGCGTGATCCCCGGCAATCGGAAGCCGTCGACCGGGATGGCCTGGCTGCTGCTGATCCTGGTGCTGCCGATCCCCGGGTTCGGCGTCTTCCTGCTTTTCGGTTCCGCCCGGGTGGGGCGTCGCCGTCACGAGCTGCAACGCCAGGTCAACGCGTTGATCATCGAACGCAGCGGACAGTTCTCCCAACCGATCGGTGACGACGCTCCCGCCTATCTGCACTCGGTGGTGACGCTCAACGACCGGCTGGGGGCGCTGCCCCTGGTAGCGGGCAACGACGTCACCGTCGAGCCGGGCTACACCGCGTCGATCGCCGCGATGGCCGAGGCGGTGGACGGCTCTCGCGAGTTCGTCCATGTCGAGTTCTACATCACCGCATGGGACGAGGTGACCGCGCCGTTGCTGGAGGCGATGACGCGGGCCGCTGAGCGCGGGGTGAAGGTCCGGCTGCTCTTCGACCACCTCGGCTCACGGGGCATCCCGGGTTATCGCGACCTCAAGGCACGGTTGGCGGCCACCCAGATCGAGTGGTACCCGATGCTGCCGATCATGCCGCTGCGGCGACGGTTCCGCCGTCCGGACCTGCGCAACCACCGCAAGATCCTGGTCGTCGACGGGACCGTCGGCTTCGCCGGGTCGCAGAACCTGACCGAACCGGGCTACAACAAGCCCAAGAACCAGAAGCTGGGCCGGTCCTGGGTCGAGTTGATGGTCCGGTTGGAGGGACCGGTCGTCGCCGAGCTCGACGCCGTCTTCGTGGGGGACTGGTACGCCGAGACCAGTGAACTGCTGGAGGTGACCGGGCACCGCGCGCCGTCGCGGCCGAGTGGTGATCCGGTCCGCGAGGTTCGTTGCCAGGTGGTGCCGAGCGGTCCGGGCTACGAGAGCGAGAACAACCTGAGGCTCTTCACGACCTTGATCTATGCCGCGCAGTCGCGTGTCTCGTTGGCCAGCCCGTACTTCGTTCCGGACGAGTCGTTGCTCTACGCGGTGACCACGGCCGCCCAACGGGGTATCGAGATCGAGCTCTTCGTCAGCGAGATCTCCGACCAGTTCATGGTCGGCCACGCCCAGGCGTCGTACTACCGGGCCCTGTTGGAGGCCGGGGTCCGGATCTACCAGTACCCGGCTCCGTACATCCTGCACGCCAAGCACTTCACCATCGACGACGACGTTGCGGTGATCGGGTCGAGCAACATGGATATGCGCTCGTTCGGCCTCAACTACGAGGTCTCGTTGATGATGCTCGGTTCTCCGGTGGTCGCCGAGTTCCGCGCCGTCGAGGACGACTACCGGAAGATCTCGACCGAGCTCACCTTGGCCGCCTGGAAGCAGCGTCCGGCGCGGCTCAAGTTCGTGGACAACGTGATGCGGTTGACCGCGGCTCTCCAGTAGTTGGCTAGTAGCGGGCCGCAGTAGTAGCGGGCCGCAGTAGTAGCGGTGGCTACTTGCGGACCACCGGCGAGGTCGACGTGCGGTAGGACGACGTCGCCGGGACGACCTAGCGCCACTTGGTACGGCTCGGGGCCTTGACCTGCACGGACGCGACGCCCTTGCTGTTGGTCCGGACCCGCGCCCGCGGAACCCAGCGGTGCTTGCCCGGCGAGTAGGACTGCAGCGTGACCTTGGTACCGCGGATCGGGGAGTAGGTGCGGGTGGGTACGAAGTCGGAGGTCAGCTTCTGTGCCTTCGCCACGGTGCTCAGTCGCACCTTGGTTCCGGTCCGCTTGGCGGTGGCGCTCGCCTTCGACCCCGGCAGGTGGAACGGTCGGACGACCTTGTCGGTCCCGGACCAACGGAACTTGTAGGTCTTGCGGACGTGTTCGCGACCCACCCAGGCGCACCCGGTCGGGAGCGAGGGGGAGCAGGTCCAGACGCCGTAGTAGTACCAGTCGAGCACGAGGGTGTGCGCCCCTCGAGACAGAGCCGTGGTCGACGCCATCGCCCGGACCCCGGAGAACTCGGGGTCCACCGTCGCGTACTCGGTCTGTCCGGCGTCGCCGTAGAGATCCACCCCATCGAGCTTGACGTAGACCTCGTACTGGTCCGAGCCCTCCCACCCGGGCTGATTCGTCCGGATGTCGAAGGTCACCGCGCACTGCTCGCCCTCGGACGTCTGGGTGCACTCCTCCCCGGAGTCCTGATGGACCGTCATCCGCCAGTCCCCGACGTAGGTCAGCGCCTGGGCAGGCGTGGGAAGGCTGATGCCAGCGATCAGGAGGCCGCAGATCGCGAGGCCTGCACGGAGGGTTCTCTTCACAGGCAGATGTTAGAGCCTTGATGGCCCTCGTTTGCGGCCATCGCATGCGGGTACCGCGTCGACATGAAGGCAGTTACTTGGCAAGGACATCGCAAGGTCAGCGTCGAGAAGGTTGAGGACCCCAGGATCGAAGAGCCCAACGACGCCATCATCAAGGTGACCTCATCCGGTCTGTGCGGGTCGGACCTGCATCTCTACGAGACGCTCACTCCCTTTATGACACCCGGCGACATCGTCGGGCATGAGCCGTTGGGTGAGGTGGTCGAGGTCGGCCCGGGCGCGCAGAACCTGGCGGTGGGCGATCGGGTGGTGGTCCCGTTCCAGATCGCCTGCGGCTACTGCTGGATGTGCGAGCGCGGCCTGCATACCCAGTGTGAGACCACGCAGGTCACCGAGTACGGCAGCGGCGCGGCGCTCTTCGGCTACAGCAAGCTCTACGGCTCGGTCGCCGGCGCGCAGGCGGAGTATCTGCGCGTGCCGCACGCCGACTTCGGGCCGATCAAGGTTCCGCACGGCCCCGAGGACGACCGCTTCCTCTTCCTCTCCGACGTCCTTCCGACGGCCTGGCAGGCGGTCGAGTACGCGCAGATCCCCGTGGACGGCACGCTGCTGGTCCTTGGCCTCGGGCCGATCGGTGAGATGGCGACCCGGATCGCGCTGCACCGAGGAGTCCGGGTGATCGCGGTGGACCTTGTCACCGAGCGTCTGGAGCGAGCGTTCGCCCGCGGTGCCGAGGTGATCGACCTCCGCGATGTCGACGACGTCGCGGAGGAGGTCCGCAGCAAGACCTGGGGGCGTGGCGCCGACTCGGTGGTGGATGCGGTCGGGATGGAGGCGCACGGATCACCGATGGCCGCCCTTGCTCAGCGTGCCGCAGGGATGATGCCGAAGCCGGTTGCGCAGGCGATGATGCAACGGGTGGGCGTGGATCGCCTTGCCGCGCTCTACACCGCGATCGACGCGGTCCGTCGCGGCGGCACCATCTCGATCTCCGGTGTCTACGGTGGTCAGGCAGACCCGATGCCCATGCTGACGCTCTTCGACAAGCAGATCGCCTTGCACATGGGGCAGGCGAACGTGCACCGCTGGGCCGGCGACATCCTGCCGTTGCTGGTCGACGACGATCCGCTCGGCGTCGAGCAGTTCGCGACCCATCACGTGGATCTCGATTCCGCACCGCAGGCGTACGCCGAGTTCCAGAAGAAGGAGAACAACACGGTCAAGGTCGTCTTCCGTCCCTGAACCCACCGCACCCCACGCTCCACCGCCGAGGAGGCGACGTCATGGATGACAGCCGGACCAGAACCCAGGAAGGCGACTTCCTGACCACCACGCAGGGCGCTCGTCTGCGCGACAGCGACCACTCGCTGAAGGCAGGCGAACGAGGACCGACGCTCCTGCAGGACCACCATCTTCGCGAGAAGATCACCCATTTCGACCACGAGCGGATCCCGGAGCGGGTGGTGCATGCCCGCGGTGCCGGTGCCCATGGGATCTTCGAGAGCTACGGCACGGCCACCGCGATCACCCGGGCGCCGTTCCTGGCCAAGGGCGTGCAGACGCCTGTGTTCACGCGGTTCTCCACCGTGCTCGGATCGCGCGGCTCGGCTGACACCGTGCGGGACACCCGCGGTTTCGCGACGAAGTTCTATACCGCGGAGGGCACCTTCGACCTGGTGGGCAACAACATGCCGGTCTTCTTCATCCAGGACGGGATCAAGTTCCCCGACATCATCCATGCCGGCAAACCGCATCCGGATCGGGAGATTCCCCAGGCGCAGAGCGCACATGACACCTTCTGGGACTTCGTCTCGTCGCAGACCGAGGCGCAACACCACACCATCTGGAACATGTCCGACCGCGGTATCCCGCGCTCCTACCGGATGATGGAGGGGTTCGGCGTCCACACCTTCAGACTGACGAACTCCGAGGGCGAGACCTCCTTGGTGAAGTTCCACTGGAAGCCGGTGCTCGGCGTGCACTCCCTCACCTGGGAAGAGGCGCAGATGCTCGCTGGTCTCGACCCCGATTTTCACCGCCGTGACCTCTACGACGCTATCGAGACGGGGGCTTTTCCCCAATGGGAGCTGGGGATCCAGGTCGTCGAGGACAACGCCGAGCAGGAGTTCGACGGCATCGACCTGCTGGATCCCACGAAGCTGATTCCCGAGGAGTCGGCCGAGGTGCAACTGATCGGGCGGCTCACTCTCAACGCCGTGCCTACCAACTTCTTCGCTGAGACCGAGCAGGTCGCGTTCCACCCGGGACACCTGCCGCCCGGCATCGACGTCACGGACGACCCGCTCCTGGCCGCGCGACTCTTCTCCTACCTGGACACGCAGTTGACGCGACTCGGGGGCCCGAACTTCGCGCAGATCCCTATCAATCAGCCACATGCCCCCGTCAATGACATGCTGCGCGACGGACTTCACCAGCATCGTGTGCACGAAGGCATCGCGCCCTACAAGGAGAACTCCTTGGATGGCGGCTGCCCGTTCTTCGCCGGCGCTGATGACGAGGCATTCACCGACGTTCCGGTCCGCCTACCCGAGTCGACCAAGGTCCGGGCGAACCCGACATCGTTCGACGACCACTTCAGCCAGGCGAGGCTGTTCTGGCTGAGCATGTCGGAACTGGAGCAGCAGCACATCATCCGCGCCTACTCCTTCGAGTTGGGAAAGTGCACGGACCAGGCAATCAAGGAGCGTCAGCTCCAATGCCTGGCCAACATCGACGCGGAGCTCTGCTCCGAGGTCGCCGCGGCGCTCGGCCTACCGGCACCCCAGCCGAGCGAGGAGCAGGCCGACCAGCAGCCGAGCCCGGCGCTCTCCCAGGTCGGACGTGAGTGGCCGCTCGACGGCCGTGTGGTGGGAATCGTCGTCGATCCCGACGGCGACACCGGCTCCTTGGCCGCGGTCCGGGACGCGGTGGCCGACGCGGGAATGGTGCCGAAGGTGGTGGCGCCGCAGGGCGGCGAGGTGGACGGGGTTCCGGTCCAGGCCACCTTCGCCACCACCCGCTCTGTCGAGTTCGACGCCCTGATGCTGCTCGGTGCCCCGGCGCCGGCGCCGGATGCCCAGCCACGGCGCGACGAGAAGGCCGGATCCGCGGGCGCCCCGGCACTCGATCCGAGGATCACCCTGATGATCCAGGAGTGCTGGCGCCATGCCAAGGCGATAGGTGCTTGGGGCGAAGGCTCGCGCGCATTGCAGAGCGCGGGCATCGGCGAGCAGGACGGCCCCGGTGTCGTCGTCGGGGAGGACGCGGGGGAGGTCATCGACGCACTGGCGAGGCTGCTCGCGGCGCACCGGGTCTGGGCACGGCACGGCGCCAGCGCCTAGGTGATCTTGGCCCCGCCGCCGCTGGTGGCCGCCGCTCGCCGGCGCCGGTCGCGCTTGCCCCTCAGGTCGCGGTTGAGACGACGGTCGCCGTGGTAGAGGATGCCGTCCCAATCGATCGGGGCGTTCGGGTCGGGTGCGGGCGCCGGTGCCTTCGGGGTGCGCACCGGCACGAAGAGCCAGTTCACCACGCCCATCGCCATGTCAACCAAGGAGCTCCTGACGCCGATATAGGCGCGGATCGCGATCGCGGCAAGGACGGCGTTGAAGACCGCGAAGAAGAGATTTCCCCAGTCCTCGTGGTGGTAGCTGCGCCAGGCGGTGATCAACGCGTAGATGACGATCACGTAGGGCACGAAGACGTGCCACCCGGGTGCCGCGGTGCGGTTGCGGACCTTCGGGGTGCGGGCGAAGGGGATCTTCTCGCCGGTGAACGCCTGTTGGACGGATTTGAGGACGCCGGCCAGGTTCACCGGCAGCAGGACCAGGTTGAAGCCGTAGATCCGGAAGACGTCGAGGCGGCGGTGGCCGCAGGCATAGAGATCGCTGGCCATGCACAGGAAGTAGGGGAGCGCGGCACCGAGGACCAACGGGCTGAGCAGCCGGTTGTCGTAGGGATAGAAGAGCAGCAGCAGAAGCGCCAGGCTGGCCCAGGCGATGGAGACCATGTAGTTGAGCCGCAGGCAGAACTCGCCCAGCCGGATCGGGCGTCCGGCGCGGGCGCGCGGGCCGCGCTGCTGCCAGAACTTCGGGAAGATCAGCAGACCACCGTTGGCCCAGCGGCGACGCTGCACGATCAATGAGCCGAAGTCCGGCGGCGTCGCGCTGTAGCTGAGCCGCTCCGGGTAGTTCACCAGACGCCAGCCGGCAGCCGCGATATCGATGCTGGACTCGGTGTCCTCGATCACCGTGCGGTCCTGGACGTAGGTGCGGATCTCGTGGCCACCGACGGTCTCCACCTCGACGATGTCCTCCAGCGCGGGTCGCCGGATCACCGCGTTGGCCCCGACCCAGAAGGTCGCGTCGTAGTGGGTCATGCCCTGGTGCAGGATGTGCTGGATGTCGGTGGTGGCACCCGCGATCCGCTCGATCCGGGTGGGCGCGCCGCGATAAGAGGAGTACGGCGTCTGGGTGATCGCGACGTCGCTGTTCTCGGGTTGCTCGAGGAAGTAGACCAGGCGCAGGCAGTAGTCGCGCAGCAGCTGCGAGTCGGCGTCCAGGGTGAGCAGGTACTCAGGGTCGGGGATCGTGAGGTCGTCGGGGTCTGGCGCGACGTCGGGTGCGAGCCGTTGCAGTACGGTGCCCTCGGCGGTCTCCATCGGTCGCCAGGTGCCGCCCATCAACCCCAGGTAGGAATTGATGTTCATCGCCTTGTTGGCCTCCTGCGAGAGCGAGGCGTAGCGCTTGCGCTCGAAGTTCTCCATGGTGGCCGAGAAGATCCAGATCAGTCGCCGACCGAGCTGGCGGACCCGTTCGCTGTCGATCCGCGCGTCCTGGTCGACCGCTGCCTCCAGCGCCAGCAGGCTGAGCCGGAGCTCGCTGGCCAGCGCCATCAGCACCTGGTCGACGAAGAACTCCGAGACGTGGTCGCTGACGACCTCGGTGTCGGCCATCGCCTCGAGCCACTCCGCGGCCCGGCGGTACTCGTCGGCCAGGTCGGAGACCACCCCGATCGGGGCGTGCGGCAGTTCGGCCAGGGCGAGCACGGCTGCGTCGTAGGTCTCCTGGGCCCGCAGCAGCGGGACCGCGAGCTCGGCCTGGATCTGCCCGGCCAGGGCTCGGGTGGCGTCGAGCCGTTCGGCCGCGATCGGGTCGGTCGGGAACGGCGGATCGTCGACCAGCAGCACCACGCGGAGGTCCGGGTACTCCTGGAGCGCCGCGCTCCACAGGGTGAGCCGAACGATGTCTGGCTCCTCGGCGTAGGAGGGGATCAGCACCGTCATCGGCCGCCCGGAGGTGGCGAAATGCTCGTCGAGCAGTCCGCGTGGCACCCGCTGGTGCTCGCGGAAGCGGCGCAGCGCGCCCTGTCTGGCGATCAGGTACATCAGGGCCGAGAAGGTCAACATGGTGACCACCGCGACGTAGCTGATCGCCTCCATCGTGAACCGGAATCCACCGGCGTTGTTGAGGAAGTGCCGCGCCACTGTGGTGATCAGGTAGGCCAGCCAGAAGAGCACCGTGGCGGTGATCGCGATCCGGCCCCAGGTCAGCTTGGCCAGGGTGGGCCGGGGGTGCACGATCGGCATCGGCTCGCTGCGCCGCTCGGCCCCCCATTGCCGTCGACGGCGTGCCTCGGCCTCTGTTGTGGTTGCCACGGTTTCCCTCCCCGGCACCGGGAACTCCGGGTTTGGAGACCGGTCAATTTTGGACACTTTGCAAGGTCGACCGTAGAGCCCTCGTAGGCTACTCGTTTGCCGGGGGTGCTGGGACGGACAACTTGAGGGAGTTGCGGGGATGGCTTTGGTAGCGGGACGACGGCTCTCATGGATCCGGCTGAGTGTCGTGCTCCTCGCCCTGGTCGGCATCGTGTTCACCTCTCTGCGCGGCTGGCAGTGGTTCCAGGACTCGCGGGTCAAGGTCGGCGAGCCGTCCTGGTTCGCCGGCTATGTCGACGTCACCGCGACGCCCTTCTACGAGTTCGAGGACCCCGAGCCCGGTGCCAACAGCGCCGTGCTCGCCTTCGTGGTCGCCGACCCGGACCAGGAGTGCGCACCGGCGTGGGGCGGCGCCTACACCCTCGACGAGGCAGGCGGCCAGCTCGATCTCGACCGCCGGGTGGCCCGGCTGCGCCAGCTCGGTGGCGCCCCGATGATCTCCTTCGGCGGTCAGGCGAACACCGAGCTCGCGGTCGCGTGCGACGACGTCGACCAGCTCGCCGGGGCCTACCGCGACGTCGTCCAGCGGTATCAGATCGGCGTGATCGACCTGGACGTCGAGGGCGAGGCGCTCTCTGACACCGCGGCCAATGAGCGGCGGGCGCAGGCGGTGGCACAGCTGCAGGCCGAGGAGGGCACCGACGTCTGGGTGACGCTCCCGGTCGCACCGCACGGCCTCACCGACGAGGGCGTCGACCTGGTCTCAGGGATGCTGGAGGCCGGGGTCAGGTTGCGCGGTGTCAACGTGATGACGATGAACTACTCCGACAGCAAGGAGCCGGGAGACTCGATGGCGGAGGCCTCGATCAAGGCACTGGAGTCGACCCACGCCCAGCTCGACGAGCTCTACCGCGAAGTCGGCAACCGGCGCACCGCGGCCCAACTGTGGCGGCTGATCGGGGCAACCCCGATGCTCGGCCAGAACGATGTGCTGGGAGAGGTCTTCTCGCTCGATGACGCCGCCGAGCTGAAGAGCTTCGCCGCGGCGCAGAAGCTGGGCCGGCTCTCCATGTGGTCACTGAACCGGGATCGGGCCTGTAGCGGCAACTGGCCAGACATCACCAAGGTGTCGACCTCGTGCAGCGGCCTCAACCAGGCGAGCGGTGCCTTCGCCCACCTGCTGGGCGCGAAGCTGGAGAGTGGTCCGGTCGTCACCGCCGAACCGAGCACCACCGAGGAACCGACGGCCGTGGCGGAGGACGACCCCGCGACCAGCCCGTACCAGGTGTGGAACGCCGAGCAGGCCTACCAGGCTGGCGAACGGGTGGTCTGGCGCCGCAACGTCTATGTGGCCAAGTGGTGGACCAGCGGCGACGTCCCGGACGATCCGACGGTCGCCGACGACTCGGCGCCCTGGCGCCTGATCGGTCCGGTGCTGCCGGGGGAGAAGCCCGAGCCGCTGCCCACCGTCGCGCCCGGAACCTTCGCCAAGTGGCGCGCGGGTGCCGCCTACGTCGCCGGTGACGTCGTGCAGCTCGGCGATCTCGCCTATATCGCGAAGTGGTGGACGCAGGGCAACAGCCCTGATGCGCCCTCCACCCAGGATTCGCCGTCGCCGTGGAAACGCCTCGAGGGCGCGGAGCTGCGGGCGGCCGAGGTCGCCCGAACCGGCAAGGGCGACGCCGCTACCACGCGCTGATCGTCCCGTCGGTCATGCCGACCTTCGAGCCCGACAGCCGAAGGGGCAGCAGGTGCTAGCGCCGCCCTCGCGTCACGGGACCTCGGTCTGGCCGCTGATCGTCGACTCGTTGCCGCCGAAGTCGGTGACGGTGAGGTCGAGTTGGATGACGCTGCCCGACTCCAGTGGCTCGAGATCGAAGGTGAGGCTCTCCAGGTCGGCGTAGAGGCCCCACTCGGAGGTGGCGCTCCATTCCTGGCTGCCGTCCTCGCCGACGTCGAGGGTCTCGGGCACGATCAGGCCCTCGGGGTCGGCGGTGAGCTCGCCGTAGCCTTCGGTGTCGGGGTTGTAGACGTAGTACTGCTCGCTGAGAACGTCGCCACTCTCGGCGTCGAGGACCAAGGAGAGCAGGACGTCCTGGTAGGTCTCCGAGCCTGGCGCGTAGTAGGCCATCGGCACGTCCATGCTGACGACTTCGTCGCCCTCCTGGTAGCCGAGTGCCAGGTAGGCGTAGGAGGAGTCCTCGCCGTCGCTGATGGTGAGTGCGGTCATGTCGTAGTAACCGGCGGCGACCGCCGCACCGTCCTCGCCGATCACGGCGTCCTGCTCACCGAGGTAGGTCAGGGAACCGTCCTCGTTGACCAGGGCGTAGCTCATCGTGGCGCTGGTCAGGTTGCCTTCGCCGACCTCGTCGTAGAGCCCGGAGATGCTGAACCCCTCGCCGTCGAACTCGATCTCGCCGTCCTCGTCGACGAAGGTCGCGACCTCTGCCTCGGGGATCGAGCTACCTGCGTCGTAGTAGCTGGTCAGGAAGTTCGCCCACACCTCGGCGCTCTCGACCTCGAGGTACTCGGCGGTGGAGAGCGCGTCGGTCGGCGGGAAGTAGATCGAGAGACCGGTCGCGCCCTTGGTGGCTTGACCGGTGACCGAGTCGACGACGGCGTCGTTGATCGCGCGGACCAGGGTGTCGGCCTGATCGGAGACATCGAGTGCCTCGGTTCCGATCGTTGAGGCGAGCATCCCCAGGTCCTTCATCTGACTGTCTTCGTCGGGGTTCGGGCTGCGCGCGAAACCGAGCACGGACTTGCCGGCGCGACCGACCGCGGGAGCCACCGCCGCACCCCGGTCGACCAGCGCCTCGGAGAAATCGGCGAGGGCGGTGTCGACGGCGTCCATCCGGGTGAGATCGATCATCGAGAGGGTGATGGACTTGTCGGTCTCCCACTCCTCGGACTGTTTCTCGAACCCGTCGATCAACGCCGAACCGAGTTCGTCGACGGTGGTGTGCGGGTCATCGGCGAGGATGTCGAAGGCAGCGTAGTCCCAGCCGTGGCCGGGCTCGAGTTCTTGGGAGGCGACGAGGCGGTCGGCCAACGGCGCCAGGGCGCTGGCCACCTCGTAGCTGCTCATCAGGCAGGCGTCGAAGCCGATCAGGTCCAGCTTGTCGACGCCGGCCCGCTCCAACCCCGTGCTGATCCCGTCGGTCAGCTCGGCCAGATTGAGCGTGTCGAAGTCGGAGCCTTCGTCAGGGCCCATGCCCGGCCAAGACGCTCCGTGGTCGGAGATCACCAGGGCGTAGCGCTGGTTGGGATGTGCGCTCAGGCCGTCGGCGATGAACGTGGCCAGAACCTCGGGGTCGGCGGAGTTGACGTCGCCGAGATCCTCGACGATCTGGGTGCTCCCGCCGTCGATGTCGAGCACCCGGGCACCGGTCCAGTCGCCCTGGTCGAGGAGTTCGTCCTCGCCGTAGCCGGTGGAACGGTCCATGAACTCGCGGATCTTCAACGACTCCGAAGAGGGGATCTCGCTGAACTCGTTGACGTCCGTGACCATGAACGGCTCAAGGTCGGTGTCGGCCATCGAGTAGTGCAGCACGGTCCAACCACCCGGGCCGGACTCCTTCTTGGCGTTGTCCGCCTCGTCGGTCGCCGAGCATCCCGACAGGACGAGAGCGACGGTGCCGAAGGCGGCCAGAGTGGTACGCGCAGAGAGCATGGGCCGCATGCTCTCGGACTATTTGGACAAAGTGTGAAATTCGGGCGAAGTGGACTAGGCCGGTCGCTGCCTCAGGCTCCGCCAGCAGGCGGTTCCGGTCGCTGCCTCAGGCTCCGCCTGCAGGCAGTGCCTCCAGCATGATCTCCGGGTTGTCGCGGGCGGTGACCTGGGCGCGCCACTGGTCGACGAAGAGTGCCATGTGGGTGCCGTCGCTGCGCTGGAGGACCTCTACCCCGCGCTTGCCGGAGAGGGCGGTGGCGCCTGCGGCGTCGGTGCGGCGGGCCACCTGGTAGTCGAGGCGGGAGAAGCGGATCGGCGAGTTGAACTCGTTGAGCATCCGGTCCTCGACGACCTCGAACTGGAGCGGGCCGACCGCGGCCAGGACCGGGCTCTGGTCGCCGCGCAGATCGGAGCGAAGCACCTGGACGACACCCTCCTGGTCGAGCTGCTCGATGCCCTTGCGGAACTGCTTGTACCGGCCGATGTCGCCCGCGGAGGCAGCCATGAAGTGCTCGGGAGCGAAGCTCGGCACCGGGGGATAGGCGATGCTCGCGCCGGTGTGGATGGTGTCGCCGACGCGCAGGGCGTTGGCGTTGACCAGGCCGATGATGTCGCCGGGGTAGGCGTGCTCGACCGACGTCGTCTCCCGGCCGAAGACGGTCTGGGCGAACTTCGTCGCGAACGGACGGCCGGTCCCGGCATGGGTGACGACCATGCCCCGCTCGAACTCGCCGGAGACGATCCGGGCATAGGCGAGACGGTCGCGGTGGGCGTTGTTCATCCCGGACTGGACCTTGAAGACGAAGGCACTGAACTCGCCCTCGGGCTGACGGACGGTGCCGTCGACGCCCTCGGTCGGGCCGGGCGCGGGGGCGAGCTCCAGCAGACGGTCGAGGAGCTGCGCCACGCCGAAGTTCTGCAGTGCGGAGGCAAACATCACCGGCGTCGTCTCGCCGGCGAGGAAGCGCTCCTGATCGTGGTCTGCGTCATCGAGTTCGAGCAGTTCGTGCTCCTCGATGGCGTTGGCCCACACCTGGAGGTCGTTCTCCTCGACCTCGTCGGCCCGCATCCGGCGCTCCGGAGCACGGGTCGCGCCACCGGCGGTGCGGGTGTACTTGATGAATTCGCCGGTGCGACGGTCCAGCACACCGCGGAAGTCGCCGGCCTCGCCGACGGGCCAGGTCAACGGGGTGGGGCGGATCTTGATCTGCTGCTCGATCTTGTCCATCAGCTCCAGCGGGGAGAGCCCGGGGCGGTCCCACTTGTTGATCACCGTGATCACCGGGATGCCACGCAGCGCGCAGACCCGGAACAGCTTCAAGGTCTGCGGTTCCAGGCCCTTACCGGCGTCGACCAGCATCACGGCGGAATCGACGGCGGAGAGCACCCGGTAGGTGTCCTCGGAGAAGTCGCTGTGACCGGGGGTGTCGACCAGGTTGACGACGTGGTCGCGGTACTCGAACTGCAGCGCGGCCGAGGTGATCGAGATACCGCGGGCCTTCTCCATCGCCATCCAGTCCGAGACCGTCGCCTTGCGGTCGCCCTTCCCGTGGACGGCGCCGGCTTCGTTGATCGCGCGGGCGTGCAGGGCGAGGGCTTCGGTCAGCGTGGACTTACCGGCGTCAGGGTGGCTGATGACGGCGAAGGTGCGGCGTGGGCGTGGGTCAGACACTGTGCTGAATCTACCGGGCGACACCCCGGCTGACCCAGTCGGAGCCGACCGGAACGCTGACGGGCTGGCACAGTGTGAGCGTGGAGTACGCGCTGGTGGTGGGGGAGTCGGTCCTCGACGTCGTGCACGGCGTCGGCGTGGAGACGCTCAGTCATCCGGGTGGTTCGGCCGTCAATACGGCGGTCGCCCTCGCGCGGTTGGGGCGCACGGTTCGCCTGGCGACCTGTTTCGCTGACGACGACGGCGGTCGACTGATCGCGGCCCACCTCGCTGCGGCGGGCGTGGAACCTGTCGGCGACCCGCACGTCGTCGCGGCGACGGCGCGGGCGGAGGCGACGATCGATTCGTCGGGCGCTGCGCACTACGAGATCACCGTCGACTGGCAACTACCGGCGTTGGGCCTCGAGCGCCCCCGCATCCTGCACATCACCTCTTTCGCGCCGCTGCTCGCGCCGGGTGCCGATCAGGTGGTGGCGTTGGTCGAGCGGCTTCGGGACAACTGCATGGTCAGCTACGACGTCAACCTGCGACCGGCGGTGACGGGCACCGGCCCGCACCTGATGGCAGCGGTGCAGCGGATGGCGAGCCAGGCACACCTGGTGAAGGCCTCGGATGAGGATCTTGCGGTGCTCTGGCCGGCACTGACGCCGTCCGAGGGTGCCGGGCAACTTCTCGCGTTCGGCGCCCAGGCGGTGGTCGTGACGCGGGGCGCTGCCGGTGCCAGTTGGCACGCTCGGCGGCGTGATGGCATGGCGAGCGGTGGGGTGCGGTGCGTACCCGTCGAGGTCGCGGACACGATCGGCGCTGGAGACACCTTCGCGGCGGCGTTGCTGGACCGACTGTGGCCGCTGGTCGGAGAGCCGGGCGCGGACCTGCTCGCCGAACTGGCCGCGGACCAGTGGTCCGATGCGCTGAACTATGCGGCGCGTGCCGCCGCCGTCACCGTCTCGAGGCCGGGTGCGGACCCGCCGCACGCTGCGGAGCTTCACGCGCAGTAACGCACCTCCGGGCTCGCGAAGAGCTCGATCCGGGTCGCCGTGCGTGCTTCGACCTGTCGGGTTCCGTCGTGGTCGACGACGAAGGTGAGGCCGTGCGGCGTGGTCCAGAGGTAGCTGCCGTCGCCGACCTGGCTCGCGCGGTACCCGGCGTGGGTCTTCCACCGGTGATGACGCCGGCCGAGCGGGCCGGAGTTGTGGGTGCCGGTCTGGCCGGGTGGGCCAGTCGCCTGGTACGGCACGACGTGGTCGTAGTCGACGTTGCGGTTGGTGGAGGTGGCGTACGGCCAATAGTCGCCGCCGGTGAGCAGGTAGACGCGCTCCTTGAGCGACTCCGGGTGCTCATAGGCGGTGGTCCGCACCCGCTGATTCAGGTCGATCACCGGTTTGAGTGTGACCTGGGTGCCGCGGAGAAAGCCGTGTAGTTGGTCGAGCGTGTGGGCCCGCAGACCGTGGTTGCCGGCCGGTTGGATCCGCACCACACCCGGGACCGCCCCGCCGGGGCCGGGGAGGGCGGCTTCATGGAGATGGAGGTAGAGAGTGGCCCTGGGGCGGAGCTTGGTCCAGTCGATCTGGCGGAGATGGCTCAGCAGTTCGCGTGGGAAGGCGATCGCGCGGTTGAGGTGGCAGCCGCAGCCTTGCTGCTCCGCATCGCCTCCCGGCTCGACATCGTTTCCCTGGTCTGCGTGGCTCTCGGAGAGGAGTGCGAGGAGCTCCGCAGGGCGGGCGAGGTAGCCCAACGCGGTGGCTCGCCACTCGTCGATCGGGCGCTCGGTGTCGTCCTGGCCCCGCAGGATCTCGACGACCCGGGTGATGGTCGCATCGATCCACGCGGCGTCGCCGGCGTCGATCTGCGCGATCAGGGTGCGCAGGCTGTGTTCGTTGGTGCGTCCGAAGCTGACGTAGCGGCGCATCCGCTCGGCTTCGACGCGGGCGTTGTGAGCGTCGATATCGGCTTCGATGATCTTCGCCTCGGCGACATCGAGGATGCGGCCGCCGCCTTCACGCCCGAGCATCCGGGCGATCGCGGTGTCGACGACGTGCACGCGGGCCAGCGGAAGCTGACGCGACATCCGCGCCACCTTGCGGACGATCCAGATGTCCACGATCCCGGTGACCGCGACCGCCCAGATCCGTGGAAGACGGTGCTGCAGGTCGAGTACATCGGCGAGCGCGTTGCTGGTAGCGACGACGTGGGTGCCCCGGGCCAGAGCGATCTCGCCGAGCGCATGGTCCTGGACGACCGGCGTGCCTTCGCCGCCGAGCTGGACCATCGGCACTCGCCGCTCGGCGCCGGCGGACTCCCCGTGGAGCGCCGCCCAATGAGCGAGCAGCTCGAGCTCGTCGACCTCGATCAGACGTCGTTGTGCGACGAGTTCGCCGGCGGCGGCAAGCGCCGCGGCAGCGTCCAGATCACGCAACGAGTAGGTCATGACGGCAGGCTAGGACCACCCTCCGACATTGATTCTGTAAGTGGGTCCGCGGGCGGGCCGAACCTCCGTGCGGCGTGTTCAGTTGGCCCAACGGTGCGCGGTCGCCGCAGCCAGCTCCGTGACCGCACCCGACCCGGCGACCAACGCCTCGACCGGGGTGGCGCCGTCCAGATCGTCGTGGGCGGTGGTCAGCCAGAGCGCCACCGACCAGGCCGGCGCCCCGGCGAAGGCGGCCAGGACGACGTCCAGCCCTGGAATGATCTGCCCGTCGCGGACCTGCCAGGTCGGATGGATCCACTGCTCGTCGGCCGTCGAGAGGGCGACGAGTCTCCCGGCTGCGCGCAGGTCGCGTACCGCGGCCACGTCGACCGGGTCGCCATCGCCGGTCAGTGCCTCAGCGAGGGCGGCTTCGTCGTAGAAATCGGGACCGACCTGGAGCAGCATCGGATTGCCGCCCATCGCGTTCTTTCCGCGCTTCGGCGCCCCACCACCTGACTGCTTACGCATCTTCGCCACCTGCCCATCCTGTCACCGGTCATGATGGGAGCATGCTTCTCCCATCCGCTCTCCGTGTGCCCGAGACGGTTGCCGGTGTGATCCCGCTGGCGACCCAGCCGCTGTCGGACTTCGCCTATTGGCTGCGCGGAGACGCTCTGCAGATCGTGCTGCTGGTCACCGGCTCCATGCTGTTGGCCCGCTTCGTGCGGTGGAGCGCCGAACAGTTCTCGGCACGCGCCGAGCGGGCGGAAGCGGCTCCCGGGCGGAGCCGGGTCCGGTCGGAGGAGTCCAAGCACCGCAGGGCCATCGCGCAGGTGATCACCTGGGCGATCGTGGTGTTGATCTACACGGTGACCACCGTCGCGGTGCTGCAGAACCTCGGTGTCTCCTTGGGGGCGATCGTGCCGGCGGCGACCGTCGCCGGTGTCGCGGTCGGCTTCGGTGCCCAGCGCATCCTGCAGGACCTCCTGGCCGGGTTCTTCGTGCTCGCCGAGCGCCAGTACGGCTTCGGCGACCTGGTCAAGATCTCCGTGGTCGGCGTCGGAACGCCGGTGCTGGGGACCGTCGAGGCGGTCAGCCTCCGGATCACCTCGCTGCGCACCCCGACCGGCGAGGTCGTGATCACCCCCAACGGACAGATCGTCCAGGTCACCAACCTCTCGCGGGACTGGGCACGAGCCGTGATCGACGTCCCGGTCCCGATCGTCTTCGACGTCAACCTGGTCAGCAAGCTACTCCGCGAGGCGGGTGCTAAGGCCTATGAAGACCCGGCCCTGCACGAACTCCTACTGGATGCGCCGTCGGTGATGGGCGTCGAGTCCATCGAGATGGACCAGTTCACGGTGCGGGTGGTGGCCCGGACGCTGCCGGGACGCCAGTTCGAAGTGAGTCGGGCGCTGCGGGTGCAGATCACCAGGGCGCTCCGTGCCGAGGGCATCAACGTCCAGGCCGAGGTCGCCGGGACCACCGGAGGCGATGAGTGATGGCATTCGAGTTCAAGCGCCCTCGCTGGTCGACGCTGATCCTGGCCGGAATCTTCGTCGCGACACTGGTGCTCTATATCTTCGTCCGCCCCGATCCGCTCGAGCCGACCCGGCAGCCGACCCAACAGAACCAGCCCACCCAGCCTGACGAGTCGCCGTCCGCGCCGAGCGACAAGCCGACGCCGACCCAGCGCCCGAGCGCGACGCCGACCGAGCAGGAACCGAACCAGAGCCCGGAGTCGCCCGGTGGCTCGCCGACGACGCCTCCGCCCTCCCCGGAGCCGCCAGCACCGTCCGCGACGCCGACCGACACCCCTCCCGAGCCGAGCGACGGACCGACCTCCGAGTCCAGCGAGCCGCCGGCTCCGCAGGAGGAGGTCACTCCCTGACGTCGTCAGCTGAGCTGGGTGATCAGTCGCGCCAGCCGTTCGACGGCGTAGTCGATGGCATCGTCGCTGCCGGCGGTGGTGGCATAGAGCAGCGCGGCGTCGGCCAGGAGTCGGAGTTGGACGATGTCGTCGTCGGCGATGGCGCTGTATCCGCTGGCGTCGAGCACCTTGCGGAGCGCAGCGAGCAGGTGTGGCCAGGCGTCTGCCATCGCGGCCGCGGTGCTCGGGGTCCGGGTGGCCTCCAACATCGGGGCGAGTCGGAGGGGGACCACGTCCGGCTCCAGGTGAGGAGCGTAGAGCGCCTCGATCAGCAGGCGGGCGGTCGTCGCTGGGCTTCGGGTGCGGCGGCGTAGCGCGTCGGCATAGGCGTGTGCCCCCGCGACGCGGACCTTCTCCGCCTCCTCGACGGCAGCGAGGAAGAGACCCTCGGCATTGGGGAAGTAGTAGGAGGCCGAGCCCTGCGGTAGGCCGGCCGCGGCAGCCACCTGGCGGTGGGTGACGGCGTCGGGGCCACGGTCGATGAGTAGTTGGGCGGCCGCCGCGCGCATCGCTTGCTGCTTCTCCGCGGACCGCCGCTGTTGGGTCGGACGCCCACGGGGACGCGGCGAGCTGCTGGTGGTCACAAGCCCATCCTAGGTGGCTGGAATACCTAGACGCGCGTATCAGTTACCTGGATGTACGACCTTGCCAACCGCAGCCCGAGAGCTGCCCTACCTGAGGAAGCGATGACGTGCTAACCGCACAGGCTCTGAAGATCGACTGGGCATCGATGCCCACGTACAACACCATCATGGCCGTGGCAGCAGGCGTGGGCCTGCTGAGCCTGGTCCTCTTCGTCCGGGACGTCGCGCGCAACGGTGAGGAGGCGAGCGCCGAGGGATGGGCACTCAACTTCGGCGTGCTCGGCGCGATCCTCGCCAGCACCGGCCTGCACATGACCCTCACCTGGCCGCTGGCGGCTGGCGGGTTCCCGTTCGACAACATCGTCTTCGGTGAGACCAGCCTCGGCTTCGGTGTGCTGCTGCTGGCCGCATCGCTCTACCTGTGGAAGCGTGGCACCTCGGCCCTGGTCGGCGCTGACGTACTTCCTCGCCTGGCCAAGACCGCGCGCCCGATCAGTACCTTCGTCGGATTCCTCGGTGGTGCGCTGGTCGCGATCGCCGTCGCCGGTGTCAAGTACCAGCTCTTCGCCGCCCCGCCGGAGGAGCCGATCTCGGGTGAGTTCGCTGAGTGGCCGGTGGTCGAAGCGATCTTCATGTCCGGCCTCCTCGGCCTGGTCGGTGTCGGCGCGATCGCCTTCCCGTTCGCCGTCCGTTCGGTGCTGCGTGGCGAGTCGCTGCGCTCCCTGGCCACCCAGGTGGTCGGCTGGGCCTGGGCCATCACCGGTGTGGTCTTCGCGCTCTTCGGCGTGATGAACTTCTTCACCCACATCGGTCTGATCGTCAACACCATGTGATCTCGTGCCACCAACGCCGAAGGCCGCCCCGAACTCGGGGCGGCCTTCGGCGTTGGTGGGGAGGTGCTCAGCCCTGCGCTGCGTTGATCGTGGACACGTCGATCACGTAGCGGTATCGGACCTTGCCGGCGACCACCTTGTCGTAGGCCTCGGTGACCTCGTCGGCGGTGATCGTCTCGACCTGCGCACCGATCTTGTGCTCGGCGCAGAAGGCGAGCATCTCCCGGGTCTCAGGGATTCCGCCGATGTTGGAGCCGGCCAGCACCTTGCTGGTCCCGATCAACCGGCCCGGCCGCACCCGGTACGGGTCGGTCGGCAGACCGACGTTGGCCACCACCCCACGCGGCTTGACCAGACCGAGATAGAGCTCGATGTCCAGGTCGGCGCTGACAGTGTTCAGCACCAGGTCGAAGTAGTTGCGACGGGCCTTCATCGTGGCGAGATCGCTGGTGGCGACGTGCTCCACAGCGCCCAGCGCCAACGAGTCCGCAGCCTTGGCGTCGCTGCGCGAAAGCACGCTGACCTGAGCGCCCATCGCGACGGCGAGCTTGACGCCCATGTGGCCCAACCCGCCCATCCCGACGACGGCGACCCGACTGCCGGGGCCGACGCCCCAACGGCGCAGCGGCGAGTAGGTGGTGATCCCGGCGCAGAGCAGGGGAGCGGCCTCGTCCAGCCCGATCCCGTCCGGGATCGGGCAGGCGAACCGCTCGGAGACGACGACGGAGCGGGAGTAGCCGCCGAGTGTCGGGTCACCGTCGTAGCCGATGCCGTTGTAGGTCATCACCGCGCCGCGGGTGCAGTGCTGCTCGAAACCGTCCTTGCAGAACTCGCACTCGCCGCAGCTGTCGACCATGCAGCCGACGCCGACCCGGTCGCCGACCTGGACCGCGGTGACGCCGGCACCCACCGCCGTCACCACGCCCGCGATCTCATGACCGGGCACCATCGGGAAGCTCGCCTTGCCCCACTCTTCGCGGACCTGGTGGATGTCGCTGTGGCAGATCCCCGCGTAGGCGATCTCGATGGCGACGTCGTCGTCACGGAGATCGCGACGTTCGATCAGGCGCGTGGTGAAGGCAGCGCCAGCGGATTCGGCAACCAGGGCAGGGGTCTGAGTGGGCATGAAAGCAGTCTAGGCACGTCGGCTGAGTCGGACGATGACGTCGTCGAGGCGACGCTCGCCGTCCGGGCGGGGGACCGTGCGGTGGGCTTCGCGGGCGCTGTGCAGCTCCCACGCGGCGGGGTCGAACCGCGCGGTGATCTGGGCGGGGGTCACCGTGGCGGACTCCGGCGGCGCCCACTCCTCGGACTCCGCCTGTTCGCCGTGCCCGTGCCCGTGTCCGTGCCCGTCTGCGTGCTGGTCGGCAGTGCCGTGATCGTGGTGGTGCAGGTGACCGACGATCAGCAACGTGCCGCCAGGAGCGACCCAGTCGGCGATCCGGTCGTAGAACTCCAACTGGCCGATGGTCGGATGGGCGTAGTGAGTGGTCACCAGGTCGAACGTGGTCGTCGGCTCCCACTGTTCGAGGTCTACGTGGACCCAGCTGATCCGGTCCGCCACCCCGGCTGCATCTGCCGCCACCGCAGCGCGCTGCAACGCCTGCTCGGCGATGTCTGCGCCGGTCACCTGCCAGCCGTGCTGCGCCAACCAGATCGCCTCGGCGCCGGCGCCGCAGCCGGCGTCCAGTGCCGTGCCGGTGTTGAGCTCGTTGAGCTCCTCGGCCAGATAGGGATGTACCGGCGGCGGCGCGCCATCGCCGTCCTCTTCGGGCTGCCAGTGGTCATCCCAGTACGCCTTGTCGATGGAGTGGTCTTCGGGATGCGTCATCTTCTTCTCCCACTTGCTGGACGGTTGGAGACATTCTGCCGGGTGGTTACCCTGGACAGGTGAGCTCGACTCCACGTCGACGAAGTGGGCCGCTCGTTCGGCCCCGCCCGACCGCGCTCCGCGCGGGGATGGGGGCTTGCGCCGTCCTCGGCCTGTTCGCGCTCGTCGCCTGTAGCGGCTCCTCGAACCCGATGTACGGGGACCGACCGCAGACGGCCACTCCGAGCTCCCAGCCGCCCGTGAGCGCCACGACAGCACCGGGTGCCCCGAGCGGCACGAAAGCCCCGAGCAAGGTCCTGGTGGTGATCGAGGAGAACCACACGCTGGGCCAGATGCAGTCCGGGATGCCTTACCTGGCAGGTCTTTCGGCTCGCTACGGGTATGCGACGCACTGGCAGGGGCTGGCCCATCCCAGCCTGCCGAACTACCTGGCGATCGCCGGTGGCTCGATGTTCGGGGTGACCGACGACAGGTCGCCGGCCGCGCATGCCGGCGACGTCGGGGATGCGGTCTCGGTCTTCGACCAGGCGATCGACGCCGGCAAGACCGCCGGTACCTACGCCGAGTCGATCCCGGAGCACTGCCACCCCTACGACTTTCCGGACCGGGCCGACGGGAAGCCGCTCTACGCGGTGCGGCACAACCCCTGGACCTACTTCGACAGTGGCCGCTCCGACTGCCTTGCCCACGACGTCGGGGTGGACGCGTTCGCTTCCGACGCGGCCAACAACCAGCTGCCCAACGTCTCCTTCCTGATCCCGAATCTCGCGCACGACGCGCATGACGGTTCATTGGCCACCGCGGATGCCTGGCTCAAGGAACAGTTGGCACCGGTCCTTGCCAGCAAGGACTTCATGCAGGGGCGGTTGGTCGTCGTGGTCACCGCCGACGAGGATGACCGCTCAGCCGACAACACCGTGCTGACGTCAGTGCTCACGCCGGCGCTCTCGGCCAAGGTCGTCGATACCCCGCTCAACCACTATTCGTTGACCCGGTTCATCGCTGACGTGATCGGCGTTGCGCCGCTGGGGGAGGGTGCCACCGCCCCGGACCTCGCGGCAGCGTTCGGCCTACCGCGCGGATAGGGCCTAGACTGACCGCGGGAGTGCCGAGCAGTCACGCTGGCACGGGGGATGGAAATCGTGGCGGGTGCTTGGCGACCCGATAGGACGTTCCGCTACGAGCTGATGGGCTGCCGTGCACGACTTCGCCACGCAGGATCGCCAGGTTCTCGCCGACCTCGCTGACTGGATGGTGCGACGCCGGCTTGAGCCGATGGCCGTGACTCCGTGTGATCCCGAGCAGTTGCCGGCCGTCGGCGCCGACGGTCTCGGCATCGAGGCGACCTGGGCCCTGCTCCGGGATCGGATCCTGCCGTCGGGTTTCCCGACCGACCACCCGCGCTACCTGGCGTTCGTCGGAGGCGCACCGACCGCGGCGGCGACGATTGCCGATGCTGCTCTTTCCGCGGCCGCTGTCTACGGAGGCAGCGAGCTTGAGGCGGGCGCGGTGGTCGCCGTCGAGCGGGCCGCGATGCGTTGGCTGTGTGACGTCGTGGGCTATCCGGATGGTGCACACGGCACCTTCGTCAGCGGTGGCTCACTCGCCAACCTCAGCGCGTTGGTGGCCGCGCGGCACGGACGGGTCGCGACCGATGGACGGCCTCCGCATCTGATCGTCGCCGGCGCCTCTGCGCACTCGTCGGTCCGTTCGGCCGCCGCGATCATGGGGTGCGAGGTCGTCTGGGCAGGCTCTTCGGACCACCCGCTCGACCGGGCTGACCTCGAAGCCGTTCTCGGAACTCTGGACCGCCGCGACGTGGTTGCCGTCGTGGCGACGGCAGGAGCGACCAACTCGGGAGCGGTCGATCGCCTCGACGAGATCGCGGACCTCTGTACGGATCGGGGCGTGTGGCTGCATGTCGATGCTGCGTACGGCGGTGCCGCCATGCTCTCCGCATCGCATCGTGACCAGTTCCGTGGGATCGAGCGTGCCGACTCGATCACCATCGATCCGCACAAGTGGCTGTTCACGCCGTTCGACTGCGCCGCGGTGCTGTACCTCAATCCCCAGTTGGCCTTGGCCGCACATCGCCAGCGCGCCGCCTATCTGGACGTGGTGAACGAGGCCGACGGGGACAATCCAGCCGACTATGCGGCCCACCTGAGCAGACGCGCGCGCGGCGTCCCGATCTGGGCATCGCTGATCGCCAACGGCACGGCCGCGTACGCCGATGCGGTGGAGAGCTGCCTCTCCTTGGCGAGCTACGCCGTCAAGCAGATCGAGGCGAGCGATCATCTGGAGATCGCTGCCGAGCCGCACCTCTCCGTAGTCCTGTTCCGCCGCGTCGGGTGGACAGCGGAACAGTGCGCGGCCTGGTCCACGGCGATGAGGCTGCAGGGCCAGGCCCTGGTCACTCCGACGATGGTGGGCGAGCAGACCGTGTTCCGCATGTGTTTCATCAATCCGCTGACCACGACTTCGGATATCGACAGCGTTCTCGGGTACCTGGAGAGTCATGAGTCCTGACATTGAGCGAGCTTCGGCGTGCTGACATCCAACTTCGGCGGTTTCGCCCGACGTGCTGTCCCGGTCCGGACGGCCGCCTGGATGCGGCGCGTCCAGACCTTCGTGGCTTGGCTGTCCTGGGCTGTGCTCATCGTCGGGCTGTCGGCGAACCAGATCGCCCAGATGATGGAGTTCGAGAAGAGCCCTGCCATCCTGCTCACCTCCTTGGCAGCGTTCTTCCCGCTGCTGGTGTTGCGGCTGGTGCTCACGGCAGTCCTCTCACCGTCGCGCCGGGGGCCGTTGCTGTTGCTCAGCGCGGCGGTCGCGACCTGGTCACTGGGTTCGATGCTGGTCAACGCGGCACGGCTCGAGGCGAACGCGCACTTCCCGGCCCAGGGCGAGTGGCTCTTCCTGATCTCCTACCTGGGCATGGCCGGGTACTTGCTCGGCGACGTCGACCTGCGATCCCAACGTCCGGCGCGGGGATGGCTCGACGTCGCCGTGATCTGTGGCGCTGTCTCGTGTCTCGCCTCGCTCCTCCTGGTCACGCCGATCCGGCTCGCCTCCAACCAGGAGGGAGCTTCGCTGCTGCTGGCCTTGATCTATCCGCTCGCGGACAGTGCGCTGGCGATGACGGTACTCAGCCAGTCCTTGTTGCTCAGCCGCAGCGATCACCGCAAGTCGCTCATGCTCGGCGCGGCCTTCGTGATGTTGGCCTCTGCCGACTCGGCGCTGGCGCTGCAGGTCTCGGCGCGCACCTATGACTTCGGGAATCTGAGCAACGCCTTGTGGGGTGGGGCCTTCGCCCTGATGGTCGCGGCTGCCTGCCGTCCGAAGCGAGCCGTCATCCGAGCAGTACCGAAGGAGGCGGGCACAGCGGTCCTGGTCGGCGCCGGTGCGCTCGCCTTGGCCGAGCTGACGGTCCGGCCCGACGACACGCTCGCCTTCTACACCTTGCCGCCGGCCGTGATCACCCTCGGCTGCGTCGCGGCGCGGATGATCCTCGCGCTTCGCGACGCCAACCGGGCGAGCGAGGCGCTGGCACTCTCGATGACCGACGACCTCACCAAGCTCCCGAACCGACGGGCCGTGCGCACCTGGCTCACGGAGGGCCTGGAGAAGCGGCAGCCGATGGCGTTGATGCTGCTCGACCTGGATGGTTTCAAAGAGGTCAACGACTCGCTCGGGCACCGCGCGGGTGACACGGTCCTGCGACTGGTCGCGGTTCGGTTGCGTTCCGCCGTCGACGGTCGCGTCCGGATCGCGCGATTGGGCGGCGACGAGTTCGCGCTCTTCGCCGACACCACCGACGAGATCGAGCTGATGGAGGCCGCGCACGGCGTACTCGAGGAGCTGGCGACTCCGATCCTCGTCGAAGAGATCGAGATCAGCCTGGCGGGGTCCATCGGGGTCACCGTGGCGCTGTCCGATGAGACCGATGGCAGCGAGGTGCTGCGTCGAGCCGACGTCGCGATGTACCAGGCGAAGAACTCCGGGCTCGGCGCAGCGCTCTATGACGCCGCCTTGGACGAGTTCTCGCGGTCGCGATTGCAGTTGGCCGAAGAACTGCGCAAGGGCATCGCGGACGGCCAGATCGAGGTCTGGTACCAACCGCAGTACAACGCCGAGCTCAAGGTCGCCGGACTCGAAGCGCTGGTCCGGTGGCGACACCCCGTGCAGGGCCTGATCAGTCCGGTGTCGTTCCTGCCCGCCGCCCGCCGCGCAGGTTTGATGAGCCCGCTCTCGGAAGCCGTCGCCCACCAGGCCGCACGCGACCTGCACCACTGGCTCAAGGAGGGCATCGACCTGCGGTTGGCGATCAACTGCGCGCCTCCCGAACTGCTCGGGCCGACGTTCCTGGGGCAGCTGTATGCCGCGATCGCGCAGTGGGAGATTCCCGATGACCGGCTCGTCCTGGAGATCACCGAGGACTCGTTCCTCGCCGATCCGCAACGGACCAGTGAGGTCCTGCTCGACCTGCGCCGCAAGGGGGTGCAGATCTCCATCGACGACTACGGCACGGGATTCTCCTCACTCACCTACCTTCAGAACCTGCCGCTCCAGGAGCTGAAGATCGACCGTTCCCTGATCACCGACGTCGCCGCCGACGCGCGCAGCCGGATGATCGTCGCCTCGACCATCCAACTCGCCCACGCCCTCGACATGCGCATCGTCGCGGAAGGGGTCGAGAACGCGGCCACCCTGGAGTGTCTGCTGGAGCTGGGCATCGACATGGTGCAGGGCTATCACCTGACCCGGCCGATGCCCCCGACCCAGATCCAACAGTGGCTGCGTGACGCCGACCGCACCCCGCCCACGCCACGTGTGCCCGCCGAGGCCCGGGTCTCCGATTCCCCCAGTACCTGAGAGGTATCCAGCATGAGTGCAGCACCCTTGCGTTTCGTCTTCAACCCGACCGGCGACGAGCTCGCGGCCGCCAAGCGTTGCGAGGCCGACGTGTTCTTGGAGACCTACGGCAACACGCCGGAGGAGTTCGAGGTCGAGTACGGACCGTATGAGAGTGCGACCGGTTTCATGGCGATCCTGCGCGAGGACGGTGAGGCGGTCGGGGCGGCCCGGTTCATCACCCCGGGTCCGGCCGGGCTGAAGACGCTCAACGACGTCAGCCGTGAGCCGTGGCAGGTCGACGGCCAGCGCTCGGCACGCGCAGCCGGTGTCGATGTCACCCGGACCTGGGACATCGCGACGATCGCGGTACGTCCCGGCGCCGGTCGTGGCGGACTCTGCGCGGCAGCGCTCTACCACGGGATCGTGGCCTCGGCGCTTGCGAACGGAGCCGAGTGGATCGTGATGATCATGGACCGCCACGCCCGCACCCTGCTGACCAGCCTGGGCATGCAGACCCGAGCCCTGCCGGGAACCGCGGCAGGGGAGTACCTGGGCTCCGCCAACAGTACGCCGCTGTGGACCAACCTTCCGCGGATGTTCGAGCAGCAGCGCCAGGAGAGCCCTGACGCCTACCGCCTGATCTACCAGGGGATCGGTCTGGACGGCATCGTCCTCCCGAGCGACTGGACCTTCGCGCTGCCGACGGCGTGAGCCGGGCCGCGAAGTAACGCCGGTCACAGAGAACCGAAACATTCCTGAAACATTGTGTCGGTTCGCTGAAACAGGAGCCTAGTAGCGTCGGGGTCAACGATTGCCGAAGATTGTGAGCTAGAACATGACTGCGAACGAAGTCCGCCACGTTGCGATCACCGAGGTTCTCAACCGCTCCGGTGTGGAGACTGCGGAGATCCGCCCGCTGAGCGAGACCTGGGCATGCGACGTCTTCAACCTGGCCAAGATGGAGGAGGCGCTCTCCAAGAACGCCTTCAAGGCCGTCAAGAAGACCGTCCAGACCGGCGAGCCGTTGGACAAGGCCACCGCGGACATCGTTGCTGCAGCGATGAAGGCCTGGGCCATGGGCAAGGGCGCCAAGTTCTTCTCGCACGTGTTCTACCCGCTCACCAACATCACGGCCGAGAAGCACGACGGTTTCATCATCACCAACACCGACGGCCAGGCGATCACCGAGTTCACCGGCAGCCTGCTGATCAAGGGTGAGCCGGACGGCTCGTCCTTCCCGAACGGCAGCCTGCGGATGACCAACGCCGCTCGTGGCTACACCGCCTGGGATCCGACCAGCCCGGCCTACATCATGCAGACCGCCAACGGCGCGACGCTGATGATCCCGTCGGTCTTCATGTCCTGGACCGGTGAGGCCCTCGACAAGAAGATCCCGCTGCTCCGCTCGAACGCCGCCATGGACGCCGCGGCCCGCCGCGTGCTCACCCTGATGGGCGAGACCGACATCGCGCCGCTCAACGCGAGCTGTGGTCCCGAGCAGGAGTACTTCCTCGTCGACGCGCACTTCGCCGCGGCCCGCCCCGACCTGCTGCTCGCCGGCCGGACTCTCTTCGGTGCGGCACCGGCCAAGGGTCAGGAGTTCGACGACCACTACTTCGGTGCCATCCCCGAGCGGGTCCAGGTCTTCATGCAGGCCTTCGAGGACAAGCTCTACCGGCTCGGAATCCCCGCCAAGACCCACCACAACGAGGTGGCCCCGGGCCAGTTCGAGATCGCTCCGTACCACGAGAACTGCAACGTCGCCGCCGACCACCAGCAGCTGCTGATGACCGTGATGAAGGCGACCGCGGCCGAGCACGGCTTCCTCTGCCTGCTGCACGAGAAGCCGTTCGCCGGCGTCAACGGTTCCGGCAAGCACGTCAACTGGTCGGTGGCGAACTCCACCCAGGGCAACCTGCTCGATCCGGGTACTTCGCCCGAGCACAACCTCAACTTCCTGCTCTTCTGCGGTGCTGTGATCCGCGGCGTGCACAAGTTCGGTCCGCTGCTCCGCGCCGTCATCGCGACCGCCTCCAACGACCACCGTCTCGGTGCCAACGAGGCGCCGCCGGCGATCCTCTCGGTCTACCTCGGTGACCAGCTCGAGGCCGTCTTCGAGGACATCAAGGCCGGCAAGATCTCCGCCTCCAGCGACGGCGGCGTGATGGACCTCGGTCTCTCGCAGATCCTGAACTTCAAGCGCGACCCGGGTGACCGCAACCGCACCTCGCCGTTCGCCTTCACCGGCAACCGGTTCGAGTTCCGCGCGGTGGGCTCCTCGCAGTCGATCTCGGGGCCGCTCGTAGCGATGAACACGATGCTCGCCGATTCCCTGAACTGGGTCGCTGAGAAGCTTGAGGTCGAGCTCGGCTCCGGAAAGACCCAGGCTGCCGCCGTCGCCGCGGTGCTCAAGGAGCTCATGGAGCTGCACGGCGACGCGATCTTCGGTGGTGACGGCTACTCGGCCGAGTGGCACGAGGCCGCGGTCTCCGAGCGGGGTCTGCGCAACCTGCCGACCACGGCTGACGCTCTCCCGGTCTTCGAGGAGCCTGAGGTCATCGAGCTCTTCGAGAAGACCGGCGTGCTCTCCGCCGTTGAGCTCAACGCCCGCTACGAGGTGTACGCCGAGCAGTACATCAACTCGATCACGGTCGAGGCGAAGCTGGTCGCCGACATGGCGAAGACTGTGATCTACCCGGCCGCGCTGAAGTACGCCGCTGACCTCGCGAACACCTTCGCTGCGGTCGAGGCGGTCGGCGCCTCCTTCGACACCGGGCCGGTCAAGGTGATCGCCGAGAACGCGAACCGTCTCCTGGAGACGGTGGCCGAGCTCAGCACCGAGCTGGAGCGCCACGACTTCGCTGACACCGCGGCCCACATGAAGCACTTCGCGACCACCATCCGGTCCCTGATGGAGCAGGCCAGGGTCCACGCGGACACGCTCGAGGTCGAGGTGGACGACGCCCTGTGGCCGCTGCCCAAGTACCGCGAGATGCTCTTCATCAAGTGACGGCGCGCTGACCCGCTGCCCTTCGGGGTAGCGGGTCAGCCTCCGGCTCGAAGCTGAGCCGAACAACGAACAACCAAGCCGTACAACGAGAAACGGCCCCGACTGCCGAAGCAGTCGGGGCCGTTCGCGTCAGCTGAATCAGATGCCGCGGACGTTCTCAGCCTGGGGACCCTTGGGGCCCTGGGCGAGGTCGAACTCGACCTTCTGGTTCTCGTCGAGCGACTTGTAGCCGTTGGTCTGGATCGCGGAGTAGTGGACGAACACGTCCTCGCCGCCGCCGTCCTGGGCGATGAAGCCGAAGCCCTTTTCAGCGTTGAACCACTTGACGGTACCCGTTGCCATAACAGTTTCCTTTGTTCTTTGCGGCGGACACTGTGTCCGCCGTTTTGCTGAAGACATCCATTCGTGCTGATGTCCAGCGAACCGAAAACCAGGAGTACAAGATACGAGCCGCGACTACTTCGCGCGGCCAGGATGACTCGAGAGCCAACCCTTCAACATTTCCCACAGTACCGCAGTTCTGAAGCGTGGCGAAGCCGGGTGGTGGCAGCCGTGAGATTTGGGCTGTGGATAACCCTCGTGGCCCGCTCACCTCGGCGCAGACTGGTCGCGTCGTCGATGCCGTGTTCTGTCCGGCCCCGATGATCCCGCGCGAGTCGGGTTCAGGCGTCCGGCTCGCTGATCGGTCATGCCCTGACGTCGATGCTCTGCGTGCTGGCGCAGGCAGTGAGGACCACCATCATGCCCAGAAGTCGAACGTTCCGATCAATGATCGGGGCGCTTCTCACGATCACGCTGCTCGCCACCGTCTTGACCGTCACCGCCTCGGTGCCCGCGGCCTCTGCCGCCGGGAAGGTGGCCACGTCGGCCTGCCGGGGGAGCAACCCTCACCTGCGTACCGGGGTCTGCTTCCGGTTCCCCGACGGGCGGGTGACCTGGCTGGGCAACTTCACCTCCGCTTCAGGCAAGGTCTTCTTCTGTATCGACAAGAACAAGGACTCGCGGCTCCCAGCGAAGGCGCCTCGCCGCTCCACCCGCGGACTCAAGAACCAGTACGGCAAATCGATCGGACGCCGCGAGGTCGCCGCACTCAACTACCTCATCGACAGGTGGGGCACTGGCGCGAACGCGACGACAGCGGCGGCGATCGGGCTGATCGTGCGGCAGGTGATGAGCGATACCGGCGGACAGATGCCGGCTGGGTTGACGGTGGGGGAGAAGGTGGCGGACCTCCGCGGAGGCCTGCCCGGGCCCGTCCTGGCGCGGGCCCGGGCCATCTGGCGTGAGGCCTCCCAGTTGCGCGGGCCCTGGAGCCTGCGGATCAACGGGAGCCTGAACGGCATGGAACCCGGGCAACGGCGGCAGGTGACGGCGACGGTGCTGTCGGCCGCAGGGCACCGGGTTCCGCGGGTGCCGGTCCGGTTGTGGAGCACCGGTGCCGCAGCCGTCCCCAGGTCCGCGACGACGACCCGTGACGGGCGAGCGCGGTTGCTGGTCCGGGCTACCCGGGTCGGCCGACTGACGGTGACCGGCTCGATCTCCGGGCCGTCCGGTGACGGACTCCTCTTCGTACCGCGTGATCGAAGAATCCAACGTGGCTGGATCGCGGAGCGGAGCGGGGCCCGCGACACCGTCAGCGGCGTCCGGGGTGAGGTGACGCCGACGCAACCGACCCTGATCACCTCCACCTCGAGCACGGTGGTGCCGGCCGGGGCTCCGTTCCATGACGTCGTGACCGTGCGGGGACTGCCGTCCGGCACGACAGCGACGCTCACCGCCAGGCTCTACGGTCCGTACCCGGTCCAGCCCTCGGCCACGGATTGCCAGGCCGCACAGTTGGTGGCGACCCGGAGTCGGACCATCGCCGGGGACGGAAGCTACCCGTTGGGGGAGACGAGTCAACGGATCGGTGGCCTCTATGTCTGGGTGGCCTCCCTCTCCGGGACCGCGCTGACCCGGCCGGCGACGCACCCCTGTGGGGTCGTCGCGGAGACCACGCGGGTGGAGCGGAACCAGCCCACGCTGCGTACCCGGGTCTCGGCGCAGCGGGCCGGCATCGGATCGCGGCTCTCCGACAGCATCGTCGTGGCCGGGCTGCTGGCTGGCGAGCGGGTCCAGGTCGTCTGGGGCCTCTACGGTCCCCTGCGACCCAACACCCGCGGTACCTGTGCCGGCCTGGTGTGGCAGGGGGCTCTGCTCCATGACAGCGGGTCGCTGGAGGTATCCGGCAACGGTGTCGTCACCACCGGGCCGACGGCTGCAGTGCGGGCGACGGGGTGTTACTCGTTCGGAGAACGTCTGGTTGCTACCCCGGTGGTGGCCGGCGTCGTGCACCCGCCGGGGTTGGTCACCCAGAGCACCGTCGTTCAGCGGTCCCGGCCGACGGTGCGGACCCAGACCTCGGCCCAGGTTGCGGTCCGCGGCGCACGTCTGAGGGACACGGTCTGGATCGCCGGGTTGTGGCCTGGCGAGCGGGTCCGCGTGCACTGGCAGTTGGTGACAGCGCCTTCTCCGCGCCGCGGCTCCTGCGCGAACCTGAACTGGGTCGCTGCCCTGCGTGCCGGGAAGGCACGGGTCTTCGACCGGGGGTCGTTCACCGTGCCGGGCGATGGCAGGTACCGGACCAGGTTGTCGAAGAGGACCACCGCGGCACAGTGCTACACCTACAGCGAGCGGATCGCCGCCTCAGCGACGACCGAGGGTGCCTGGCATCGACCGGGGAAGGTCTCCCAGACGACACTGGTCCGTAAGCCCGGACGGCCGACCGTGCCGAGCGGCCCGGAGGGGTGGCTGCGGCGACTGGCTGCCGACGCGCGCACTGGCGCGGGGCTGTCGATGCCGGCGATCGGGGCTACGGATGTCCGGGTCCGAGCGGTCGGTAGTAGCCGGGGCGGGGTGGCCCTTCCGCGCGATGCCGCGGTGGTCGGCTGGTGGCGGGGAAGTGCACCGCTGGGAGCTACCCAAGGCGCCAGTCTCATCGCCGGGCACGTCGGCGCAACGGATGGTGCACCCGGTGCGCTGTCCCGGTTGCGAGAGATCGAAGTCGGTGACCGGATCGTCTGGCGGTCCGCAGCCAAGCGGGCCACCTTCACCGTCGTGCGCAAGAGCTACACGGCGAGGACGGACGATCTGCCGCGCCGGGTCTGGCGGTTGCGTGGACCGCGCACCCTGAACCTGATCACCTGCGCCCGCAAGGTGCGCTACCCATCGGGGTTCTACCACTACACCCACAACCTGACCGTGACCGCGCGCCTGCGGTCGATCCGAGCGGTGCGGCGCTAGCCGGTGGCCGACCGGCGCCGCGGGCGCCGCTTCGTCCGACGCTTGCTGCGACGAACTCGCGGGGCTGTCGGCGCCGCGACCGGGCGCTCGCGGCGCACCTCGATCAGGTGGGCACCCTCAAGGACGACCGCCGAGGTGGCCGTCAGGTGCAGGGTCTGGCGACCACGCACATCGCAGTCCAGGTAGCGCTGGGCGATGAGCTGGCGGACCACGAGCTGCCAGTCTGCGTGAGTGCGGTCGGCGTCGATCGCTGAGTCGTCTCCCCGCAGAAGCTCGATCAGCTGGTCGGCGCTGAGCGCCTGGCGCCGGAGGTGGAGTCGGCTCACCAACTCAAGGAGCTGCTGCGCAGCGTGCGTGGCGTCCTCGGCGGTGGGCGGTGTGGTGCAGGTGTCGCACCGGGAACACCGGGAAGCGGCAGGCTGGCCGAAGTAGCTGAGGAGTTGTCCGCGGCGGCAGTTCACCGTCTCGCAGAGCGCAAGCATGGCGTCGAGGTTGGCGCTCTGGACCCGACGCTGGACCACGCCTCCCGGCGAGCGGGCGATGAACCGCCGGAGCTGGGCGACGTCGGAGAGACCGTAGGCGAGCCAGGCGGTGGCCTCAGCGCCGTCGCGGCCCGCGCGGCCGGTCTCCTGGTAGTAGCCCTCGATGGATTTGGGCAGGTCCAGGTGGGCGACGAAGCGTACGTCGGGCTTGTCGATCCCCATCCCGAAGGCGATCGTGGCGACCACCACCACGCCGTCCTCGCTCATGAACCGCTGCTGAGTCCTGGCACGGACCTCGGGCGACATCCCGGCGTGGTAGGCGAGTGCCGTCACACCGTTGGCGGTGAGGAACTTCGCGGTCTCGGTCACCGAACGGCGGGTGAGGCAGTAGACGATCCCGGATTCACCGGCATGCTCGGTCGTGATGAACTCGAGCAACTGCTGCTGCGGGTCGCTCTTCACCACGATCCGGTAGTCGATGTTCGGACGGTCGAACGAGTCCACGAACCGGCCTTCGCCATGCTCGCCCAGACGGAGCTCGAGGCGGTCGACGATCTCAGCGGCGGTCGCCTCGGTCGCCGTCGCCGTCAAGGCGATCCGGGGTACCTCGGGGAACCGCTCGGTGAGCCGGGAGATCGTCAGGTAGTCCGGGCGGAAGTCGTGGCCCCACGAGGCGACACAGTGCGCCTCGTCGATCGCGATCACGCTGATCGGGGCTCGGCCCAGCAGCGTCAGAGTGCTCGGCGCCGCTAGCCGCTCGGGGGAGAGGTAGAGGAGATCCAGCTCCCCGGCTGCATAGGCGTCGATGACCTGAGCGTTCTGCTCCGGCGTGAGTGTCGAGTTCAGGTAGGCGGCGCGGATGCCGCGCGAGCGCAACGTGGCGACCTGCTCATGCATCAGCGCGATCAGCGGTGAGATCACCACTCCGGTGCCGGGGCGGAGCAGGGCCGGAAGCTGGTAGCAGAGGGACTTCCCGCCACCGGTCGGCATCAACACCAAGGCGTCGTTGCCCGCCACCACGGTGTCGACGATCGCAGCCTGGTGGCCCCGGAAAACCGAATGCCCGAACGCGTCCCGCAGAAGTCGGCGGGCGCGTCCGGGCTCGGTCGCGGAGTCAGTTGGCGGTGTAGAGCTCAAGAACCTTCGAGGTCCGCTCACGGATCTCGCGCGCCAGGGCAGGATCGCTGGAGAGCGGCTCGCCGTGGCTGGGGACCATCTCGGTCAGCCGGGGCTGCCACTCCTCCCAGCGCTGCGGGAAGCAACGCTCCAGGAGCTCGAGCATGATCGGGGCCGCGGTGGAGGCGCCCGGCGAGGCGCCGAGGAGACCGGCGATGGAGCCGTCACCGTGGGTGATCACCTCGGTGCCGAACTGGAGGACACCCTCGGGGCGGATCACCTGGACCCGCTGCCCCGCGGTGATCTTCTCCCAATCGGCCGGGTCGGCGTCGCCGAAGAACTCCTGCAGCTCGGCGAACTTCGTCTTCTTGCGCGCCAGCAGTTGGGTGATCAGGTAGATGGTCAGACCGATGTTCGCCAGACCGGCCTTCACCATCGGAACCAGGTTGTGGGCGCGCAGCGACTTGAAGAGGTCGAGCAGCGAACCGTGCTTGAGGAACCGCGGGCTGAAACCGGCGTAGGGGCCGAACATCAGGCTGGTCTCGCCATTGACGACGCGGGTGTCGAGGTGCGGTACCGACATCGGCGGCGCACCCACGGCAGCCTTGCCGTAGACCTTCGCGTCGTGGCGGGCCACGACGTCGGGGTTCGAGGTGCGCAGGAACTCGCCGCTGACCGGGAAGCCGCCGAAGCCCTTGATCTCGGGGATCCGGGACTTCTGCAGCAGGGTCAGGGCCTGGCCGCCGGCACCGACGAAGACGAAGCGGGCCCGGTGGTGGAAGCGGACGCCGTTCTGCTTACCGCTCACGTGCCAGACGCTGTCCATCGTGCGGTGGACGCTCTTGACCTCGGCGTTGTAGTCGATCTGGGCACCGCGGGCGGTGACCGAGGCCAGCAGCAGCTTGGTCAAGGAGCCGAAGTCGACGTCGGTTCCGAGGTCGGAGAAGGTCGCGGCGATCGGCTCGTCGCCCGTGCGACCAGCGACCAGCAGCGGCGCCCACTCGGCGATCTGCGCGGGGTCCTCGGAGTACTGCATGCCCTCGAAGAGCGGGTGGTCGGCGAGGAGGCGGTAGCGCTCCTTGAGGTAGGCGACGTTCTCCGCGCCCCACACGAAGCTCATGTGCGGGGTGGCCTGGATGAAGGCACCAGGCTCCGGGATGTGGCCGGCCTCGACCAGGAACGACCAGAGCTGACGAGAGATCTGGAACTGCTCGTTGACGTCGATCGCCTTCGAGACGTCGACGGAGCCGTCTTCGCGCTGCGGCGAGTAGTTCAGCTCGCAGAGTGCCGCGTGGCCGGTGCCTGCGTTGTTCCACGGGCCGGAGCTCTCACGCGCGGCTTCGTCGAGACGCTCCAGCACCCGGATGCTCCAGGTCGGCTCGAGTTCGGCGATGAAGGCGGCAAGGGTGGCGCTCATAATGCCACCACCGATCAGGAGTACGTCGGTCTCCGTGTCCTGAACCTGTGGGTGTACCTCAACGTCTATTTCCACCCCTACTGTCTCTCGCACTTCGGTGGTGCAATCCAAATCGGGGAGGCTGTTTCCGATGTGACATTTCTCAAGTTCCAGGTTTTGAGTGGTTCTGCTCGCGTCAGGGGCCGGGGAAGTAGGTCTTGAACCTCTCCGCGTGCTGGCGTTCGCCACTCACCTCGACGTCGTCCGCGCTGAGCCGGCCACAGGCGAAGAGCACGATCTCGTCGGGGGAGCCGGTGACCGTTGTGGTGGCTCTGCCGGTCGGGACCGAGCGGTGCCAGATCCCGCCGGATGCCGCTAGCCGGAGACCGTCGCCGAGCCCGATCAGGTCGATCGTGACCTCGCCGGGCGGGGCATGGTGCGGGGAGGCGCCGCCCAGTAGGTCGAGCATCGGGCCGAGGACTACCTGGCAGGCGAGTAGCTCGTCAGCGGAGAGTGCGGTGCCGGTCGCGCCGAGGGCCTCGGCGAGGTCCAGGTCGTGGAGTGCGGCCTCGAAGGCGAAGAGTTGCGCGGCGAAGGCGGCGGGCACGGTGCCGGTCGGCAAGGTGACCGCCGAGGAGGCGGCGATGGGGATCCGTGCGGCATCGGTGAAGGCGGCGACGGCGTCCTCGAGTGACCTGCTGTCGGTCGGGGCGTGGCGACCCGCCGCCGCGCAGAGAGCGGCGGCCTCCATCGCGGATCCCCAGCACACGTGGTCGATCAGGGCACCCACGTTCCAGCCGCCGAGTCGGGTCGCCAGGCCTCGGGGCGCTGTTGCCGCACGGTCGGCGAACCGCCGGTAGCCTGCCGCCGCTGTCGCCAGCGCGGCCGCCACCGTCTCGGTCTCAGCGAGATGCGCCATCACGAACTCCTTCCACGAGCCGGTCGAGAGACAGGGCGGCGTCGCCCAGGATCGCCGCGCCGGCGCCGAGCACCTGGTGTTGGCCGACACCGCGACGGACCAGGTCGGCCAGTCGGGCGCGGGCGACGTCGTCGCCGTGGGTGGCGACGACGTCGGCGATCAGACAGGCGCAGAAGACCTGAACGCCGAGGAAGGGGGCCGAGAGTCCGAACCTCCGCGCCGACCAGGGCACCAGCAGTCGCTGCACCCAGGCAGGGTCGTCGACTGCGTCGGCGACCAGCAGGGTAGCGGCCTGCCACGGCTCGAAGGCGGCGTCGTCCTCGACCTGCTTCAGCACCGCGACCGCCTGGGCGGGACGACGCTGGCCGAGGGCGAGCAGGATCGACTGGAACCCATGGATCCGGTCGGTGTCCTGGTAGGCGTCGCGGAGCCCGGCGGCTCGGAAATCCTCGATCAGGATCTCGGCCTCGTCGAATCGATGCGCGGCGAGCGCGAGCGCGGCCCGCCACATTGGCACTTTGCTGCGATGCAGCACGTTGTCCTGCACGTCGACCAGGCGCGCGACACGGGCGATCACCTGCTCGGCCTCGTCGAGGCGACCGGCTCGCATCAGTTCGGGCACCAACGCGCACAGCGCTTCGACCTCCAACTCGTCGGCCTCCGCGGCCCGGCTGGTGGCGACGGCCTCAGTCGCCAACGCGAGTCGCTGCGCTGCGCCGGTCACCGGATCGTGGACAGTGCAGGCGCGCAACAGGACCCGGGCCAGCCGTTCGGGGTCGGCGCTGTCGCGGGCCGCCGCGACTGCTGCCTCGGCCAGCCCGGTTGCCCGCTCGGGCAGGCCAGCGAAGGAGAGCGCCTGGGCGAGGGCGGCCAGCAGGTCGACCTCGGTGGGGCTGCCAGGATCTGCTCCGGCCAGGGCGCGCTCCAGGAGAACGATCGACGGATCGCGGGCGCCGGTGCGGTGCCTGCGTCCGAGGAGCGAGCACTCCTCGTAGGCCAGGGCAGCGCGCTGCACCAGGTCGTTGGGTGCATCGGGCGAGTGGGTGGCTGCCAGGTAGGCGGCCATCGCACCGGGGAAGTCGCCGGTGCGTTGCAGCCCTTCGGCCAGGGAGAACTGCAGTCGTGGGTGATCGCAGGGTGTGTCGTCGTCGCGGGCCAGATGGCTGGCGCTCAGGAGCGCGCGGCCGGCATGGCGGACGGCGGCCGGATAGTCCGCTGACCTGAGTGCGGTGAGGGTGAGTTCATGGTCGAGTGCGGCGGCCTTGATCGCGGTCGCGTTGTCGACGGCGGCTGCTGCCGCGAGATGGTTGGCCGCTCCCTCTCGGGCGCCCGGACCGTTGCTGAGCAGGGTTTCACCGAGCCTGCGGTGCAGTGTCAGAGCCTGTCCCGGTGGAACCAGGTCGGCGATCGCTCGATGGAGTCCGTCGCTGGCGAAGCCGATCCCGTTCTCGGTCCTGGTCACCAGGCCGGCTCGGAGCGCGGGAGCGAGGGCCTCGGCCATCGTTGGTCCGTCGAGTGCCAACGCCCGGGTCAGCAGAGCGGTGTCGAGCGTGCGTCCGGCGAGTGCTGCGGTGTGCAGGACCGACCGGGTGGTCTCCGGAAACTCGTCGACCCGTTCGGCCAACCGATCGAGCGGCGCGATCACTCGCACAGGCGGGGGATCAGCCACCGTGCCGGCCAGGTCCAACGCTGGTTCCTGGCGCAGGATCTGCTCGCGCAGAAGCTGCGACGAGGCCCCGAGGTCGAGGCCGAGTTCGGTCCGGAGGCCGGTCTCGAGGTCGCCGAGCACCTGGAGCGCGGTCACCTGATCGCCGAGACCGTAGTGGGCGCGGGCGAGGGCTCGGTGCACCGGTTCGTTCCACGGGTCGGTCGCGATCAGGCGCACCGCCTCGCCGACCATCTGGTGGTAGGCCCCGGTGATGCCCCACAACTCCAACCGGGCTTGGTGAACGGCGGTCCGGGTCGTCTCCAGCTCGGCCTTCCGGGCACGGACACAGTCGTCGTCGGTCAGGGTCCCGAACGCATCGCCGTGCCAGAGCGCCAGCGCCGCATCGCAGGTGGCGATGGCCGCCTCGAGATCGCCAGCGGTACGGGCCGAAACGGCACTTCGTGCCCGGTCCTCGAACTCCAGGACATCGAGCTCGTGGGGCCCGGCAACGAGGGTGTAACCGGCCGGAGAGAAAGTGATCCGGTGTGCGCCCAGCACCTTCCGCCACCGCGAGATGTGGGCTTGGAGGCTGTTCGCCCCGCCTTGCTCGCGGCCGGGCCAGACCAGGTCGCTGAGGCGGTCCGGGTGGATGGGGCGATTGGCGTCGGCGACGAGCACCGCCAACACCCGGTGAGCGATCGCCCCGGTGGGCGCTGCGGTCTGCCCACCGAGGACGTCGATCGCACCCAAAACAGCGATCCGCATGGGCAGATACTGCCGGACTCGCGCGTTCACCGGGTGGGAATCCGGGATTCGATGCACGTCGTCCGATGGTCAGCGACGGACCAGCACGGTGGCTGCCCGGAGGGCCGCGTTCGAGTATCCGGACCGCTTGACCGTCACGAGTACCGATAGTCGACGGCCACGATCCGTGCGACGCACCACGTAGGTGCGTTTCGCGCCGGCCTTCCCCTTGATCGCCTTGCCGTTGCGCAACCATCGATACGCCACGGTCGACGGCTTCGGCGACCAAGCGCCGGTGGTTGCGGTCACCTTGCGCCCTACACGCGCCTTCCCGGTGATCCGAGGAGTGGAGATCGGTGAGAAGAGGCGTGGACCCGGGTTGAGGGTGCCCGGGGACCAGTGAGGTGCCGAGCCTCCTGGTGCGAGGGCGCGGATACCGGTGCTGGCGCAGGCCGCGCCCTCGGTCAGGATCACCAGGCCGTCGGAGTCGCCGATCACGACCGATCGGTTGTCAGGTCCCCAACTCGGCGAGTTGATGGCGGCGTCCTGGTTGGTGAAGCAGAGGTAGGTCGGATCGGCCAGCCCGCTGACCGGCGCCGTCCGCGGGTCCCCGGCGACGGACGCCGTTGCGAGGTGTGTGGTGGCGCCGTAACTGCGGACCACGGCGAGTCGGCTCCCGTCTCGGGAGACCGCGCCAGCACTCAGGTCCTCTCCAGGGTCGACCACTTCGGAGTCGTCGTACCAGTGTGCTGGCGCGCCGGCCAGGTCCTGGACCATCACGTGGGAGCCGTATCCGCCGTGGACCATCAACCTGCTGTTGGTGATCCAGGACGGCGACGAGAAGTAGTTCGTACCGACCCGGTTAGGGGAGAGCGCTGCCGAGTCGGTCACCCCGGTCGCGGTCCGTAGGCCGCAACTGGCGCCGATCGGGCAGGAGTAGCTGGCGAACGTATAGGCGATCCGTCGTCCGTCGGGTGAGATCGCGACCTGGATCGGAGCGCCGTCGATGGGGTGGCTCACCGAGTTCGTCAGTGGGTGTGGATCGATCCGGTTGAGCACCTGCCCGTTCTGCTTCATCCGCACGATGTACGGCCCTCGGCCCGCCGCGATCACGCCAGCATCCGACATCGAGGGCGAGACGTACGGCGCTCCGAACGTACCGTCACGGGTGACCTGGTAGAGGCCTGAACCGTCCGGGCGGATCAACCACACGTTGTGACTCTTGATGAAGACGATGGTGCCTGACGGTGGGGCGGCTTGGGCGGCTCCGGTCGGCACCCTGTCCGGGACCGTGGCAGGAAGCGTGACGGCGAACATCGTCAGCAGAGTCAGGCTGGTCGCTGCCACAGCGCGTTTGATCCACAGCATGAGATGACCTTTCGATCGGTCGAGTAAGGAGCTCTCCGTCGTCACCGGCGGCGACGTACTTCGCAGCTGGTCATCCGGTCGCGGGCTGGGCCGCCGTCGCACAGGTCGCGGGCGGTGCCGCCGTTGAGTCGGTCGACACCGGCGCCGCCGTACAGCTTGTCCTTGCCACCGCTGCCCGACAGGTAGTCGGCACCTCCGGCTCCGGACAGCCTGTCGGCGCTGTTTCCGCCGTACAGCTTGTCGTTGCCGGACCCGCCGTTGAGGGTGTTCTTCCCGGACTCCCCGTACACGGCGTCCTTGCCGGCGTCTCCGTTGACGGTGTCGTTGCCGGAGCCACCCCACAGGGTGTCGTCGCCGCTACCGCCGGTGATCCGGTCGCTGCCCGCGTAGCCCCGGATCACGTTGGCCACCGAGGAGCCGACCAACGAGTCGGCGAAGCGCGAACCATTCAGGTTCTCCACCGAGATCAGGCTGTCGGTGCCGGAGCCGCCGGTCGCCTGCGGCGCCGTGGTGGCGAGCGATACGCGCACCCCTGCGGTCGCCGACAGGTAGCTCACCAGGTCGGTGCCAGGGCCCCCGTCGATGGTGTCGTTGCCGGCGCCCGCCTCGATCACGTCGTTGCCGGCTCCGCCGCGCAGGATGTCGTGGCCGCCGAGTCCGCGGATCGTGTCCGGACCGGCCGACCCGGCCAGGGTGTCGGAGTGCGGGGAACCGTCGATCGCCTCGAAGCCGAGGACCGTGTCGGTGCCGGCGCCGCCGGTGTTCTGTGCGGTGGTGAGGCTGAGGTCGACCTGCACCCCGGAGGCAGCGGCTGCGTAGCTGACCTTGTCGCTGCCGGCGCCGCCGTCGAGGGTGTCGTCGCCGCCACCCCCGTCGATGACGTCGTCACCCCCGAACCCGCGAAGTGCGTCGGCGCCGGCCGACCCGGTGAGTCGGTCGTTGTGGGGTGTGCCGTCGACTCCTTCGACCGCATGGAGCGAGACGGTCCCGGCGCCGACGGTCTGCTGGCCGCTCGTGGTCGCCAGCGAGACGTCGACCCCGGCGGTGGCGGAGCCGAAGACGACGCGGTCATTGCCTCCGCCACCGTTGAGGATGTCGGTGCCCGACCCGCCGTCGAGGACGTCGTTGCCACCGAGTCCACCGAGCACCTCGTTGGCAGCGGTGCCGGTCAAGGTGTCGCTGTGCTGGCTGCCGTCGAGGTTCTCGAACCCCTTCACGGTGTCGATGCCGGCCCCGATCGTGTTCTGCGCCGTGCTCTTCGCCAGCTCGACGGTGACTCCGCCCGCGGACGTGGCGTAGGACAGTTTGTCGACGCCGACCCCACCGGTCAGTACGTCGTCACCTGCCCCGCCATCGATGGTGTCGCGGCCGTCGCCGCCCTCGATCGTTTCGTTGGCGGCCGACCCGGTCAGGGTGTCGTCGTGCGGGGATCCGATCAGCTTCTGGATCCCGTTGAGCAGGTCGTTTCCGGCGCCGATGGTGTTCTGGACGGTGAGGTCCGCCTGGCCGGCGAGGGAGACCGTAACGCCGGAGGTCGCGGACTGGTAGGACGCCGTATTGGTGCCGGGGCCGCCCCGGATGTTGTCGTCACCGAGGCCACCGACCAACGTGTCGTCGCCGTTCGCGCCGAGGAGGAAGTCATTGCCCTCCGCACCGTCGAGGACGTCGCTGCCGTCGCCTCCGTCCAGCTCGTCGTGGCCGACGCCGCCATCGATGAGATCGTTGCCGCCCTCGCCGTAGAGGTGGTCGTTGCCTTCACCGCCGCTGATGCTGTCGTCGTCTCCGCCACCACAGACCGAGTCGTCACCGTCGCCGGCGTTGATGGTGTCCTTGCCGGCGGTGCCCAGGATCACGTCGGGACCAGCGCTCGGAACCTGTCCGAGGTCGAGGCTGATGGTGATCTTCTTCCCATCGCAGGTCGATTGGCGCAGTGAGCGGAACGACTGGGTCGGTCCCCAGGCGGTGGCCGTCGAACCGTTGGGCTTGAAGCCGAGGCGCCAGTAATACATGGTGTTCGGCTGGATCGCGCTGAACTCGGGCTCATCCCAGTCGTTCCAGAAGACGAAGGCTGGATCGTTGAGATTGAATGCCCACCCGGCGGTCTGGTTCAGGTTGGTTGCCGACGTTCCGCGCTGCAGGTAGACCGTGCCCTGTTGCCCCTTGGTCAGCAGTGTCCCGGCCGACAGGATCCCGTACTTGGTGTTGCCGGTACTCGAGCCCAGGGTGTAGGTCGGGCTCGCGTAGGTCGAGATGGTGTCGTGGATGATCTGCGGGGTTCCGCCCGGAGCGGGGGAGCCGGAGAAGACGTGCATCAGCGAGGTCGGCTGCAGCACCGGGTTGCTGTTGCCGTCGGCGATGTCGACGAAGGCGCGTAACTCGACGCCACTGACAGGTTGACTGGCCTTGACCCAGAGACGGAACTCCCAGATCTTCCCGACCGGAACCGGCCAGCCGTTCGCGTACTGCGACATTCCTGACTTGTAGCCGACGGTTCCGGCGCCGTAGGTGCCGGACTGGAGTGCGGTCGGGCACTCGCTGGGCGCCGTCGTCCGGGTGCCCTGGTAGTAGCACTCAGGGGCCTTGCTGGCATCGATGGTGACGCCGCTCGGCAGCTTCAGTCCGAGCTGGAACAGCTGAGCGTCGCAGGCCCGTCCCGGTCCGGAGACGACGATGTGCACGGGGAACGAGTCGTTCGTCTTCGGGAAGTTGTCGTCCGGGTCCGCCCAGCTGCCGACATAGGTGTCGATACCGTGCTCGGTGTACGGCGTCCCGTAGATGATCGAGGCGCAGTTGGTGATCGTCGAGTACTTGATCGCGCCGTCGTACCAGGCCCCGGGCTGGCCGGCCGCGACGGCTGGCGGTGCGGCGAGGCCGAGGCCGAGCAACAGGGCGGCGAGGAACGCGAACAGACGACGAGTGATCATGGTCGGATCGTGCCGAGACCCGCTGACAGCTCGCTGACAAGCGACGAGGTCAGCTCGGCGGATCGTCGAGGATAGGCGCTCGGACGGTCTCCAACTCGAGGCGTTGTTCGGTTGCGGCGAGTGCGTTGGCGCCAGCAGCGTTACGGTAGACCCAGTCGCGGGCTGCGTGGTTCTCGTCGGTGCTCAGCGTCAGCACCAACGCGTGCATCCGGTCCTCGCTTGCGCCGAGCTGCGCGCGGGCCTGAGAGGCGTCGTCGAGCTGCTCGAGTCGGGTGCGAGCGGCGAGCCAGTCGGACCAGGCGTCGGCGACACCGCCGCGCAGGGTGATCTGCCGTTCGGCATCGATCGCCCGAATCTTGCGGCGGTAGTGGATCACCGCGCCGGCGCTGGGGACCAGCAGGGCCCAGATCGCCACCTGGGCCGCCAGCGGGTCGAGCAGCGCGCCGATGACGATCAGTACCGGGAGCAGCGCCACGGCCAGCGCGGAGCGGCGGTTGAGCTCGTGGCGCCGGCGGGTCAGCGCGCCGTAGCGGCGGGCGGAGACCAACGGATGGGGGAGCCTGATGACACCGGTCCGGGATCGCCGGTAGCGCGCCATCGCCGCGACTTCGGGTGCGGTCTCCGGGTCATCCGGCGGTGCACTCGCGGCCCGCAGGTCGTCGGCGTCGCGCGTCCACTTCGCCAGTCGCCGCGAGTGTGCGCTGGCAGCGGCCTCGTCGTCGGCGCCCATGCGACGAGTCTAGGTCGTCACCGTAGACGCTGGACCCGCTCGCGGTGCGAACTGACGTTGTCGCCCTGGATCGAGGTGCGCTTGGTGCCGTGCACCTCGTCGACCTTCCGGTCGTTGCCGGTGACCGGCTGCGCCTCGATCAGGGTCTCCCGCTCGAAGTCGTGCGACTTGTCGGTGTTGCGGTAGTACCGGAAAAGTCCCCAGTAGACGGCGCCGCCGCCGAGCGGGCCGAGCAACAGGATGAACCAGGGGCTGTCGCCGGAGTCGGCCGACGTCTGAGCCAGGTAGGTGGCTGCCTCCACCGCGAGCGCGTTCACGAGACCGCCAGGATCGCGATGGCAACGCCTTCGAGCACGGTGCCGGTGGCCAGGGCTGCGAGCCCCAGGCGCCAGTAGGAGACCGGCACACTGCCCATCGTCTCGCCGTTGCGTCCGTTGACGGCGATGTAGTGAACCATCGCTCGGCCTCGTTCCTCGTGGTAGTAGGAGTAGAGCCAGACCGGGAGGTACATCGAGACCCAGCGGGTGCCGTGGACGTCGAGTCCTTCGGCCTCCCAGCGGACGCCTCGGTCGTAGTTGCTTACCGAGCCCTCGACCTGGGAACGGGCGATGGAGAGCAATTGGTGCTCCAACGCCGGCCGCATCGCCTCGACGTCCTGGTCACGGCGCTCGGAGGTGTAGCCGACCAGGTAGTTGGCGTTCCACTGCACGGCGTTCTTCGTGTCGAACGGCAGGATCGTGTTGATCACGTTGTTGGTGTTCGCGAACGCCGTCATGTTGGCGCGCTCGCTCGACGACTCCAAGGTCAGGTCGTCGACGGTGAAGTCCACGTGCCGATCGATCTGGTAGACGTCGGCGTCGTAGACGGTCTCCTTGTCGTCTCCGGTACCGCGGGTGTAGCGCCGAGTCTCGATCTCGCCGTGCCCGGCGACGTCGGCGCTGATGTTGCCGTCGACCGTCATGTAGGGGAGGTAGACGCCGACCACGTTCTCGGGCTTGAACTCCTTGAGGAACTGGCGATGGGCGAAGGTGCGCCGCTTGCTCGCGAACTCCTCGATGTGTTTGACGGCCTGTTCCCGGGTGACGCTGAACGGCAACACCGCGTCCGGGACGGCGCCGTTGGGCACCTGGGTGTTGACGGCGAGGACGTGCCTGCACCAGTGGCAGCGCGACGACGTCGCCTCAGCCGTGTTGACCACGACCTCCGCGCCACAACCGCCGCACTTCAGCGTCAAGAGACCGGCGTCGGCATTGATGTCGGCGGCACCGGAGGCGACCGTGGTCCCGGTGAGGTCGCGCAGCGAACCTTCCCCGGTGACGAGCGGGTCGATCTGCTCCTCTGCCCATTCGTGGCGGCAGAAGAGGCAGATCAGCATGCCGGTCGAGACCCGCAGTTGGATCTCCGTCGAACCGCACTTCGCGCAACGGTTGACGCCGTCACGTAGGTCGGTGTTGGCGGTGTCGATCGTCGGTGCGTCGATCGGCGGCGCTTCCGGCGCCGGCTCAATGGGGGTCTCGCTCATCATGGAGTCTCGGGTCAGAGACCCAGAGCCTTGGCCTTCGCCGCGTCGTAGTCCTCCTGGGTGATCAGACCGGCGTCGAGCATCTGCTTCGCCTTGGTCAGCATCGCCATCGGGTCCTCGGCGGCCGGAGCCGGCTCGGCGGGTGCCGCAGGTGCGGCGGCTGCCGGGGCGGCAGGCGGAGTGGACTGGGCGCCCACGCCGGGGACCGGCTGCTGGAGGCCACCGATGCCGATCGAGCTGGCCGCCATACCCATGCCCATCATCCCGCCGGGACCGGCGTTGGCGCCGGCCGACTCCATGCCCGCGGCGACCGAGGCCTGCAGGTTGGAGTTGCCGCGGGCGCCGGAGAGGGCGTCGGCGCGCTGGACGTTGCGGAGCAGTTCGCGGGTGGCCTCGTCGTACTCGATGGCGATGATCGCGGTGGAGACGATCTCCAGGCCGCGGCCCGAGGCCCACTTGTAGTTCTGCTCGACGGCGGCCGAGAGGCTCTGTGCGAATCCGACCGAGTCCTGCTGGATCTTGGTGATCCGGTTCCCCTTGGCCGGGTCGTTGGTGTACATCGAGAACGCGGGGGCGAGCGAGCCGACCACCTCGTTGAAGAGCTGCGAGGCGGCGTCGTTGTCGACGTCCGTGAAGTCGAAGACGCGGCCCGGCTCGAGGTAGGCAGCGGGCACGAACGCCTTGATGAAGAGGATCGGGTCGGTGATGCTCAACGTGTAGGTACCGCGGGTGACCGCACCGACCTGAGCGTTCATGTAGGCGTCGTCCCAGTAGATCTCGGACTGGGTTCCGAAGCGGTTGTTGGGCAGCTCCTTGAGCGTCACGAAGTAGGCGCGCTGCTGCGAGCTCGGCCGGCCGCCGAACTTGAACCGCTCCCACGACGTGGTGATCAGCGGGCTCACGATGCCGTTCCCGGCGAAGATCGACTGCGAATCCTGCGCCTCGGAGTTCCACTCATAGGCGCCGGCTTCGGCAGCGAAACCGGTGATCGCGCCGTCCTGCATCAGCACCAGGCCGTAGCCCTCGGGCACCACGATCTTGGAGCCGTTGGTGATCACACCGTCGGAGGCCTTGGTGTTGGAACCGCGGTCATTGTTGGTGCCACGCGGGACAGCGGAGAACAGCGCCGCCGTCGGAGCCAGACCGTTGGGGACGGTGTAGAAGTCCTTCCACTGGTCGGCCAAGGTGCCGCCGAGCGCACCGATCGCTGCCTGAATGAGTCCCATGAGTGCGCCTCCGTGTGTGCAGGGTCAGAACCGCGGCCCAGCCTAGCGGCGCATCCTCGCGATGTACGGCGAAAGTTGGCGATGACTGGTTCAACGGCGGCGGTCCGGGCAGGATGCTTGGTCGCTTTCTCCCCGGACGGCCCGCGACATCACCAGGCAGGTGACCGCGTAGCGGTGTCACGCAGTCCGGTCCGGATCAGGTGAATGTGTAGTCCTGCAAAGGGAAATGGTTCGCGTCCCACATCGTCTCCAGGGTCGATGATGGTCGGAGCGGGACGTCGCCGTGCTCGTCGAAGTAGTAGCTGTTGGCGGTGGAGCACTGACCTTGGAAGAACACCTGCTTGTCGCGCCGTGCGAGCACCGAGGCGAAGTAGGCGGCGTTCGCCCGTTCGGTGACCTCGACCCTGGTGGCCCGGCGCTTCCGCGCTGTTTCGAGGAGCCGGACGATGTGGCGGCTCTGGGTCTCGATCAGGTTGAAGTATGAGGACCCGTTGTAGCCATAGGGGCCCAACACCGAGAACAGGTTGGGGAACGCCGGCACGCTCACTCCGTGGTAGGCCTGGAAACGGTGGGTCAGCCAAAAGTTCTCCAGGTCGGCGCCGCCGCTGCCGGTGACCGGGAACGGCGGCATGTTGCCCTTCTCGAAGACCTTGAAGCCGGTGGCCAGGATCAGTACGTCCAGCTCGTGCTCGGTACCGGATGTGGTCTGCACACCGTCTGCGGTGACCGAGGCGATCGGGTCGACGTCGAGCAGCACGTTGTCTCGGTTGAACGTCTTGAGGTAGACGTTCGAGAAGCTGGGACGTTTGCAGCCCAACGAGTAGTTCGGCGTCAGCTTTCGGCGCACCTCAGGGTCGCGCACGGAACGCCGCAGGTGGAGGTGCCCGAGCTTCTCGCCCGCGCTCGCCGTCGGCAGGTAACCGTGGAAGTGGGCGGCGAGCGGGAAGGTGACCTCGACGTACGACTGCGCAGCCAGACGAGCGACTGCCTTCGAGCCGGGCACCAGGCCGAGCACCGTACGCACCGGCCAGGGCAACGGTGCATCGGGTTTCGGCAGGCACCAGATCGGGGTGCGCTGGAAGACGGTGAGTTGTTCCACCTGGGGTGCGATGGACGGGATGATCTGGACGGCGGAGGCACCGGTGCCGATGATCCCGACGCGTTTGCCGGTGAGATCCACCGAGTGGTCCCACCGTGCGGTATGGATCATCGTGCCGCGGAAGTCGTCGACACCGGGGATCTCCGGCTTCTTCGGCTTGGTCAGGACGCCGGTCGCCGAGACGAGGAAACGTCCCGTCACCATCTCGCCGTTGGCCAGCCGGACCCGCCATAGGTCCAGTTCGTCGTCGAACTCGGTGTCGGAGACGCGTGCGTTGAGGCGGCTCCGGCGCCGCACGTCGTACTTGTCGACGCAGTGCTCGGCGTACGCCTTCAGCTCCGCGCCCGGGGCGTAGACCCGCGACCACCCGGAGAGTTGCTCGAAGGAGAACTGGTAGGAGAACGACGGGATGTCTACGCCGACACCCGGATAGGTGTTCCAATGCCAGGCGCCACCGAAGCCGTCGCCCTCCTCCAGCAGTAGGTAGTCGCTGAAGCCGGCGCGGTCGAGGACGATGGCGACGCCGATCCCGGACAGGCCGCCACCGACGATGATCACCTCGTGGTCGGGCTGCTGGCTCATCCGACCTCCTTCTGCGTGGGCTGTTCGGTGCCGGCGAATCGGGAGGTGGTGCCGACGACGATCGTGTCGAATCGGTACTCGACGCCGTCGGTCGCACGCACGCCCTGAGTCACGATGGCGTAGGCCGGCCAGTGGACCAGCCGGGTACGCGGATCCTGCAGAGCCGTGTAGTAACTGGGGGAGGCCTGCGTGCGGTGCGAGTCGAAGCGGTGCGGCGTCAACTGGCGCCGCAGCCAGGGATCGCGCACCGACACCCGCAGGTAGGCCTTCGATGCGAGACGCCGCAGCCTGCGGGTCGGGATACGGACCGGGGTCACCCACGTCGGTGACTCCTCGAAGACCGTCACCGAGGCCGCCGTGTGCAGCAGTTCGGGCAGGATCGTCGCCGCCTCGGCGCCGGTGGCGAGCAGGGCGACACGTTCGCCGCGGTAGTAGGTCTCGAACCAGTCGGTGCCAGTGAGCAGACGGCCGGTGAACGGCTGCTGGGCTTGGGGATTGATCACGAGGCGACCGACTCGGGGGAGAGCCCGTCGACCCAGGACTGGGGCTTGCCCAACAGGCTGCGTGGTACGTGGTTGGTGATTGCGACCAGCGGATCCGCGAGGAGCCGGTGATAGGGGTGCCGCTCGTTGACGATCATCGCGCCCATCGCCTTGAGGACGTGGTAGGAGACCAGCTTCTGGGTGTGCACGCCGCGGCTGCCGATCTTGTTGTAGCGGCGGATGGCGTTCATCAGCTTGCGTTCCTCAAGACCCATCGCCACGACGTTGTTGCGGATCTTGCTGATCAGCGGCACGAAGACCACGATCAGCCCGACCACGATGCGCGGGTCCAGCAGCGTCACAGCGTTGGTCAGCTGGTCGACCGTCCCGCCCATCCCGATCAGCTCCATCACCTCGAAGTCGGTGGTGATGTGGCGTGCCTCGTCGGAGTTGATGTGCCGGAACACCTGGGCGCAGACCGGATCGCTGACCTCATCGGTCAGGAACTTCACCAGGGCGCCGTCGAGAGCGACCTCCAGCAACGGGATCAGCGCCGCGAGTGCCGCCAGGGGAAGATTGTCGCCGTAGCTGTCGAGGACCTTGATCGCCATCTTCACCTGGATGTTCGGCTCTGGGATCCGGTCGCCGTCGAGCATGCCCCACCGCTTCATCAGGGCGAGTTCGGCGTTGGCGTGCTTCTGCTCCTCGGCGTGGAAGTACTGGTAGATCTCCCGGATCGTCGGCGTCGGTGCCTTGGTGGCGAGTGCTGCGAAGCCACGGGCACCGATGTGCTCGATCCAGACGAGGTCGGCCATGAACGGCTTCAGGCGCTGCCGTGTCTCGGCCGACATGGTCTCCGCGCCGGGTGCCTCCCAATCGATGTCGGCCAGCGACCACTGCTTGTCCTTGATGGTCTGCAGCATCGCGTCGAAGTCGTAGCTCATCGCGGTCCTTCTTCCTCGGGAGCGAACGGGGCGAGTCGGGCGAGCATGCCGCCGACTCGGGCATGCGTGGTGGGGGTGAGCCGTTTGGCGAGCCAGATCGCCTTGGCGTCCAGCTGCGGGACGACGTACAGACGGCCCTTGTCGTGATCGTCGAGCGTCATCCGGGCGACCTTCTCCGGTGACATTCCGGCGAAGTCGGCGATCCGTGCCGCAGCCCCCGCCACGGAACTCTCGATCAGGTCACCGCTGAAGATGTTGGTCTTCACGAACGTCGGGCAGAGCACGGTGACGCGTACACCGGTACCGGCGAGCTCGGTCGCCAGGGTCTCGGAGAGGCTCATCACCCCGGCCTTGCTGACGTTGTAGGCAGCCATCCGAGGCCCGGCGGCGAACCCGGCTGCCGAGGCGGTGTTGATGACGCCGCCGCGACCCGCCTCCTTCATGGCCGGAAGGAAGTGGTGGCAGCCGTGGATGACGCCCCACAGGTTGATCCCCAGCGTCCGCGCCCAGTCGTCCAGGCTCGCCTTGCCCACGGTGCGACCCCCAGCACCGATACCGGCGTTGTTGATCAGGAGCGTCGGTGCCTCGTTGAACCAGTCGAGGGCACGGTCACGGAGTGCGACGACGTCGTCGGAGCGGCTGACGTCGCAGTGCGCCGTGATCGCGGTGCCGCCGGCCCGTTCGACCAGCCGGGCCGTCTCCTTGGCGCCGGTTTCGTCGATGTCGGCGCAGACCACGTGGCCGCCACGGGCGGCGAGTTCGACGGCGAGGGCGCGGCCGATCCCGCTGCCGGCACCGGTCACTACGGCTTTGGCCCGCTTCGTCAGCGGTTTGGTGAATCCGATCATGCTGTCGCTGCCTCCTGCGTTGGGATCGTCGCCGCGACCGGTGACTGGGCGACGTCCGTGAGGTGGACGCCGATGAAGTCGGCGATCTCGTCGAGTGCCCGGTTGCTCTCGGGCATCAACGCGGTCATCGCCTGGAACACGTGCATCAGGCCGGGCCAGACCCGGTGCTCGACGGGGAAGCCGGCGGCGCGGATGCGGCGCGCCAGTTCGGTGCAGTCGGCGGCGAGCATCTCGCGGGAGCCAGCGTGGACCAGCGTCGGCGGGAAGGCGTCGATGTCGTCGAACGCGATCCGGAGGCCCTCGTCGCTGCGGGCGGCATCGTCGGCGTAGTGCGCCATCACCCGGCGCGCGACGTGTGGGGAGGCGAAGGGGTCGTGCTCGACCCGGTCGCGGACGGCGCTCCGGGCGAGGTCCAGGTCGATGACGGGCGAGAGGGTGACGACGGCGGCAGGCAGCGGCTCGTGGGCACGGGCCAGGCCGAGTACCAGGGTGAGCGCCAGATGCCCACCGGCTGAGTCGCCGGCGACGACGATCCGGGAGGGATCGTGCCCTTGGGCGAGGAGCCAGTCCCACGCGGCACGCACGTCCTGGGGTGCTGCGGGGTAGGCGTTGTTGGGGGCGAGTCGGTAGTCGATCGAGAAGACCGGGTGGCCGGTGCGCGCCGCGATCTGCGAGGTGAGACCGCGATGGGTGCGGGCTGAACAGACCACGTATCCGCTGCCGTGGATGTAGAGCACGACGCCGTCGGTGCGGTCGGTGGCCGGGGTCCGGACCCACTCGCCCCGCACGATCGGACCGTCCGCGGACGGTTGTTCGACCGGGGTGAAGGTTGCGCCGCGCACGGGTGGGGAGGCGAACGCGAGCCCTCCGGCGATGAGTTTCCGAGAGATCAGGGTGCCCAACCGGCCGGAGGGGAGCACAGCGGTCAGCGGGCGCCAGGTCGCGGCGAGTACGTCCATCGTGATCCGGCTCCGGAGCGACAACCCCGGTGCCGACCAATTGTGAAGGCGCATGCCCGCAGATTGCTGTGGCAAGGGGGTGGATGTCAAGATCCATGTCATGTCGCGTGTCGCCACTCAGCGTTCGTACGGCGGACGAACCGCCGCGGAACGTCGCGCCCAGCGCCGGACGGCGCTGCTCGAAGCGGGCCGCGACCTGTGGTGCGAGCAGGGCTGGGCAGCCGTCACGATGCGAGGCGTCTGTGCCCGGGCCGGCGTCACGGATCGCTACTTCTACGAGAACTTCACCGACCGCGATGCCCTCCTCGCCGCCGTCGCCGGCGAGGTGCGCCAAGAGGTGACGGCGCTCCTGCTCGCCTCTGTCGAACCGCACCTCGAAGCGGCGCCGGCGGTGCAGTTGCGAGTGGCGCTGGAGACGATCATCGACTTCATCGCCACCAACGCCGGCAACACTCAGATCTTCTTCGGCGACCATGGTGGCAGTGACCTGCTCGAGGCGATGCGTCGCGAGACGATCGGCACCGTCGTCGATCTGTTCCGGGTCTACGTCGAACCACACCTGGCGCCCGACGTCAGCGACACCGAGCTGCGGGTGGTGTTGTTGGTCGGTATCGGCGGCTTCGTCGAGACCGCCACCGCCTGGCGCGCCGGCGAGATCCAGGCAACCGCGCCCGAGCTCGTCGAGATGCTGATGGGCGTCTCTCGACGGCTCGGGCACGGGCTGATCGATCTGGGGGAGTAGGTCGACGGCGGTGCCTCAGGTGCAGTCGCTGGTCAGCTCTTCTCCGCGTACGGCTTGATCGAGCCAGGCGAAGGCGTCGTCGCGGGGCCTGACTGGAAGCGGATGGAGTGGGCAGTGGACGCCCTTCCGGCCAACGACCCGGCGCGTTCTCAGGACTGAAGGTGTCCTGCCCGGTTACGACGGATTGACCAACAGGCTGAAGGTCACCGCAGCGCTGCCGACCGAGTTCGCCGTCGCGCTCAGGCCGCCTTGTGGCCCGGAGGAGACCGGCCCGCCGCTGTCGCCCAGGACCGCTGCGATGTGGCCGCTCGGGGAGCCGGCGCCCGTGGACCGTTGGGTGACGCCTGCGGGCAGTGTCCACCCGGAGGTAGCGCCGCTCTTGTCGGTCCAGTGGCTCACCAGCCACTGCTCACCGTCCGGCGCGGTGACCGCCGGAGTGACGTGCGCAGCGGTGTCACTGGTCTGCAGCAGGATCGCCGTGTCGGTCAGTGGTGTGCCGGTGTCGACGCCGCGGTAGGCGGCGACGGTCGTGGCGTCCTTGGCGTAGCCGCTTGAGACCACCGTCACCGCAGAGCCGGCGTCTGCGGCCGTGGCGAGCCTTGTGTACAGGCGCCCGACGATCCCGCCGCCGGCCACCGCTTCGGCCTGGGTCCAGCCTGCCGGCACCGAGTACGCCGGCGTGGTGCTGTTGGCGGTGAAGAACAGCACGAGTAGATCACCGGCCTGGACCGATGCCGGGATCGTGACCGTGTGGTTCTGCCGGTTCCCGGTGGTGGTCGCAGCACCCACGAAAGTCACGGGGTTGGCGGTCTGCGAGGGGCTGGCGACCCGCGTCGTCGTACCCGTGAGGCCGTCGTTGTCGGTCACCGTCAGGGTCACCGTCCGCGAGCCTGCGGAGGCGTAGGTGTGGTTGGTGGTCGAACTCGGGCCGGCGGCCGTCTGTCCGTCGCCGAAGTTCCATGCATAGTTGGTGATCGTGCCGTCGGAGTCGTCCGACGCCGAGGCGTTGTACGAGCAGGCGAGCAGGGTGCAGGAGACGGTGAAGGATGCCGACGGCGGCTGCTGGGGCGGCGGGGTGATCGTGGAGCCCTGGTAGAGGAACATCGCCCGCGACGACCAGCCGGTGCCGGCGGTGGAGATCACGCTGGCTGTGCCGGAGACCGCGCCGGTGCCGTTCCAATTGGCGACGTTGAGGGTTCCGGAGCTGGTCGCGAAGTAGAGGCGTCCGTTCGCCACGAACGCTCCGCGCATCGTGGAGTAGCTGACTCCGGTGACCGAGCCTGCGGCGAACCGCTGCTGGCCGACGATGTCCGACTCCGGCTCGAACGCCCGGCGGTAGAGGGAACTCTCGCCGTTGCGGGTGAAGTAGATCTGTCCGCGGTCGTAGAACATCGTGCTGATGTCCGGGAGGTCGCTGTCGTGCCAGGCGTCCATCCGGGAGAGCGCATCGCCTGCGGCGACGGCGGTCTCGGGGCCGTAGGTGGTTCCGTCGAAGGTGTGGCGGGTGAGGTTGCCGTTGGCGTAGCCGGTGTAGAGGATGCCGTTGATCATGAAGGCGCCCACCGAGGTGCCCCATCCGGAGCCGTTGGGCGCGTTGGCGGACGACGTCACCTGGGTTCCGTCGAACCCGCGGCGGAGCAACTGCGAGCCGCCGCTGGCGACGCGGAAGATGTCGCCGGGCAGGGCGAGCGGCACCTGCGGTGGCAGCTGCTCGCCGGTGGCCAAGGGCAGGAACGCGACCTTGCGGTGGGTCTCGCCGGCGAAGGTGTCGGTGTCCGAGCCGACGAAGAGCCCTTGGTCGGTGGCGATCATGTCCCGGACGCCGGCCCCGAGGGTGCGGGTCGGGTTCCAGGCCCAGGGCAGGCCGTTGAGGGTGTTGAGGGCGGCGATGCCGGGACGGGAGACCGCGCCGTCGCCGGCGGTGTTTCCGGTGGTGGGGTTGTTCTGCCAGCGCTGGTGGCCGCCGGCGTAGACGACGTCCTGGGTCACCTCGACGGTCCAGGTGGTGTCGCCACCGGTGTAGGCGGACCAGGTCGGCCGGACGTCGGCGCCCGTGGCGTTGGTCTCGTAGCGGAAGACGCCGTCGCATCCGCTGGTGCCGTTCATGCTGGCGGTGTAGCCCCCATAGCCGCCCGCGGTCGCGACGACGAAGAAGGTGCCGTCGGGGGAGTACTCCACGTCTGACATATAGGTGTGGAAGACCGGGTTGCATCCGGATTCGAACTGGGTCGTCGCATAGTTCGCCAGTGCGTAGCTGGCGCCGGAGATGTCGAACACCGCGAACTGGTGCCGGTTGCTGCCGTTGACGGTGGCGAAGTTGCCGATCGCGACCAGCTGGTTGTTCGCCGGGTTGCTCGCGATCTGCAGGACGCTGGTGGTGGTGTTGGGTTGGTGCGAGCCGGCGAGCACGCCGGTGAAGTAGGTGTCCCGGGCCCCGGTGGTGGCATTGATGGTGGCGAGTGCCCGTTGCGGTTGGCCCTGGACGTGGGTGAACTTGCCGGCGATCCAGAGTCGGCCGCCGGTCACCGAGATGTCGCGGACCTCGCCGTTGAGAGTGCCCGGCTGGAACTGCGTGATCCGGGCGCCGGTGGTGATGTCCGCCTTGTAGAGACGGCTCACCGAGGTCGTCGTCCCGTTGGAGGTGACACTGGTGAAGTTGCCGCCGATGTAGACCGACTGGCCGTCGGGGGCTGGCAGCACCTTGCTGACCTGGGCATTGGGATTCGGCGCGAAGGTCGTGCTGATCAGACCCGTGGTCGCGTTGAAGGCGAAGAGGTTGCGGCGCGGGATGTCGGTCGAGCTTCCCGCGTTGCGCACGGTGGTGAAGTTGCCTCCGACCACGATCAGATTGCCGACCTTGGTCATGGTCTGGACGTCGCCGTCCATGATGTGCGGCGTGAACGCCGAGGGATCGTCGCTGACGATCCTGCCCGGGTGTGGAGCCGCGTTCCCCGTGTCCGCGCCTTCGGCTGGACCGACGGCCGCCAACGCAGCCGCCAACAGGGTCGTCAACAGGAAGATCATCGTTCGGCGCACGGACGCGCACCCCCAAGGTCCCTAGGCTCGGGACGAGCCCTCTGATCCAGTGTGCGCACCGTCGGCTGCGGACGAATGACCAATTTTGGACAAGCCCGTGCCGTGCTCAGACTGCAGCGTCTCGGCGCGCGACGTAACGCACGAAGGCTGGGTGATGATCCCGTCGGGCACGACTTGCATCTAGCGGCATGGTGAGTAACAGGTGAGGATGCGTGGCATGGCGTTCAGACATGACCACGAGATCGAGATCGACGCTCCAGCCGCCACCGTGTGGGAGGTGCTGACCGATTTCGATGCCTACCGCGACTGGAACCCCTTTGCCCGTGACGTGCGCTGCGAACTGCGGCCGGGGGGTGCGATCGACATGCAGGTCGCGCTGGTCGGACGGCGGACGTTCCGACAGCGGGAGTTCGTGAACTCCGTCGCGCCGGGAGAAGGATTCAGCTATTCGATGAAGCCGGCGCCCGGCGGTCTGCTGCGGAGCCGCCGCGACCAACGCGTCGTCGACCTGGGCTCGGGCCGCAGCCGCTACACCTCTCACTTCGAGATCATCGGACCGCTGTCACCTGTGGTCGCCGGGCTGCTCGGTCGCGCTCTGCGCCGCGGCTTCGACGCCAACGTCGCGGCTCTGAAGCAGCGGGCCGAAGGTCGCTGAACCCGTCGAGGTTGTGCGGACTTCTGGGGTCGTAGACGAGGCGAGCGAGGGCCTCCTTCTCGGCCCTCGGGAAGCAACGCGGTCGCGGGAGTGGGCCCCCGCGCCTTCGAGGCCGAGCTAGGCCGACCACGAGCTGCTGCTCGACTTGGCACACGCAGCGGAGATGGTCGACGCCTCCGGACTGCGTGGGAGTGGAGATGGGGCCGGGCTTCAGGTGGGCGTGGATCGCGTTGATGGCGGCCGTGATGTCGCCGAGAACCTCGGCGGGGAGCTGGCCTACAGCGGCAGCAGATCCTTCTCGGCCCGGGCGCGGACTCGCTCGCTCAGCCCGCTGCATGACATCAGGTCGACGCGGACACCGAGCAGGTCTTCGAGCTCCTGCTGGATTCCGATGATGTCGATGATGCTGGTGTCGGGGGCGAAGTCGACGAGCAGGTCGACGTCACTGTCCCCATGGTCGTCGCCGCGGGCGGTGCTGCCGAAGATCTCGGGCACGGCTCCATCGTAACGGCGAGAGCCGTCGTCGGTAGCGGTGAAGGTCATGCCCGATGCGCCGTCAGAACGCAGGGGAATGATGGGCTTCAGCCGGACCGCGACGCGGGGCTTCAGGTCCAGTGGAGGGCTTCGTGCGACCAGGTCTTGCCGTCGGCGTCACCCGAAAGCGCTGGGTTGATGAGCCGTGTGACGAGTGCCGCGGCGAGGTCGACCGTGCGGTAGTTCGCGCAGTAGGGGACGGGCCTGCTCAGCTTCGCGTAGCCGGTTCCCCATGTGGAGGGCGCCGCAAAGCCGTCGAACGGCTCCATCTGGCGTCGGCGCATCTCGGTGACGGTGGCGATTCGCAGCGCGGTGCCATCGACCTCCTGGGTGGTCGCGAACACGACAAGGTCGACGAGGTCCTTCTCGCGGCTCGACGAGCGTTCGTTGTACTCGGTCATGGTCGCGCAGACCTTGTCGGCGATCTGGTCAACGACGGGGTAGAGGCGGTACTGGTGGTTGACGAGGCGCGGCAGTTCCAGTGCATTCGCCGGGGCGGTCGTGGTGACCTCTCCGGTGATCCCGGTACCTACGGCGAGGTCCACCTGCAGCGATCCCTTGCTGCTGAGCCCTACGAAGATCTCGAACCTGACCTCGTAGCCCTCGGTGTAGGGCTGGGCGTCGTTGCCGATCGACTCGGTGTGGCTGACGTACTGGAAGCGGAAGTGATCGCCGAGGTCGATCTCCGCCAGGCGGACCAGGTCATCGAGGGCTTGGGTGAGCGTGAAGCCGCGGCGGTACAGGTCGATGTCCCGAGTGGAGCGCGTCGAAGGCACTCGGGCGAGCATGCCCGTGCCGCCCTTCAGCACCCAGTCGGACTCCTCGGCCTCGGAGAACACCCGGCTCAGGAAGCGGTTGAAGTGCTCCAGCTGGATGCGGTTGTTGACGTCGAGCGAAGGATCGGCAGCAGCCGCTCTCTTCGCGGCGTCCTTGATTGCGTTCTCGACGCCTCGCGGAGTGGAGTAGGACTCGGGCTCAGTCACGCGTGACCGCATTCTGTGTCTCACAATTGGCTGTGATCGGTTCCGGCTCGACCGCGATGGTTTCGCTCAGAGCTTTGACCCAGGCTCGGCTGAACTCCTCCATGACGTTGCTGTTGACGACTTGAGCTGAGATGCGGCGCGCGATCTCGTCGAGACCGGAGTTCTTGACCACGTTGGCGCTCACCCCCGCCACGGTTGCGTCGATGGCGGCAAGCTTGGGCGCCATCGCGCTCTGGACCGTTGCGGCAACCGACTCTTGGGTCGAGCGGATGGTCTGTTGCATCTCGGGAGTCATGACTAGCCGCGCGATGTGTTCCTGGCTGAGGCGGGTGAGGTAGGTCGCAGCGACCCGGGAGCCGAGCGACGCGTCGGCGGCGACTCGTCGAGCGACAGCCTCCGGGTCAATGCCTGCGATCTCCATCAGCCGATCCAGCAGGGCGGCTCCATCACCCTTCTTGAATCCGTTGCGCCGGGCATGGGGAGCGAGGAGTGATCCGAGCCGCTCGAGGTCGAGGTCCCGCTTGCGAGAGGCGTCGCGTAGTGCGTCGGCGACGAGACTGAGGTCGCCCACCTCGTCGACGAGATCAGCGATGGTGCGCTCCATCGTCATGACCGGCAGGCCATCGGCGAGCGTGACGTCGCTGGGGTCGAGCGTGCGCTGGCGGTAGCGGATCGCGCTGCGCTGACTCTGCCGGCGGCCGGGGCAGACGAACTCATGCCGTAGGGCGCGGAAGTCACCGATGGCATGCAGCTCGGCGGCGGATTCTCCTGCCACGACCACGCCGCTGGCGCCGTCCTTGAGGCGCGCCTCGCCCATCTCCTTCGAATCGGTGCTGAGCCAGGCCGCTTTCAGGGCGTCGTGCGGGCCGCCGGGAGCACCGGCGTCCTTGTAGACCCCGTGAGCGACGCGTTCCAGCTGGCCGTCGGCGGCGAGTCGGGAGAGATCGAGCCGGGTGATGCCGTGCATGCTGGCTTGGGCCGCCGTCACCATGCCCCACTGGTAGGCGGTGATCTCGGCTAGCGCACGGAGAGCCTCCCTCGACTTCATGCTTGGATTGTATCGCCCTGAGAGATACTTTCCAAGTATTTCCATGAGAGGTCTGGGTCCGGTCCCGACCACTGCTCATTTGGGCCCGCGACGGGTGCTCGGCGACCCCGTCGGGGATGCCGGCGAGCCAGGGGGCCCGTCCTCGACCAGCGGTAAAGCGAGACCGGCCCCGTCACCGCGTTTCCGTGGTTCCGGGGCCGGATCTCGACAAGCTCGATCACCGAGGGGCGAGCTCGATCACCGAGGGGCGAGCTCGATCAGCGAGGGGCGAGCTCGATCAGCGAGCGCTGATCAGATGTCGTAATAGTGACCGACTGACCCGCCCTGACCTGCGCAAACGCTGTCGATCAGCCCGCTGGGTACGCTTTGGGTACGCTCGCCGTCGCGCTCCAAGCGAGCTGCACGGGGTCCCAAGTCGATGCATCGCCCGCGTTGGCGAGGGCTGGATCGACGAACCGTGCGACCAGGGTTGCGGCCTCCGCGGCCGTGTGGGTCTGGGCAGACGGCACACCCTTCGCTGTGTTCGGGTAGGTGCGGTGCCAGGTCTCGGGGATGGTGAATGCGGCGAACGGGGCCATGCCGCTGAGTGCCTGCTTGGTGGCGATCGCGACTCGTAGTTCGCCGAGGTCTACCGACTGGGTCTGGGCGAGCACGACGAGGTCGACCAGGTCCTTGACGCGACTACTACGACGCCCGCCCGGGTAGTCAGTGCTCATGGTCGCGCAGACCTTGTCGGCGATCTGATCCACGACCGGGAACAGTCGGTAGGGGTGAGTGACGAGCTGTCTCTTCAGCTGCAGGCGGTTGGCCGGTTCGACGTACTCGGGTGTCCCGATGGGTGCCGGGCCCACGACGACGTCCACGGTGACCGTGTCGATCTGCGCGCCGGTGTCGACGTCGAGGCAGGCATAGATTAAACGGCGCGTGGCCAGGCCGGGTTGGTTCTCGCCAGCGCCGGTCGGCAGCGACCTCGTGAGGCGGAACGTGAGGTGGTCACCCAGATCGACAGCGACCAGTGTGGACAGCTGTCGTTCGGCCTCGTCGAGGTCGGTGGCTCCGCGCGCTGCAAGATCGACGTCCTTGGTGGTCCGCGATCGTGGGACTCGGGCCAGCATGCTCAGGCCGCCTTTGAGCATCCACTCGGTGGCCTCGCCCTCGGCGAACACGCGGGACAGGAACCGGTCGTAGCGGGCTTGGCGGATCTGCGCGTCCACTGTGGCCGCGCTGACGCCGGCACCGGCTTCGCGGGCGGCCTTCTTCGCGGCGTCCTTGATCGCGAGCTCCACGGCGCGCCAGTCGCCATACCCCTGTGCGTCAACCATGGAGCGCCCCCTCTGCGTTGGGAGCCAGGATTTCGTCGAGCGATTCGAGCAGGACGCCTGCATCGTCCCTCAGTCGGGCCGGGGCTGCTGTCAGGTCGGCCCGCAGCCGCTGCGGGTCGGTGATCTTGCCGAACCGGGCGGCCTCGCGCAGGGCGTCGTCGATAAGTGAGGTGTCCGTGCCGAGTGCGAGCAGGTCGGTGATGGTTCGTTCTGTCGTGAGAGTCGGCAGCCCGTTGACGGAGGTGGCGTCGGCAGGAGTGAGCGGGCGGATGCGCAGGCGTACGTCGGGCAGGCGCGTGGTCTTGCGGGAACCGACGATGAAGTCGATGCCGTCGAGGAAGAAGTCGCCGATCTCGTGCACCACGGCCGCCGTGACCCCAGCCGCCACCAGGGCAGGTGCGCCGGCCTCGGTCGGCTGGGAGGTTGCACCGCCCAGCGCCAGCCAAGTTGCGTAGATGCTCTCGTGATCCTGTGGGGGAGAGCCGGCCATCCGATAGACGCCATGAGCCAGACGTTCAAGCACCCCACTCGCTGTCATTCGCACAAGCTGCTTGCGCGAGACCCCGACCGCCTCGGCGTGGGCGGTGGTGAACATGCCCCAGCGCCGTGCGGCCAGGACGCCGAGCCGGGACACCGTCGAGTCACTCACGACATCGATTGTACCCACTTCAGGGAACAAATGCTGTAGCGACAACTCGGGGCCGACAGACGCCCTAGTCATCGTCCACTTCGCTCTCGGTCGAAGTGTCGTCGCTGTCGTGCCCGAAGACTGCGTCGATCGTCTTGCGGGTCCGCTCGTTCGAGGTCGGCAGGAGGTGGGTGTAGGTCCGCAGCGTGAAGCCCGGGTCGCTGTGGCCCAGGTGCTCACTGAGCGCCTTGATCGACTCGCCGCCGTCGAGGAGCGTGCTCGCATAGAAGTGCCGCAGCGCATGGCACCCGTTCTCACGCTTTGACTCGATGCCTGCTTTCTCCAGCGCAGGTCGCCAAATCCGTGTGTTGAAGTAGTTGCGGTTCAGTGCGCCGCCTTCGCGGGTGGTGAGCAGGAGGGAGACCGTGCGCTCTGCGCCGTCGAGGCGGTCCCACGCCATGGTGACGTCCCGCGGAGGGAACTTGGTCATGTGCACGTTGATCGCTTCGAGAACCGAGTCGGGGAGCGGGACAGTGCGGGTCTTGCGTCCCTTGGGGAGTCCGAAGAGGAGCTTGTTGCCGGAGCGGATCTTGACCTGTCGGACCACACGCACCTCGGCGTTATCGATGTCGATGTCCTCAGGGGAGAGGCCGAAGATCTCTCCTTGCCGCAGACCGAGTCCTGCTCCGAGATGCGCCAGCAGCCGGTACTTCTCAGTGAGCGCTTCGCGCACGTCGTCGACCTGCTCGACCGTCCAGGGCACCATCTTGCGCGGTTCGGTCTTGGGGCGTCGGACCGATGGGGCCTTGCACGGGTTCTTCTGGATCAGGTTGTCGTCGACCGCCGCGGTGAACACCGTGGACACATTGGCGTAGAGCACCTTGCGATACGTCGGCGCAAGCTCGGACAGCCCGCGAAGCCAGTTTTGGATCGTGGAAGGTTTGACCTCGGCCAGCAGCTTCGGGCCCAAGGTCGGGTAGGCATGCAGGCGTAGCCGCAGTTCGACGGCCTCGTGGGTTCCTTCGTCGAACGTCTGCGCAGCGAGCCACCCAACGGCGTACTCCTTGAAGCTGATCTTGCCCGCCGGTGAAAAGTACCCAACCCATGCTCCGCAATGTAGATGCGTCGTTCGTATCCAGTGGTCGAAACAGGAGAAGTTGCTGAGTCTCAGCCACCTGGACGGGCCGGCCCTGGGCCAGCACCAATGGCGACTGCGGAGCGACTACCCTCCAGTTGCCAGCAGAAGCCCAGCGCAATCGTCTCCGAAACGGGGTGGGAGAGACCGAGATCGGCCGAGACCCCGCAGTACTCTGACCTGAGTCGTTGTCCTAGGTTCGGGGCATCCTCCCAGGTCAGAGCTTGTGTGAGGCGGTAGGTCCGAGATTCGCCGAGATGGCGAAGCCTCGGCTCCTGTTTCAGGGGCCAGGGGTTCCAGTCCCCTCACCTCCACCAGATCTAGGCGTACCCGGCCAGGACGCTGGTAGCGGCGAGCCTCGTTGAACGAGCGAGAACCTCCGAGTGGCATGTGGCTTGTCTAAGGCCCATTCCAGCCCGGAGGTTCCCGCGGCGACATCCGGCTGCGGGTGCGGTCGGGACTGCCCGGACTGCGGGAACCGGCAGTGCGCGTGGGCAGGCTCCGACGCTCCGGGAGTTCGCCGCCGATCTCAGATCCCGGAGCAGAACCGAGACTCCGGCGGGCGTCATCGTTCCCGGGAACGGCTCGTAGCTGAATGTAGGAAGTCCTCCACAGCCACCCGTGTGGGTGCCATGGAGGACTTTGTTTCCTGGTGGCGAGGCGCCGTCATCTCACCTGGATGGTTCGGGTGCGCAGCAACTTGCCAGCGTACGAGACAGTGACCTTGTACTTCCCATGGCGCTTAGGTGCCTTCAACGTGATTGCGTTGGAGCGGACGCTGAGATTATTGGTGGTCCTGCGCTTGCCCTGCTTCCACACCACCTTTACCGGCTGGCCGGCGGCGATACCGGTGGTCCGGACCTTCCGCTTCGTCGCCCGGGGGGTCTTGGTCGGCAGTATACCGACGCTGGCCCGCATCGCGGGGTAGGAGCCGTCGACTGATCGGACGAAGACGTTGCCCCAGTTGGAGGTGGGCAGCGGGGTGATGTCCGGGGCGTGGGACTCGAAGAGCACGTGCATCCCGTTGCCGCTGATCGCGGTGATGCCGGATGCATGTGAACTCTGGGTGCCGTTGCTGCGCAGGCTCACCCGGATCGTCCGACCGGTGGCGGTGTCGTGGCGGAAGACGTCGGCCTGGCGGTTGGTGTCCCCGCCGACGAGGTTGCTCGCGAAAGAGTTGAAGCTGACGTGGCGCCCGTCCCGGCTGATCGCGGGGGCCTTGGAGTGGTCGTTGGCCCAGGCGCCGTCGGAGTGGCGACTGGCCGCAAGGGTTGTGCCGGTTGCCAGGTCGCGGATGTACACCTGGTCGATGCCTGCGGGCGCGCCGGGCAACGACACCTCGGCGTTGCGCGCGACGAACGCCACGTGCGTGCCCTCGGTGTTCATGACGGGGTTCTTGCTGCCGTCCTCACCGGCCGCCACCAAGGTTGTGGTGCCGGCGCTCCGGTCCCGGACGAAGACATCGGTGTCGTGGTTGTTCTCCCCGGGCACCAGGAAGGCGTCCAGACTGAGGAAGGAGACCTTCTTCCCGCCGCGGCTCACGCCGAGCGACGACCCGGTCACGACGTGTCCGGTGGCACCGAGCGAGTTGCGGCTGACGACCTCGATCGCGCCGGTGACGGTGTCCTTGAGGTACGCCTGGGCGCCGGGTTCGTCGTCGCTGGTCAACCCCTTCGCATGGGAGATGAAGCCCACGTACCGACCGTCCGGGCTGATCGCGGGCGAGGCGGCGCCGACCGGCGTGTTGCCGGGGATGGTGAGTTGGCCACCGCTCGCGCTGGTGCTGACCCGGGTGGTCGTGCCGCGTCGCAGGTCGCGGACGAACACATCCGACTTGTCGTTGGTGTCGCCGGGTACGAGGTTGGTGGCGGTGGAACGGAAGGCGACGTAACGCCCGTCCTCGCTCATCACCGCTTCGTCGCTGTTGTGGTTGGCGAGCTGACCGCGGTGACCCACCGAGACCAGCGTGGTGGTGCCGAGTTTGCGGTCGCGGACGAAGATCTGCCATACGCGCGCTTGGCCGGCCCGGTTGGTCATCGGGGCCGAGGACTCGAAGACGGCAAACCTCCCATCCGTGCTTAGGGCGTTCGTCTGGCGGCTGGCCCCACCTACCCGGCTCGTCCCGGAGCCGGCGTGGAACCCGCCGGTGGTGACGCTCACGCGGTCGGTGAACGGGCGGGCCGCGGCGTGGGTCGGCGACGCCGTTGCAAGGGCGAGACCGGAAGCAGCCAGGGCCACGGCACCCAACACCGCGATGGGGCGTCGGGTGCGGATGATGGAGGTGAGCTGAAGGTGCAAAGCGATTCCTTTCGAATGGTCGGTGCCTAAAGTCTCGCGAGCAGCCTTTGAGGTTCCTTAAAGTTCGCTCGGATAGTCGGCTAGGGTTCCAGGTTCGGACTGCTGAGGAGGACCAGACGTGCGGGTCGGCACGGAGCCTTGGGTGGGACGGGGACCAGAGATGGTCCACCTCGAACGCGTGTGGCGGCAGGGGCGCCGCCGGTTGCGAGTGGTCGCGATCACCGGCGAGGCGGGGATCGGCAAGACGCGGCTGGTCGCCGAGTTCCTGTCGCGAGCCCAGGCGGGGGGAGCCCGGGTGCTGCAGGCGAGCTGCGAAGAGTTCCTTGACGAGGCGCGCGCACCGATGCTCGAGATGCTCCGAAGTGATCTGGCAGGTAGAGACGTCGAAGCGCTCGTCCGCGACCTGGGCGACGCCGGTGTGCAACTCGCCCGCCTGCTGCCCGAGTGGACCGCCTGCGCGCTCCCCCCGGATCGGCCGGCTGAGGTCGTACCCACTGTGGTCGATCCGGCCCGGGTGAGGTTGCAGCAACTGGAGGGGATGGTCGGATGGCTCCGGGCTGCGACCAGTGCGGATGACCTGTGCCTGTTCATCGACGACGTTCACTGGGCGGATGCCGAGACCGTTGCGGTGCTGGAGCACCTGGTCGAGCATCACACTGACCTGCCCTTGTTGTTGCTGGTGACCTCACGCGAGCACGGGTCGGATGCCGCGGAACAGTTGCTCGCTGGTGTGCTGCGTGCTTCGGAGACGGTCGTGCGGCTCCCGTTGGGAGGCCTGGGCGACGACGAAGTCAGGCGTCTGGTGGGCGCGGAGCTGGCGTCCCTTGAGGACGAGGGGCAGCCGGATGCCGAGGAGTTCATGGGTCGGGTGTGCGACGTGGCTGGCGGCAACCCCCTCTTCGTGCGCGAACTCGCGCGCTCGCGCGCTGGTTCGACGTCGTCCGATCCGGTGGCAGGGGCGGACGTGGGCCTGGTGGTGGGGGAGATGATGCCGTCCCATGTGCACCAGGTGATCCGGAGCCGTGCGGCCCGGCTGCCCGAGTCGGTGCGGGAGTGCCTGCGGGCGGCGGCGGTGGTCGGTCGTGTTTTCGAGCCGGGCCTGGTGGCCGGAGTGACTGGTCTCTACCCGGCTGAGGTCGACCGAGCGCTCGCATCGGCGGCGGAGGCGGCGTTGGTCGAAGAGCACTCGGCTGCGCCGCTGCGGTTCCGGTTCTGCCACGAGGCTGTACGCATCGCGTTGTACGACGACGTGGGGCCGCTGCAGCGATCCGACCTGCATCACCGGGTGGGACAGTTGGTCGAGGAACGTTCGGTGGATGCCGATTCCGAGGTACACCATCTGGCGTTGGGGCACCACTACGGGCGGGCTGCCGATCCTACGCTCGAACGGCGCGCTGCTGGTCATCTGCGTCGGGCCGCCGAGCTGGCGGCCGAGCGTGGGGGACACGCGGCGGCAGTGCGGCTGCTCGCGCGCGTGGAGGGCTTGTTGGGGGATTCGGCGGCGGCTGCAGAGCGTTGTGACCTGGCGATCACCCGCGGCGTCGCGGAGTTCTATGCCGGCTTGCCGGGATTCCGGGACACGCTGTTGGGCGCTGCCCGCGAGGCGGCCCGGGCGGGATTGCATGAGCATCTTGTACGGGCCGTGGTCGCCAACCACCGGGGCTGGTACTCGAGCACGACGAGCGTCGATGACGAGCGGGTCGAGCTGATCAGGCTGGCCCTTTTGCGTTGCCCCGACGATGACCTTCGTGCCCTTGCGCGGCTCAACGCGATGTGGGCAATGGAGAAGGTGCGCGAGCCGCAGGAGCGGGGACGGGTGCTCGAGCGCAGCCTCGCCTCGGTCCTACTTGCGGAGCGGCTGGGGGACCCGGACCTCCTGATCGACATCCTGTGTGACCGGTTCTCGGTGTTGTACGCCTCCTTCGAAGACCCGGTGGGTGTGGCTGGGTTGGCGCGCCGGATCGAGGACCTAGCAGAGCGGAGCGGCGGGGAGTCGCACGTGCTCAACGCCGCGATCGCGGTGGCGCAGTCGACGATGATGATCGGCGACTTCGCGACGTCGGACGAGGCACTGGAGTTGTCGGAGGCGTTGGCGGCGCGGATCCATCGCCCGGTGCGGCTGTGGTTGGCCCGGGTCTGGACGGCGACCCGTGTCGCCATGCGTGGTGACCTCGCGCGGGCCGAGGAGTTAGCGGGGGAGGCGCTGGAGTTCGGGGTGACTCTCAACCAGCCGGACGCGTTCACCTGGTACGCGGGGCAGCTGTTCTGCCTGCGGAACCTGGCCGATCGGCTTGAGGAGATAGTGGAGGCGATCGAGGAGCAGGTCAATGCACACGCGGCCACCGTGCCCGCGTGGCGGGCCGGGCTGGCGCTGGCGCTGGCGAAGGTCGGGCGTACTGGTGAGGCGCGGTCCATCGTCGATGAGTTGGTGGCCAGAGAGGGTGCGGGGATCCCGCAGGACATGATCCGGTTGCCCGGTCTCGCCTTCCTGGCCTGTGCGGTCGCGGAGTTGGGTGACGTCGGCGCCGCGCGGGTGGTCCACGACGAGTTGCTGCCGTATACCGGGATGTTCGCGCACAACGGCACGATCGATGCCGGCCCGATCGATCTGCACTTGGGGGCGTTGGCGGTCACCTTCGGTGACTCGGACCGCGCGAGCCGGTATCTGGCGGCGGCCTCCGGTCAGTGTGACAGGGCCGGGGCCGAGGCGTGGATTACGCACGTGGACAGGTGGCTGGGGGTCGCGGTGCCAGCCCAGGCCCGGATCAGCGTCCTAGGGACTTTCGGGGTGGTGGGGGTCGGCGGTCAGGAACCGGTCCGGTGGACCTCCCGCAAGGCGCGCACGTTGTTGAAGTTTCTGGTCGCCAGCCACGGGTCTGTGGTGCGACGCGAGACCATCCTGCATCTGTTGTGGCCCGACACCGATCCAGACCTGCTCGCCAACCGGTTCGCAGTGGCGCTCGCGACCGTACGTCGGGCGCTCGACCCGGACCGGGCCCGGCCGACCGAGCACCACGTGGAACTGCGCGACGACCTGGTGCGGCTCCGGGTCGAGCATCTCGATGTGGATCTGGACCAGTTCCATGCCCTGGCCGTCTGCGAGCACCGAGAGGGTCTGCGCCGGGCGGTGGATCTGTACCTTGGTGACCCGTTCATGGACGAGCCGGACGCCGAATGGGCCGTGGATGTACGGGCGCACGCGCAGGTCTCGTGGCGTCAGGCGCTCACCAGACTCGCGGGCCTGGAGGCGGAGCGTGGCGACCTGGTCACGGCTGCGGGCCTCTTCCGCAAGGTGTTGGAGGTGGACCCGTACGCCGAGAACGCGGCGCGTGGTCTGGCCGACGTGCTGACGCAGATGGGCATCCGCGGCCAGGCAACGACTGTCCTGACCGACCTCGACCTCTGAGCCGGGCACTCATGACCGCTGACGGCCGGACCGGCTGTACCCGCCGCAACGTCCAGTGGTTACGCGACTGGCGATGTGCTCTCGATCTTCGCTGAGGCGAGGAGCAAGAAGTCCTCCCGTACGAGAGGGCCTCCGAGGTACTGATCAGCTTCCGCCAACGTGTTCGCCATCAAGCCTTACCGCTACCGGGGCGCCAAGATCCCCACACCGTGGTCGGGCCTTACCCCGTGTCGAAGAACCGGGGGTAAGGCCCGCGGCCACGGCACGAACATCGCCAAGGGCGGCGTGCTTGTCGACGAGAGGTACGCTTGCGGCCCGAGCGATTGTGGCGAGCTTGTAGTTCGGTGTTGAGAAGGTCTGGCGTCCCAGCCATAGGGTGCACAGCGCTGGCGTGGGGGCGGTGCTGATCCCGGCGCGTCGAAGTTCGGCGGCGAGGAATGCCTCTTCGAATGTTGCGTTGTGGGCGACGACTACGGTGCCACTCAACCGACTCATGAGTTCGGGAGTGACGTCGGCGAAGGTGGGCGCATTGCGCACCTGGTCGTTGGTGATGCCGTGGATGAAGGCGGGGCCGACGTCGCGGCCTTCGGGGTTGATCAGGGTTGCGAACTCGTCCTCGACCTGTCCGCTGGCGTCTACACGGTCGACGGCGACCTCAACGACGCGGTCGTGTCTGAGGCTGAGCCCGGTAGTTTCGAAGTCAATGACGGTGAACGGTCCGAAGCCTCTACGCCACGTGGGAGAAAGACCCGTCCGTTGGTGCTCGGTCCCAAGCCGGGGACGGACACTGGCCTTTTCCTGCCGCATTGGTTCATGAACAACGAGGAGCACCTGACTCTGTTGCGTGCCAGCGAAGGTGTCCAAGCCCTGGTGCTCCAGCGCGCGATCGCAGATACGCGGCTTGCGGGAACGAGCAGGGGCGCGGACGCAGACCAGCTGGACAACGTCCGAACCACCCTTGGCACTCTGGACGCGCTCAGCAAGAACACGATGGACGCCGAAGCTCCCGCTCTTCGTCAGCTCCAGTCGCTTTCAGATGTCTTGGCGAAGAATGCCGCTCGAGTTCCCCCGATCCAAGCACGCTGGCGGCGTATGGCCGAAGTCGTGCTCAAGGTCATCACCAAGTTGGCTCTTCGGGACAACGTCAAGTATCAGACGCTGACCGCTGAGCATCGGGACCAGCTGACCACGTTGGCGAATATCTTGAACAACGAGATCACCGCGGCACTCAATGATCTTGGGCTTGGCAGCGGCAAACGCCAGCGCTGACTTTGATGCGCCCGTCTTCTACTCCCTACAGGCATTGTGCGACATCTTCCTTCCGGCGCGGGTCCAACTGGAGCAGGCGGTTGATATGGGTCTGCCCCCGGTCTGGTTGACACTCGGGGTGTGCGGTAGTCAGGCCGCGTCT
>NZ_JBLBWI010000016.1:0-94451 GCF_047308515.1 Nocardioides sp. Bht2
CCCTCACCATCCACAACTCCTCAACCAGAGTTGCTTCCACCCCTTGACCCCGCCGTCGATTTCAGGGGCTTTTCGTCAGGGACTATCTGTGGATAAGTCAGGAGAAGAGGGTGTGGCCGACGAACTGGCCGGGGCCGACGCCGGGCGGGACGGCGAAGAGGGCGGAGCCGTTGACCTTCAGGTACTCCATCATCGCGTCGTTCTTCGACATCGCCGTCTGGATCGGGATGAAGCCGGTCCGCGGATCGCGGACGTAGGCGATGAAGAAGAGGCCGGCGTTGAGATGGCCGAGGTCGGTACTGCCGTCGACGAAGTTGTAGCCGCGGCGCAACATCCGGGCGCCGGAGTGGAAGTCGGGATGGACCACCCGGACATGGGAGTCGACCGGGATCGTCGGTGTCGCGCCGCCCGCTTGGAAGTCGAAGTCGGTGAACTCGCCGCCACCGCTCAGCGGCGCGCCGGACCCCTTGGTCCGGCCGATGATCTGCTCCTGGTCGTAGAGCGACTGCCGGTCCCAGGTCTCGATGACCATGCTCATCCGACGCGCGACCAGGTAGCTGCCACCGGCGAGCCAGTCGGCCCGCGGATCGTCGCCGGCCCCCACCCACAGGTGTTCGCGGGTGGCTGCCTTCTCCTCGGCCTTGAGGTTGGCGGTGCCGTCCTTGAAGCCGAACAGGTTCCGCGGGGTGGACTGCGCCGTCGAGGTGGTCGAGGTGCGGCCGAAGCCGAGCTGCGACCAGCGCACCGCTACCGTGCCCATCCCGATCCGGACCAGGTTGCGGACCGCGTGGACCGCCACCTGGGGGTTGTTCGCGCAGGCCTGGATGCAGAGGTCTCCGCCGGTCAGTTCGGGCTTGAGCATGTCGCCGGGGAAGTGCGGCAACGGTTGCAGTGCCTCGGGTTGGCGTGCCGCCAGGCCGAACCGGTCCTTGCCAGTGGCGTCACGGAAGAGCCCAGGACCGAATCCGAAGGTGATGGTCAGGCCTGAGGCCTCCAACTCGAGCGCCTCGCCGGTGTCCTCCGGCGGCAGCATCGGCGAACCGCCGAGCGCGCCGGCCGGGGTGGCGTCCTGGCCCTGGGTCATCCGCGCGGCGGCGGAGGTCCAGCGCATCAGCAGCGAGACCAGGTCGTCGCGCGACTCGGTGGTGATGTCGAAGGCGACGAAGTGCAGCCGATCCTGGGCCGGAGTCACGATGCCGGCCTGATGCGCCCCCTGGAACGGGTAGCGCAGCGGGCCGGACGCCGTCGAGCTGTTGTCACCGCCGCGTGCGGTGGCTGCCCCGACGACGCCGAGCGCGGCCACCCCGCCGCCGACGCTGCCGAGCAGCGCGCGGCGGGAGAGCCGGTTCTCGTGCGTGCTCAGGGTGCAACCACCCCAGCCAGGCGGGACAACGGCTCCGAGAGCGCGTTGACGGCGTCCGCGAGCTGCTTGACCGTGGCCTTGTCGAGCTCGCCGTACTGCTTGAAGCCCTCGCCGTCGCGCTGGGCGTCGAGCAGTTCCTGCAGCGCGTCGAACCGTGTGCTCAGAGTGCTGGCCAGCGCGGGGTCCTTGGTCTCCACGATCGGCTGAACGCCGGCGAAGGCGACCTTGGCGCCGTCGACGTTGGCCTGGAAGTCCCACAGGTCGGTCTCGGACCAGATCTCCTCCTCGCCGGTGACCTTGCCGGTGGCGACCTCTTCGAGCAGGCCGCTGGAACCGCGGGCGATGGCGTCGACCGGGTAGGTGAGCCCGGCGATCTTGCCGTCCAGGGTTGTGGTGTTGGCCAGCAGGTCGTCGGCGAAGGTGGCCCGCTCGGCGTCCGTCAACGCGGTGTACTTCTCCGCCTTCTGCGGCCAGAGGTCCTTCTCGATCCGGTGCCAGCCGGTCCACTTCTCGCCGGGCTGGAGGTCCGCCTCGCGAGCGTCCATCTTGGGATCGAGGGTGCCGAACGACTCGGCCACGGTCTCGATCCGCTCCCAGTGGGTGCGCGCCACCGGGTACAGCGCCCGGGCCTCGTCGTCCTTGCCGTCCTTGTAGAGCTGGACGAACTCGGTGGTCTTCTCCAACAGTTGGGCCGACTGGTCCTGCACATAGGCGGCGTAGTTCTTCTGGGCGGTGGAGATCAGCTCCTTCTCGTCAGCGGAGATCTCCACCTTCTCGTCGGACTCGGTCACCGTGAAGTCGCCGCGCAGGCCGGTGCCGACCATGCCGGGCTTGCAGGCCGTGAAGTAGCTGCCGGCAGGTGCGTTGACGACGAGTTGGCTGTTGGCGCCGGGGCCGATGTTCTCGACCTCGGCGACGATCTGCAGACCGTCCTCGCCGAGCAGGTAGAACTCGTTGACCTTGTTCCCGGCGTTGTGCACGTTGAAGCGCAGGGTCCCGGCCGGGGCCTCGACCTTGGAGACCTCGCACTTGTCGTCGCGGGCGGTCACGGTGAGGGTGCGCGCGTCGCCGTCGTCGCCGGACGCGACCTCGGTGCTCTCGGTGCCGCAGGCAGTGAGCGGCAGGGCGATGGCGAGGACTGCGAGCAGGCCGGCCGGGTGGATTCGCTTCACGACGTTCCTTTGCTTCAACGGTGGTTCCTGCTCAGACCGGTGTGGTCTGAGCGGGGGGAGCGGACGGCGTGCGGTGCTGGGCCCGCAGTCGCCGGATGAACAGGGGGAGGACGGTGACGACGTAGACCGCCCAGACGCCGGCTTCGGCCCAGGTGGTCTGCGGGGAGAAGTTGAAGACGCCCTTGAGCACGGTGCCGATCCACGAGGACGGATCGATGATGTGGGTTACGTCGAAGGCGAGGTTGTGCAGGCCGGGCAGGAAGTCGGCCTCCTGGAGATCGTGGACGCCGTAGGCGAGGACGCCGGCGGCCACGAAGATCAGGAAGATCCCGGTCCAGGTGAAGAACTTCGTCAGGTTGAGCTGGATCGCGCCCCGGTAGATGAGGTAGCCCAGGGCGACGGCGGTGGCCAGCCCGAGCAGGGCGCCGATCAGCGGCTCGTGCGACGTCGGGACCCCGTCGGGGAGGTCGCGTCCGGTCGCGGTGCGGGTGTTGGACCACAGGATCAGGGCGGTCTCCATTCCTTCCCGCCCGACGGCGAGGAAGGCGATCAGCGTCAGCGACCACCAGCGCCCGGCTGCGGCGTCGACCCGGCCGCGGAGGTCTCCGGCGATGTGCTTGGCGGCGGAGGCCATCCAGAAGATCATCCAGGTCACGAAACCGGCCGCGATGATGGAGAGGGTTCCGCCGAGAAGCTCTTGGGAGCGGAAGGTCAGTTGTCGTGACTGAAGGCCGAGGAAGAGGGTGAAGCCGATGCTGAGGCCGATGGCGGCAGCGACGCCGAGCCAGATCCAGGGCAGTTGGGAACGACGGTCCGACTTCACGAGGTAGGCGATCAGGATGCTGACGACCAGGGCTGCTTCCAGCCCTTCGCGAAGTCCGATCAGAAAGTTCCCTAGCACGTCCTGAGACGATACGCCTGGTTCTTAGGCTTGCCTACCCTGTCCTCCATATTGGGCTCTCTCACCCATGGTGATCTACGTCGCGCTATGCGTGATGTCCGTCTGGAATGGATCTGGACGCAGGCTGGTTCTAGACGGCGTGCGTATTGATGTGTGGTCTGACGTTGTCTGTCCCTGGTGCTACATCGGCAAGCGCCGCCTCGAGAAGGCCCTTGCCGAGTTCCCTCATGCCGATCAGGTCGAGGTTGTCTGGCACTCCTATCAGCTCGACCCCGGGGCCCCGGCCGAGGCGACCGAGCGGACCCGTGACGCGCTGGCGCGCCGGTACGGCGGTCCGGCGGCGGTCCAGCAGATGCTCGACCGGGTCGAGGCGACCGCTGCCGAGGAGGGACTGCTGTTCAAGCTGAGCGAGACCTTCCACGTCGGCACCCTGAACGCGCACCGGTTGCTGCACCTTGCCGCCGAGGTCGGTGGCCACGAGCTGCAGGCCCAGCTCAAGGAGGCCATGCTGGACGCCTACTTCGTGCAGGCCCGCAACATCGGCGACCAAGCCGTGTTGAGCGAGCTCGCCCTCGCCGTCGGCCTCGACGCCGACCGGGTGGCGGAGGTGCTCGCCGGCAACGAGTTCACCAACGAGGTGCACGCCGACATCGCGCAGGCCCAGGCCTTCGGTGCGACGGGTGTGCCGTTCTTCGTCGTCGACAACAAGTACGGCATCTCCGGTGCACAGCCGACCGAGCTCTTCTCCCAGGCCCTTGCTCAGGCCTGGAACGAGTCGCGTCCGCAGCTGACCACGCTGGGGGACGGCGAAGCCGCCGAGGCCTGTGGCCCCGACGGCTGCGCGATCTGACTTACCTGCTGACTGACGCTCCGGGGTGAAGCGCCCTACTTCACCTCGGAGCGCATCAGGAGACGCAGGCCGATCAGGGTGGGCAGCACCATCCAGATCAGCGTGGTGACGCCGAGCTGGGCCCACTCCTCACCGGTGAGAGACCCCTCGAAGAGGGCACTCTGGGCGTAGGAGAAGTCGACCCATCCCCAGATGTCGCGGAACCAGTCCTGAAGATTGGCCAGCGTCATCATCAAGGTCGGCAGCATGAAGTTGAAGACGAAGTAGCCCACGATCGCGCCGGCCGAGTTGCGGATCAGCACACCGAGCATGAAACCGATCAGCATGCCCAGTACGTTGGCGAGCACGATGAACGCGAACTCGGTGACGCTGACGTTCCAGATCGTCTCGGTGCCGGTGATCGCGGTACCGACCAGATTGCCGACGGCGCCGATCGCCAGCGCGACGAACATCGAGGCGGCACCGACCGCGATCGACAGGACGAACTTCGCGGCGATCACCCGCCGACGATCCGGGATCAGGGTGAAGGTGGTCAGGCCGGTGCGTTGACTCCACTCACCGGTCACCGAGAGCACCGAGACCATCGGCAGGATCACCGCGATCGGGAACCCGACGGCGGTCGCGAAGGTCTCGAAGGTGAGCGCGGAGTCGGGCGCGAAGATGATCGTCGCGCCGGTGGCGATCAGGGCGGTGATGCCGATGCTCGCCATCAGCCAGAAGCCGGAGCGCGTGTCGAACATCTTGCGGAGCTCGGTGGCGAGGATGCGGCCCATCGGGACCGGGCGGATCGGCGGCTTGGTGCGGCGCACGCCCGCCGGGGCTGTACTCACGGCTGTGGTGCTCATGCTGCTGCTCCTTCGGTGGCGTTGCCCTCCCGCTGCGAGGAGGCGGTGAGCTCGAGGAACATCTCCTCGAGACCGGCGCCCTCGGCGGGCCGTAGCTCGCTCAGGGCGATCTGAGCGGCGAGCGCGACCTCGCCGACGACGGCAGGGGCGGCGTCGGTGCGGACCGTGCCGTCGGAGTGCAAGGTGGCGTCGATCGAGGCCGCAGCCAGCGCGTCGCGCAGACCGTTGGGGGAGGCGCAGCGGACCAGGGTGCCGGCCGCGGCGAGTAGCTCGTCCTTGCTGCCCTGGGCCACGATCCGGCCGTTGCCGATCACCACGAGGTCGTCGGCGATCACCTCGATCTCATGCAGCAGGTGGCTGGAGAGCAGCACGGTGCCGCCGTCGTCGGCGAAGCCGCGCAGGAGGTCCCGCATCCAGCGGATCCCGGCAGGGTCGAGGCCGTTGGCGGGTTCGTCGAGGATCAACACTTCGGGGTCGCCGATCAGGGCGGTGGCGATGCCGAGTCGCTGGCGCATGCCGAGGGAGTAGTTCCGGACCCGACGGTCGGCCTCCTCGTCGGTCAGTGACACCTGGGCGAGCGTCTCGGCGACGCGGCTCTTGGGGAGCCCCATCGTGCACTGCGCGATGGTCAGGATCTCGCGGCCGGTGCGCCCGGCGTGCTGAGCGGAGGCGTCGAGCAGGACACCGACCTCGCGGCCGGGGTTGGGCAGATCGGCGAAGGCGCGCCCCAAGATGGTGGCGCTTCCGGAGGTGGCCGGGGTGAGGCCGACCATGATCCGCATGGTGGTGGACTTTCCGGCGCCGTTGGGGCCGAGAAATCCCGTCACCCGACCGGCACGAGCCGTGAAGGTGACGTCGTCAACGGCGGTGAAGCCGCCGTAGTTCCGGGTGAGGGAGTCGATAACGATCATGGCCCCGACTCTTCTCCGTCGGGGCCATGATCACATCGGGGAACCTGCTGGAGGCGACCCTGAGTTCGACCCTGAGGTCGCTCAGGGTCGAGGTGGGGGACTACTCCACGCTGGGCAGGTCGGAGAGCATCGACTCGAGCTCCTCCAAGCTGGACTCCCAGTCGCTGGGGTCGAAGCTGGGCAGGCGGCTCGGGTCGAGGCTCGGCAGGTCGCTCGGGTCGAACGAGGGCAGGTCGCTGGGGTCGATGCTCGGCAGGTCGCTGGGGTCGAAGCTGGGCGCCGTGGCCGACGGCATGTCGGAGGGGAGGTCGAGGTCGTAGCAGGCCTTGACCGCCCAGGTGACGAACGCTTCGAACGACTTCTTCTCGTCCTCGCTGAACTTCTCGTCGGCGTCATCGAGCTCCTCGGCGCTCGAGGCGTTCTTGAAGGTCCTGATCATCAGTTCGAGACCGTCGCGGGCGTCGTCGGAGATGTCCTCGGGGACGCCGGTCTCCTGCATGTCGTTGGCCCAGCCCCGAGCGGTGTCGATGTCGGTGTCGTCACCGAACTCCTCGGCCTTCTTGTAGACCTTGCAGAACTCCTCGGTGCTGACGGTCTTGTCGACCGAGCCGTCCTTGTCGTCGTCGCCGCTGACGACCAGTGCCACCGCGGTACCGATGCCGGCCAGCAGGATGATGACCAGGCCGACGATCAGCGCGATCTTGCCCTTGTTCCCGCCACCACCCGACGGGGGCTGCGCACCCCAGGGCTGACCGGGGCCACCGGGCGGCGGCGGGCCCCAGTTGCCGCCGGGCTGGACCGGCATCTGCTGGGTCGGCGTCGGGCCCTGGTTCCAGCCCGGCTGCTGAGCGGGCTGCTGCGGCGGCTGGCCGTACGGGCCGGGCGGCTGCTGACCCCAGGCGGGCTGCTGCGGTTGACCGGCGGGCGGTCCGGCCGGCTGACCTGTGGGCGGTGCCATCTGCGTCGGTGCGGCGTCGGGCGGGAAGGGAGTGCCGCAGCGGGTGCAGAACGCGGTACCGGCGGGATCGCGTGGGGCGCCGCAGTTTGCGCAGGTCTCAGTCATGGGAACACCCTGACATGTTTGGACTCTCGCGTGAACTCACCGCGGATTGCATGAGTATGCAGAGGCCTGTATATAGTTGTGGCGTGTCCAAGGTACTTACGTCTCTTCCGGTCGGCGAGCGCGTCGGCATCGCCTTCTCTGGTGGTCTCGACACCTCCGTGGCTGTCGCCTGGATGCGCCACAAGGGCGCCATCCCGTGCACCTACACCGCTGACATCGGTCAGTACGACGAGCCGGACATCTCCGGTGTGCCGGACCGCGCCAAGCTCTACGGTGCCGAGATCGCCCGCGCCGTCGACATCAAGCCCCAGCTGGTCGAGGAGGGCCTGGCCGCGCTCGCCTGCGGCGCCTTCCACATCCGCTCCGGCGGCCGCGCCTACTTCAACACCACGCCCCTGGGTCGCGCGGTCACCGGCACCCAGCTGGTCCGCGCGATGCTGGAGGACGGCGTCAACATCTGGGGCGACGGCTCCACCTACAAGGGCAACGACATCGAGCGGTTCTACCGCTACGGCCTGATGGCCAACCCGGCGCTGCAGATCTACAAGCCGTGGCTGGACGCCGACTTCGTCACCGAGCTCGGTGGTCGCGCCGAGATGAGCCAGTTCCTCGTCGAGCACAAGCTGCCCTACCGCGACTCGGTCGAGAAGGCCTACTCCACCGACGCCAACATCTGGGGTGCGACCCACGAGGCGAAGACCCTGGAGCACCTCGACGTCTCGCTGGAGACCGTCGAGCCGATCATGGGCGTGAAGTTCTGGGACCCGTCGGTCGTCATCGAGACCGAGGACGTCACCATCCGCTACGAGGCTGGTCGCCCGGTCGCGATCAACGGCCAGCGTTTCGACGACGCCGTCGCCCTGGTGCACGAGGCGAACACCATCGGTGGCCGTCACGGTCTGGGCATGAGCGACCAGATCGAGAACCGGATCATCGAGGCGAAGTCGCGTGGCATCTACGAGGCGCCGGGCATGGCGCTGCTCTGGATCGCCTACGAGCGCCTGATCAACGCGATCCACAACGAGGACACCGTCGCGCAGTACCACAACGAGGGTCGCAAGCTGGGCCGTCTCCTCTATGAGGGCCGCTGGCTCGACCCGCAGGCGCTGATGATCCGTGAGTCGATCCAGCGTTGGATCGCCTCGCTCGTCACCGGTGAGGTCACCCTGCGCCTGCGTCGTGGCGAGGACTACACGGTTCTGCGTACCGCCGGCGACAACTTCTCCTACCACCCGGAGAAGCTCTCGATGGAGCGCACCGAGAACGCTGCCTTCGGTCCGCTCGACCGGATCGGCCAGCTGACCATGCGCAACCTCGACATCGCCGACTCCCGCGCCAAGCTGGAGGCCTACGCCAACCAGCCGCTCGACCAGGGCCAGGTGCTCGTCGAGCACGGCACCCTCTTCGGTGAGCTGCCCGCAGGCGGTGCCGACGTGATCACCGCCAACCCCGAGGCAGAGGCCGAGGCCGACGTCGAGCTCTCCGGCGACTCCGTCGCGATGGAGTTCGGCGCCGACTGATCTCCACCGCTCAATGTGACCTGAGCGCGCGAAATCAGCGCTGGAATGAACTCTCAGGTCACATTGGGCTGCGAGTCTGCATCATGGATGCGGGGCATGGGGAAGTGAACCCACCCGATAGTCTGACCCCGAAACCGGGCACGTTTGTGCGCGACCCTGCCCAGAGCCCGTGTGCTCGCGGCAGCAAGATCCCACTTCGATCAAGGAATCAGCTGTGAGCAAGCCTGTCGTCCTGATTGCCGAAGAACTGAGCCCTGCCACCGTTGAGGCGCTCGGTCCCGACTTCGAGATCCGTAACTGCAACGGCGCCGACCGTGCCGAACTCCTGCCGGCGATCGCCGACGTCGACGCCATCCTGGTGCGTTCGGCGACGAAGGTCGACGCCGAGGCGCTGGCTGCGGCCCGCAACCTCAAGGTGATCGCCCGCGCCGGCGTCGGCCTCGACAACGTCGACGTCAAGGCCGCCACCCAGAGCGGTGTGATGGTCGTCAACGCGCCGACCTCCAACATCGTCTCGGCGGCCGAGTTGGCCGTCGCGCTGATGCTGTCGGCCGCGCGCCACGTGAGCCCCGCCCACGCGGCGCTCCGCAACGGCGAGTGGAAGCGCTCGAAGTACACCGGCATCGAGCTCTACGAGAAGACCGTCGGCATCGTCGGCCTGGGCCGGATCGGTGTCCTGGTCGCCCAGCGCCTCTCCGCCTTCGGCATGAAGGTCATCGCCTACGACCCCTACGTGCAGGCCGGCCGTGCCGCGCAGATGGGCGTCCGCCTGGTCGACCTCGACACCCTGATGGCTGAGGCTGACTTCATCAGCGTGCACCTGCCGAAGACCCCGGAGACGGTGGGCCTGATCGGTACCGAGCAGCTCGCCAAGGCCAAGTCCAGCCTGATCGTGGTGAACGCCGCTCGCGGTGGCATCGTCGACGAGGACGCGCTCTACGCCGCACTCAAGGAGGGCCGCATCGCCGGTGCCGGCCTGGACGTGTTCGCCAAGGAGCCCTGCACCGACAGCCCGCTCTTCGAGCTGGAGAACGTCGTCGCCACCCCGCACCTCGGTGCCTCGACCGACGAGGCCCAGGAGAAGGCCGGCATCGCCGTCGCCAAGTCCGTGCGCCTCGCCCTCTCGGGTGAGCTCGTGCCGGACGCCGTCAACGTTCAGGGCGGCGTGATCGCCGAGGACGTGCGTCCCGGTATCCCGCTGACCGAGAAGCTCGGCCGGGTCTTCACCGCGCTGGCCGGCGAGGTCGCGCAGAGCGTCGACGTCGAGGTCCGTGGCGAGATCACCGAGTACGACGTCAAGGTGCTCGAGCTGGCCGCTCTCAAGGGCGTCTTCTCCGACGTCGTCGAGGACCAGGTCTCCTACGTGAACGCTCCGCTGCTCGCCGCCGAGCGCGGCACCGCAGTGCGTCTGGTGGTGGCGGGCGAGAGCGCTGACCACCGCAACCTGATCACGCTGCGTGGCACGCTGGCCGACGGCACCCAGGTGTCGGTCTCCGGCACCCTTGTGGGCCTGAACCAGAAGGAGCGTCTGGTCGAGGTGAACGGCTTCGACGTGGACGTCGAGCTGACCGAGCACCTGGCCTTCCTGCGCTACGAGGACCGTCCCGGCATCGTCGGTGCGCTCGGTGGCATCCTCGGTGCCGCCGAGGTCAACATCGCCGGCATGCAGGTCGCGCGGGACGCCAAGGGTGGCCAGGCTCTGGTCGCGCTTGCCGTCGACTCGCCGATCCCGGCGGCGACGCTGGCCGAGATCCAGACCCAGATCAACGCAGAGAGCGTGGCTGCGGTCAACCTCGACTGACCCGTTCGTGTGAGGAGCACCCCGTTCGCACCTGCGAACGGGGTGCTTCGCAATTACCACGGCTACTGGCCGTTCGGCTGAATTGCCATAGTCCAGACGGGTCAAATCAGTCCTGAGTTGCGGCTTTCCCGCCCGCCGCTCGTACTCTGTTGGGGGAGGAGCCGCGGGGGGAGTCTGCGGCACGGGGGCCTCTCCTTGGTGGAGGAGAAAAATGGGAGCACGACGGAGTTACTGTGCTGCGCTGATCGCGGTGCTGGCTGCCTCGGCGGCCTGGTTGGGCGCAGGAGTGGGGGCAGCGTCGGCCGAGAGCCGCGTCGCCGGAGAGAAGACGGTCGCTGAGCGGACCGCCTCGGTGCAGGCCGTGGTCAAGGGGCGCAGCGTCAAGTTGCGTGGCACCACCCGGCAGCGCCGGGCGAAGGTGACGATCCACCGCTGGTCGAGCAACGCCAACCGATGGAAACGGGTCGCCCAGGTCCGGAGTCGCAACCACCGCTACCAGGCGACCGTGCGGCAGACGGACGCCGCCGCGCGCTACCGGTTCATCGCCCCGAAGCAGAGCACCCAGGTCAAGCAGGTCCGGCTGCCGAAGGTGAGTGACGCCTGCGGCCTCCGCCCGGCGAAGTCGGACGGCACCCTATGGGCCTGCAGTTTCGTCGACGAATTCAACGGCACCTCGTTGGACACCTCGAAGTGGATTCCGCAGGTTTACGGCTACGCGACCGGGTCGGAGCAGGCCTTCGCCTGCTACTCGGGGTCGCCGGAGAACGTTGCGGTCCGCAACGGCGCACTGCAGCTCACCCTGGTCAAGCGCGACGCTCCCGCACTCTGCTCGAACGGCGAGAGCGAGACCCGGTACTGGTCCGGCATGGTCTCCACCTATGAGCGGTTCTCCCAGACCTACGGTCGGTTCGAAGCGCGGATCAAGAGCCAGGCCAGCAAGGTGCCGGGCCTGCACGAGGCCTTCTGGCTCTACGTCGACCCGCGTTACACCAACGGCCTCGGTGGCGAGATCGACATCATGGAGACCTACTCCTCACACCCGAACCTGGCCATCCCGTACCTGCACTACGACAGCAACCCGGAGCAGGTGACCTCGGGCCCGAACCAGACCACCTCGTTCGGCTGTACCGCCTCGCGGGGCACCTTCCACACCTATCGGCTGGAGTGGACCGCGACGAAGATCCAGATCTTCGTCGACGACAGACTCTGCTTGACCAACACTTCGGGTGACGCCGCGTTCCGGCAGAACTTCATGGTCGCCTTCACCCAAGCGCTGGGCGGTCCTGGTAACGAGCCGACCTCCCAGACCCCGCTGCCGGCGACCATGTCGGTCGACTGGGTACGGGTCTGGAAGTAGCCGATCGGTCAGATCTGCTGGTCCACCGGGATCAATCTCTGGTCCAAGGCTCGCCAAGGCGCCCGTCGGCCCGATATCAATAGAGCCGACTTGGGAGGGTCGAAAGCGTTTCGGGAGCCTGGTCGAGTCGTGATGGAATCGGTCCTGCGGAGGGAGCAGGGCCGCATCCCGCGGCTCGCCAGGCTCCTGGAACTCTGAGAAGGCGGCGACCGTGTTGGTGGATCTCGGCCCGATCGCGCAGCTGCGCGCGGGGCGACTGGGACGTCGGCTGACCCAGCTCTTCGTCGGACTGGTCCTCTACGGTGCCTCGTTGGCGCTGATGGTGCGCAGCATGCTCGGCCTGGCGCCGTGGGACGTGCTGCACTCCGGACTGATCGAGCACATCGACATCACGCTGGGCCAGATGGTCGTCGCGATGAGCCTGGTCGTGCTGGTGCTCTGGATCCCGTTGCGGGAGAAGCCCGGCCTGGGCACGATCGCCAACGCCATCGTCGTCGGCTTCGCCGCGGACGCCGTGCTGGCGTTGCTCGACGAGCCGGACGCCTGGTGGCTGCGGGGCCTGTTGTTGGTCGCCGGCGTCTTCCTCAACGGACTGGCCACCGCCCTCTACATCGGCTCCCAGTTCGGTCGTGGGCCGCGCGACGGCCTGATGACAGGTCTGGCGCGCCGCACCGGCCGCTCCCTGGCGTTGGTGCGCACCGGGATCGAGATCACCGTGGTGGTGATCGGTCTGGTGCTCGGGGGAGTGGCCGGTGCGGGAACCGTGCTCTATGCGTTGGCGATCGGGCCGTTGGCCCAGCTGATGTTGCCCGGGTTGATCGTTCAACTCCCCGAGATGCCGACCGGCACGTCGCCGACCACCGAGATCCGCTCCATCACCCGTCGCGCCGGGAAGTAGTCGGACGACGCGTAGTGCTGGCAGGCGCGGTTGTCCCACATCGCCACCGTGTCCGGAGCCCAGTTCAGCCGGACCTGGAACTCGGGGCGCTGGACGTGCCGGAAGAGCAGCCCGAGCAGCTCGTCGGACTCCTCCTGGCTGACGCCCAGGATCCGGGTGGTGAAGACGAAGTTCACGAACAACACCCGACGTCCGGACTCGGGCAGCACCCGGACCACCGGGTGGGTGACCGGGCCGAACGCCTCGCGAAGTGAGTCGCGGGTGGCCTCGTCCATACCGGCGCCGAAGGCCTGGATCCAGTCGTGCTCGGCCTCGAGCCCGTCGATCCGCTCCTTGATCTCGTCGGGCAGTACGTCGTAGGCCAGGGCGGTGTCGCTCCAGAGGGTGTCGCCGCCGAGCTCGGGGATCTCGACGGCGCGGAGCACGGCGGCGTAGGACGGCGTCTCGTGCCAGGTGACGTCGTTGTGCCAGGTGTTCTCGACGCCGGTGGTCATCGCGTCCTTGGCCAAGGTGGCGACGTCGACGTCGCTCTGTCCGCCGAAGGTGTGCTTGAAGAAGGGGTGCTGTTCGAGCTCGCCCCACTGTGCGGCGAACGCCTTGTGCTGCTCGCGGGTGATCGCCTGGTCGCGGAAGAAGAGCACCTTGAACTCGGTCAGCGCGCGGCGCAGTTCGGCGAGCAGTTCCGGGCTCATCCCGCCGTCGAGGTGGATGCCGCTGACGAAGGCGCCGATGGTGGGGGAGGCCGGGCGGACCTCGAAGAGCTGGTAGGGCTGCTCCTCGACCCCTTCGGGGAGACGGCGCCCCACCAGGGGGCCGAAGTAGGCCAACGGGTCGGTGGCGGTGCGGCGGATCGTGGCGGTCATTGGGGTGCTCCGTTCGTCGGGGTGGCGTTGGTCGGGTGGTGTCGTCCGGCCTGGTTCGGCTAGGCGACGTCGGGGCCGGGCGTGGTGAGGATGGCGATGCAGACGGCGATCAGGTCGGCCCTCAAAGTCGCGGGATCCTGGAGGGGGCCGGAGTCGGCCTCCCAGCGGGCGAGGCTGTCGATCATCAGGCCCGCGGCGGCGGTGAACCGGAGCCGCAGCAGTTCGGGGGAGGCCGGGACGGCGGCGGTGATCCGCTGCTGGACCTCGCGCAGGCTGCTCGCCTCGCTGAGGTTCATCGTGGTCGGTCCGTAGATCGGGTGGAGTTGGATCTGGGCCAGGAAGCGGGCGTAGCGGCTTCCCGGCGTGGCCAGGGTGGCGTCGGCGAAGGGCTGGACCAGGGCCGCCACGAGGTCGGGCAGCGGGGCATCGGGCGGCAGTTCGTCGAGGAGCGCGGCACGGGCGGCGTTGATCGGCTCCATCCGGCGCGCGACGACGGCCGCAAGCAGTCCGTCCAGGGAGCCGAAGTGGTAGGCCGCGGCGCTCTTGTTGGACTGACCGGCGCGGCGCTGAACCGCAGTCAGGGTGATGGCGCCGAGGCCGACCTCGACGGCGATCTCCTCGGCCGCGTCGAGCATGCTCGTGCGGGCATCGGAAGGGGCACGCGTCATGACAGCATTTAAGGACTAGTCCTTAAATGCTGTCAAGGGTGCTTTCCGGTGGTGCCGGTTCGGATGCTGGCTCAGCGGCGGGTGGCCACCACGACCGAGGCGTCGGGCGCGATCATCACCTCGACGGCGGTGAACCGCTCGTCGCTCAACCAACCTTCGCGCAGGGTGTCGACCCGACCGGCGGTGATCGGCGGCCACATCTCGCACGGGACGAAATCGTCGAGGACCACGATGCCGCCGGGCTCGACCAGGTCGACGATCCTGTCCACCGTCACCTCCGACGGGATTCCGGAGTCGAGGAAGAGCAGCGAGAACGGACCGTGCTCGGCGAGGGTCGACCAGTCGGCGGCGAGAACCTCGACCTGCGGGTCGTCGGCGAAGATCTCGGCGGCGGCGCCGGCCAGCTTCGCGTTCAGTTCGGCGGTGAGGATCCGGGCGCCGTTGCGGATGCCGGAGCGGAGCCAGGCGGTGCCGACCCCACAGCCGGTGCCGAACTCGGCCAGGGTCCCGCCGCGAGTGGCGGCCAGTGCTGCCAACAGCCGGCCGGTCTCGTTGCGGCAGAAGGAGACGTACCCGGCTCGACGGGAGACGTCGAAGGCGCGGGAGACGATCTCGGGCAGCTCTGGCGGGGCACTCATGAAGGGAGTCTTTCATCCTCGATCCAGCGTTCCGCCATCTGGACAGATCGCGGAGGGGGTCTTACCGGCGCTGGCTACCGAGGAGTACAGTGACCGGACCATGCGGAGCCAGCTCGTATTCGACTGCCGCGGCGGGGCCTGATACGGAAGGCCACCTCGCCGCGGTGTTCGGCGTTGAGCGGCCTTCCTTTCCCTTCGATCATCGATCGGTTTCAGGAGTCAGCATGTACAGCAACTACCCCGACTGGGGTCCGGCCATCCACCACCCGGAGAACCCGCGCAGCCGTGAGGCGATTCAGCAGGTCATCGCCGCGCGCGACACCGAGGGCTTCGAGCCCGACGACAACTGACCACTCGGTGAGACACCGGTGTTCACCTGCTGGAGCCAGGCGCTCGCTCCCCGTCGCGATCCCATAATCTTGGCGCCATGAGCAACTCCATCAACTCCAGTCAGATCAAGCTTGCGGTCATCCCTGGTGACGGGATCGGGCAGGAGGTGACGGTTGAGGCGCTCAAGGTGCTCGACGTCGTCGCTGGCCAGGTCGGCGTGAAGTTCGACCAGACCCAGTACGACCTCGGTGCCGAGAACTACCTCCGGACCAAGGACGTGCTGCCCGCTTCGGTGCTCGCCGAGCTCAAGCAGCAGGACGCGATCCTGCTCGGTGCCGTCGGCGGCAAGCCCAACGACCCGAACCTGCCCCCCGGCATCCTGGAGCGCGGGCTGCTGCTCAAGATCCGCTTCGAGCTCGACCACTACGTGAACCTGCGCCCGTCGCGGATCTACCCCGGTTCGGTCTCGCCGCTGGCGAACCCGGGAGAGGTCGACTTCGTCGTCGTGCGTGAGGGCACCGAGGGTCCCTACACCGGCAACGGCGGTGCGCTCCGCGTCGGCACCCCGGCCGAGGTCGCCACCGAGGTCAGCGTCAACACCGCCTTCGGTGTCGAGCGCGTGATCCGCGACGCCTTCGCCCGCGCCCAGCGTCGTACCCGCAAGCACCTCACCCTGGTCCACAAGACCAACGTGCTGGTCAACGCCGGCTCCGTGTGGTGGCGTCTTTTCGAGACCGTCGCCGCCGAGTACCCGGAGGTGACCACCGACTACATGCACATCGACGCCGCGATGATCCACATGACCGTGAACCCCTCGCGCTTCGACGTGATCGTCACCGACAACCTGTTCGGCGACATCATCACCGACCTCGCCGCCGCCATCAGCGGTGGTATCGGCCTGGCGGCCTCGGGCAACATCAACCCCGACCGCACCGCGCCGTCCATGTTCGAGCCGGTCCACGGTTCGGCTCCGGACATCGCCGGTCAGCAGATCGCTGACCCCACCGCCGCGATCCTCTCCGTCGCCCTGATGCTCGACCACCTCGGTCACAGCGACGCCGCTGCTGCGGTCGACGCTGCCGTGTTGGCCGACCTCGAGGACCGCACTCCTGACACCAAGCGCAGCACCGCTCAGGTCGGCGACGCCATCGCCGCCCGCCTGGCTGGCTGAGGCGCGACCACGTCCTGTCGAAAGGTCGGATAGTTTTATGTCCATGGAAATCAGCACCACCCTGAGCGAGAACCCCACCGCTGACGCCGCCCTCGCCGAGGTGCTGGCCGACCCGGGGTTCGGAGTGCACTTCACCGACCACATGTTCACCGTGGAGTGGACGCCGGCGAAGGGGTGGCACGCGGCCCGGATCACGCCGTACGGCCCGCTGATGCTGGACCCTGCGACGGCAGTTCTGCACTACGCGCAGGAGACCTTCGAGGGGATGAAGGCCTACCGGCATGAGGACGGTTCGATCTGGACCTTCCGGCCGGAGGCGAACGCCGAGCGGATGGCGCGTTCCAGCGAGCGCCTCGCCCTGCCGGTGCTGCCGATCGAGGACTTCGTCGACGCCGTCGACGCGTTGATCAAGGTCGACAGCCGGTGGGTGCCGGACAGTGAGGGCGAGAAGAGCCTCTATGTCCGGCCGTTCATGATCGCCACCGAGAGCTTCCTCGGCGTGCGGCCCAGCCAACACGTCACCTTCATGGTGATCGCCTCGCCGGCCGGTTCGTACTTCAAGGGCGGCGTCAAGCCGGTCAGCCTGTGGCTGACCGAGGAGTACACCCGGGCAGGTCGAGGTGGCATGGGTGCCGCCAAGACCGGTGGCAACTACGCCAGCTCCCTGGTCGCGCAGCAGGAGGCGACCGCCAACGGCTGCGACCAGGTCGTCTTCCTCGACGCCCAGGAGGGCACCTACGTCGAGGAGCTCGGCGGGATGAACATGTACTTCGTCTACGAGGACGGTCGGATCGCCACGCCGGCGACCGGCACCATCCTGGAGGGCATCACCCGCGCAAGCATCATCAAGATCGCCGAGCAGCTCGGCTACACCGTCGAGGAGCGTCAGCTCTCGATCGACGAGTGGCGCGACGGTGTCACCAGCGGTGCGATCAAGGAGATCTTCGCCTGCGGTACCGCAGCGGTGGTCACCCCGGTCGGTGCGCTCAAGTGGGACGGCGGCGAGGTCCCGCAGGCCGGTGACGGCAGCAGTGAGCTGACCAACAAGATCCGCAGTGCGCTGGTCGACATCCAGTTCGGCCGGGCCGAGGACACCTTCGGCTGGATGCACAAGGTCTGCTGAGGCCTTCACAGCAAGGAGTACGCGATGGCGCACCCGATCATGTTCGACGACGACGATCCTGATCTGGTGCGCCTTCGTGCTGTCGCCCTGGCGTTCCCCGGAGCCGAGGAGTACGTCTCGCACGGGCGTCCGAACTTCAAGGTCGGCAAGAACTTCGCCATCTTCGGTGGCTCCGAGCGGCTCGGCCCCGGCGACCACCGGCAGATCCCCGCAGCCTTGATGGTCAAGATCGACCCCGCGGAGCTGCCGGGCGTCGACGAGGACCCGCGCTTCTTCCTACCGGCCTACGTGGGCCCGTACGGATGGCGCGGCGTCGACCTGGCTGCGGGCGAGATGGAGTGGGACGAGGTCGTCGAACTGATCGACGCCTCCTATCGGCTGGTGGCCCCGAAGCGGCGGATCGCCGAGCTGGAGGCTCGCTGATGCGCCGATCGGCTCCGGGCGCCCGGTAGATTTGCTGGGTGCCTGAAGCAACCAGCGTGAACTCACCTCCCGGAGAACTGCATGTCGGTCCCTACCGACTGCTCGCCCGGATCGGTGAGGGCGGAATGGGCGTGGTCCACCTCGGCCAGAAGCCGGGTGGCCAGCGGCTGGCGATCAAGGTGCTGCGTCCGCATGTGGTCAGTGACGACGAAGCGCGCGCCCGGTTGGCCCGTGAGGTCAACTCGCTGAGCCTGGTCCGTTCGCCTCGCGTCGCCGAGATCGTGGACGCCGATCCCTGGGGTCCGATCCCGTACGTCGCGACCCGGTATGTGCCCGGCCTCTCGCTACATGACCACGTCCGTGAAGAGGGCGCGATCACCGGCGTCGATCTGCGCCACTTCGCCTTCGGGCTCGCCGAAGCGCTGACCGCCGTCCACGCGGTCGGCGTGCTGCACCGCGACATCAAGCCCTCCAACGTCTTGATGGAGGGCCGGAACCCGGTCCTGATCGACTTCGGCCTGGCCCGACTGGACGACGACGCGCAGGTGACCCGGACCGGGTACCTGCTCGGCACCCCTGGTTACATCGCGCCCGAGGTCTTGGCCGGTGAACAGCCGACGATGGCCAGCGACGTGCACTCGTGGGCGGCCACGGTCGCCTTCGCCGGGCTCGGTCGACCGCCATTCGGGAGCGGTCACACGATGGCGGTGATGGACCGGGTACGCCGCGGTGACCACGACCTGGCCGGGCTGGATGCCGAGATCGGGCCGCTGCTGCTGGCCGCCTTGGACCCGGAGCCGATGCGGCGCCCGACCTTGAAGCAGGTCCGGGACGCGTTGAGTGGCGCACCTCGTGGTGGCGCCAGCGCTGCCCCGACGCCGACCACCGTCGCCGAACCGTTGATGACGATGCCGTTCGCGGCGTCACCCGACTTCGTGCCGACCGATGTCCAGCGTCCCGTCGCGGCGGCTGCTGCGGCCCAGGCGGAGCCGGTCACCACGCCGTTGACCGATCGGCTCCAGGACCAGTCTCCGACGCGGGCGCAGCCGGAGCCGGCGTTGCCGCCGACGCTGGTCCAGCCGCAACCGGCGCGCCCCTACCCAGGACAGTTCACCCCGCAGAACAGTCAGCCGTACCAGACCCCGCCCCAACCGCGACGGGCTACGGCACCGTGGCCGGAGCGGCTGAGGCGATGGACGATCGGTGGCGGTGCGGTCGGTCTGCTCGCCGGCGCGACCGCTCTGGCACCGTGGGTCACCGCTGCGCTGGTGGTTGTCGGGGTGACGCTGATCCGCTCCGGCTCGTTGACCAACTCGACGCTCCTCGCCAAGCGGACCGCCCGCGGACGTAAGTGGCACGACGTCCCGACCGCGGTCATCGCTGCGCCCTGGCACCTGATCGTCTCGTCGTTCGCTTCGCTGGCACTGTTGGCCTGGGCGGCGATGCTGGGCGCCTGCATGCTGTTGGTCGCGCTGGTGGCCGGTGCCGGCGACGACGTGGCGCTCGCGTTGACCGGCGTGGTCAGCGCAGCCGCGTTGTGGACCGGCCCGGGCGCGTCCCGGCTCCGGTCTCCGCTGACCAGCACCGCAACCTCGCTGGCGGCGCGGCAGGTGCCCTGGTTGGTCGCCTCCTTGGCGATCTGGGCCGGTGCGCTCCTGCTGCTGCTCACCGCGAGCGTGGAGGGCCCGGTCTGGGACCCGGCGTTGGGCGCCCCATGGCGTGATGGCACCTGGCTCGGCCGGATCCTGTAACTCCGGTCAGGCCGGGCTCCCGATCAGGACCGGCTCTCGGTGAACCACCCGTCGACGGCGTCAGCGAACGCCGAGGCCGTCAACTCTCCGGCGCCGTCGGGGATCCGCGCCAGCACCGGCACCCCGGTGCCTCGGGGCAGGTCGAGCAGGTTGCACTTCTCGGCGAGTCCGGGGTCGCTCGGCCAGGCGCCGATCAGCAGGCCCCGTGGCTCGAGTCCGCGGGTGCGGAGCGCATTGACGGTCAACTCGGTGTGGTTGAGGGTGCCGAGCCCGGGGGAGACCACGACCAGCACGTCGACCTCGTGGGTGGCGGAGAGTTCGGCGCTCAGGTCGAGCAGGGTTCCGCCATCGTGGTCGAGCCGGACCAGCAGTCCGCCCGAACCTTCGACGATCACCTGCTGCTCGAACTCTGCCAGCACCCGGATCCGGTCTGCGTACTCGCTCACAGGTGGCAGGTCGAGGCCGAGCAGGCGGGCGGCGGTGTCGGGTGCCAACGGGTCCGGCAGGCAGGTGTACTCCTGGGTGGCGCACTCGGCCAGGGCATGGACGACGTCGACGTCGGCGCGCTCGTCGGGATGCCCGGGTCCGATCCCGGTCTGCACGGGTTTCACCACGGTGACACTGCCGTGACGGCGGGCGCGGACGGCGAGCGCTGCGGTCGCGATGGTCTTGCCCACCCCGGTGCCGGTTCCGGTAACCACCGTGATCCGGGCGGTCATCGGAACCGCCCGGCGATCTCGGCGAGCGCGGTGACGGCGTGCTCCCACGTCGCGTCATCGAGGCCGGCGTTCACGGTGATCCGGAGCCTGCTGACGCCGTCCGGTACCGAGGGCGGGCGGAAGCAGGCCACCCGGATCCCCTCGGCGCCGATCGCCGCCTGGGCGGCCAGGGCGGCCTGCGGCGACGGCATCGGCACGCTGAGTACAGCACCGTCCGGGGCCGCGACGTCGAGACGCCGGGCCAGTTCACGGGTTCGGCGACGGATGGTCGCTGGGCGCTCCGGCTCGGCGCGCAGCAGGCGGAGCGCGGCCTGGGCTCCCGCGCAGGCGGCGGGTGCCAGGCCGGTGTCGAAGATGAAGGGGCGGGCCACGTTGACCAGATGGTCGAGGATCGGGAGTGGGGCCAGCACGGCGCCGCCCTGGGCGGCGAAGGATTTGCTGAGGGTGGCGGTGAGCACCAGATTCGGATGGCCGTTCAGGCCGAGTTCGTGGACCAAGCCGCGGCCCCCGGGCCCGCGGACGCCGATCGCGTGCGCCTCGTCGACGACGAGCAGGGCGTCGTGCTCGACGGCCAGCGTGGCGAGTTCGCGCAACGGGGCGGCGTCGCCGAGGACCGAGTAGATCGACTCGACGAGGATCAGGGTCCGTTCGTCAGTGCTGGCGGCCAGGGCGTCGGCCACCGCGTCTACGTCGTTGTGGGCGGTCACCTGCACGGTGGCGCGGGCGAGTCGGCAGCCGTCGATCAGTGAGGCGTGGACGTGGGCGTCCGAGATCACCCGGCCGCGTGATGCCAGCGCGGTGACGACGGCGAGGTTGGCGTGGTACCCGGTGGAGAGGACCAGCGCGGCGGGCTGGTCGAGGAATACGGCGAGTTCGTCCTCCAACTCCTGGTGGAGTGCCAGGGTGCCGGTGACCAGTCGGGAGGCACGAGCGCCGGCGCCCCAGCGCCGGGCGGCGTCGGCTGCCGCCTCGGTGACGGCAGGGTGTCGGGAGAGGCCGAGGTAGTCGTTCCCGGCGAGGTCGATGTCGGAGTCCTCGGCACCCAGCGGACGCAGAGCACGTTGCAGACCGGCCAGCTCGCGGCGGCGGCGTTCCTCAAGGAGCCAGTCGTGCCAGGTAGCGGTGAGGGTGGTCATCGGGCAACCTCCGTTGCGGCGCCGATCGCGGCGCAGATCTGGTCGAGCTCCGGCGTGCCGGTGATGTACGGCGGCATCGTGTAGATCAGGTCCCGGAAGGGGCGGATCCAGACTCCCTCGGCGAGTGCCGCGTCGGTGGCCGCGGCGATGTCGACCGGGTGGTCGAGTTGGACGACGCCGACCGCGCCGAGGGTCCGCACGTCGACAACGCCGGGCAGGGTCCGGAGCGGCTCCAGGCCGCTACGCAGCCCGTGGTTGATCCGGGCGACGTCGAGCCGCCAGTCGCGTTCGATGAGGAGGTCGATCGAGGCGATCGCAACGGCGCAGGCAAGGGGGTTCGCCATGAAGGTGGGGCCGTGCATCAGCACCCCGGATTCGCTGGCGGCGAGGCCGTGCGCGACCTCGCTGGTACAGAGCACGGCGGCCAGGGTGAGGTACCCGCCCGACAACGCCTTGCCGACACACATCAGGTCGGGCTCGACGTGGGCGGCGTCCGCGGCGAAGAGCGTGCCGGTGCGGCCGAAGCCGGTCGCGATCTCGTCGAAGATCAGCAGCAGTCCGAGGTCGTCGGCCACCTCTCGCATCACCCTCAAGCAGGCGGCGGGGTAGGTGTGCATCCCGCCGGCTCCCTGGAGCAGCGGTTCCACGACGATCGCGGCGAGCTCGTCGCGGTGCTCTCCGGCGAGGCGACGGAAGCCTTCGCTCCAACCCTCGACCTGCTCGGCGGAGGCGTCGGCGGGCGGTGGCCGGTCGGCGAAGAGTTGCGCCGCCAGGACGTCGCTGAACATCGCGTGCATCCCGGCGACCGGGTCGCAGACGCTCATCGCACCGAAGGTGTCGCCGTGGTAGCCGCCCCGGAGAGCGAGGATCCGTGTGCGTCGGGGGCGCCCGCGCCCGCGCTGGTACTGCAGGGCCATCTTGAGAGCTACCTCGATGCTGACCGAGCCGGAGTCGGCGAGGAAGACGTGGTCCAGGCCGTCGGGGGAGAGCGCCACCAGCCGTTCGGCCAACTCGATCGCCGGGGCGTGGGTGAGGCCGCCGAACATGGTGTGCGCGTCGCGGCCGAGTTGGTCGGTGATCGCTTGGTTGAGCCGTGGATGGTTGTGCCCGTGAACGGTCGCCCACCACGACGACATCGCGTCGATCGCCCGGCCGCCGTCGGCCAACTCCAGGTGGACGCCGTCGGCCCCGGTGACCAGACGGACCTCACCGGGTTCGGTCAGTGACGCGTAGGGATGCCAGAGGAGTTCGCGGTCGCGGAGCAGGAGGCGGGCGGAGTCGCTGTGCATGATGAAGGGAGCCTAGGCCGCAAACGCCGATCACCTGAACGATGTTCAGTTTTTCTCGAAATGCGGATACTGTGCCGCCCGTGACTGACATTCTTGAGCGCGCCCGCCAGCAGGTCCTCCGTGACGGGATCGGGTTGGAACTGCCTGATCTGATCGCGGTGCTCCGCCTCGACGACGATCGGATCGGAGACCTTCTGCAGCTGGCCCACGAGGTGCGGATGGCGCACTGCGGCCCCGAGGTCGAGGTCGAGGGGATCATCTCGCTGAAGACCGGCGGCTGCCCCGAGGACTGTCACTTCTGCTCGCAGTCGGGACAGTTCACCTCGCCGGTCCGGGCGGTCTGGCTCGACATCGACCAGCTGGTCAAGGCGGCCCAGGAGACGGCCGCCACCGGGGCGACCGAGTTCTGCATCGTGGCCGCCGTGCGTGGCCCCGACGAGCGGTTGATGGCCCAGGTGCGCGACGGCGTCAAGGCGATCCAGGAGGCCGTGGAGATCAACGTCGCCTGCTCGCTCGGCATGCTCACCCCGGAGCAGGTCGCCGAGCTCCGGGCGATCGGGGTGCACCGGTACAACCACAACCTGGAGGCGGCCCGCTCCTACTTCCCGAAGGTGGTCACCACGCACAGTTGGCAGGAGCGGTGGGACACCTGCCAGATGGTCCGCGACTCCGGGATGGAGCTCTGCTGCGGCGGCCTGGTCGGGATGGGTGAGAGTCTGGAGCAGCGCGCCGAGCTCGCCTCGGAACTCGCTGCACTGGACCCGCACGAGGTGCCGTTGAACTTCCTCAACCCGCGACCCGGGACGCCGTTCGGTGACCAGCCGTTGATGTCGTCGCAGGATGCGCTGCGGACGATCGCGGCGTTCCGGTTGGCGATGCCGCGCACGATCCTGCGTTACGCCGGTGGCCGCGAGCTGACGCTCGGAGACCTGGGTACCCGCGAGGGTCTACTCGGCGGGGTCAACGCCGTCATCGTCGGCAACTACCTGACCACGCTGGGCCGGAAGCCGGACGCCGACCTCGATCTGTTGGCCGAGCTGAGGATGCCGATCAAGGAACTGGCGAAGACGCTATGAACCAGTCGGCCGACCGCTTCTGCGCACACTGCGGTGAAGCGGTCGGTGGCCCCGCCGCCGTTGGGGGTGCAGCCCACCGAGCGTGTGAGCGAGCCTTGGAGTTGGAGCCCCCGCGGTACTGCCGACACTGTGCCCGGCGGATGAAAGTGCAGGTCACCCCGCGCGATTGGACCGCGATCTGTGTCGAACACGGGGCGAGTTGAGACGGATCTGACCAGGCTTTGAACCAGCCCGCGGCAGACAGCGCCGCCGTCACGTGGCAGACTCGCCCTGTGGCCAGCATCGAAATCATTATCGGCTAGCGCATCCGGCACCCGCCTGATGCGCAGACCTCTCGTACCCCGAGAGGTTTTTTTGTTGGCTGACGTGAGCACCCGAGAGCGAAACGAGACCCATCGATGGATCTGCAAGGTTCCTTCCACGTCTACGACACCACCCTGCGTGACGGCGCGCAGCAGGAGGGCCTGAACCTCTCCGTCGCCGACAAGTTGAACATCGCGCGGCACCTGGACGGTCTCGGTGTCGGGTTCATCGAGGGTGGCTGGCCGGGCGCGAACCCGAAGGACACCGAGTTCTTCCGCCGTGCCGCGCTCGAACTCGACCTCAAGCACGCCAGGCTGACCGCCTTCGGTGCGACCCGCAAGGCCGGTCTGCTGGCCGCGGACGACCCGCAGGTCGCCGGGCTGCGCGACAGCGGGGCCAGCGTGGTCACCCTCGTCGCCAAGTCACACGTCGGCCACGTGGAGAAGGCGCTGCGGACCACGCTCGCGGAGAACCTCGCGATGATCCGCGACACCGTCAGCCACCTCCGCGGCGAGGGGCAGCAGGTCTTCCTGGACGCCGAGCACTTCTTCGACGGCTACCGGACGGACCGCGCCTACGCGCTCGAGGTGCTGCGCACCGCCTACGACGCCGGGGCCGAGGTGATCGCACTCTGTGACACCAACGGCGGCATGCTGCCGGGTTGGGTCGCCGACGTCGTCCACGACGTGATCGACAGCACCGGGGTCCGGATCGGTATCCACTGCCACAACGACACCGGCCTCGCCGTGGCCAACACCTTGGCGGCCGTCGACGCCGGCGCGACCCACGTCCAGGGCTGCGTCAACGGCTATGGCGAGCGCACCGGCAACGCGGACCTGGTCAACGTGGTCGCCAACCTGGAGCTCAAGCTCGACCGGCAGGTGCTGCCGCAGGGCCTGCTGCGTGAGGCGACCCGGATCGCGCACGCCGTCGCCGAGGTGACCAACGTGCCGCCGTCGGCCCGCCAGCCCTACGTCGGCACCTCGGCCTTCGCGCACAAGGCCGGGCTGCACGCCAGCGCGATCAAGGTGGACCCCGACCTCTATCAGCACATGGACCCGGCCGACGTCGGCAACGGCATGCGGCTGCTGGTCTCGGACATGGCCGGCCGTGCCACCATCGAGCTCAAGGGCAAGGAGCTCGGCTTCGACCTCTCGGACGCTCCCGAGTTGGTCACCACGATCACCAACCGGGTCAAGGAGTTGGAGTCGCAGGGCTACACCTTCGAGGCCGCGGACGCCTCCTTCGAGCTGCTCCTCGCCGAAGAGGTCGAGGGGGCCCGCCCGAGCTACTTCGAGATCGAGTCGTGGCGGGTGATCACCGAGACGGTCAAGGGTGCCCAGGCGGGGACCGAGGCGCTCTCGGAGGCGACCGTGAAGCTGCGCGCCGGCGACGCCCGGGTGGTCAGCACCGGTGAGGGCAACGGCCCGGTCAACGCGCTCGACCACGCGCTCCGTCAGGCGATCGGTCAGGCGTACCCGGAGGTGGCGCGGTTCGAGCTGATCGACTACAAGGTGCGGATCCTGGACCAGGGCCACGGCACGGACGCGATCACCCGGGTACTGATCGAGACCAGCGACGGCGTCACCTCATGGGTCACCGTCGGGGTCGGGCACAACGTGATCGAGGCGTCGTGGGGCGCATTGATCGACGGCGTCACCTTCGGGCTGCGTCGCCACCACGCAGGCTGAGCGGGTCACGCGCCGACGACGCGTCGCGCCAGGTCCTGCCAGGCTGCGACGATCCGGGGCAGTGGCAGCTTCTCGATCCGGACCTGCTGACTGAGGATCGGCATCTCCATCGGGGCCAGCAGGGCTGCCGCGAGTAGCGGGATGTCGCCGGTCACGTCCAGTTCGCGGAGTAGGTGCTGGACGTGCAGCGAGGTGAACGACCAGACCGGGTAGGAACGGGTATGCCCGGTACTGGCCGCCCCGAAGAGCTCGGCGTGGCTCAGGGTGCGCGAGATCCGGGAGTCGCCGAAGGCGAGGAGCCGGTCCAGTGCTAGAGCGCCGGGGCCGAGCGGCGGCTCCCCGGTCATCACCGACTCCTGCCAGCGCGCCTCGGAGTGGTCGAGGACCGCGGCGAAGAGGCCGCTGCGGTTCTCGAACCGGCGGAAGACGGTGCCCTTGCCGACACCGGCGGCTTCGGCCACCGACTCCATCGTCACGGCGGCGACCCCGTGCTCGTCGACGAGTCGCAGTGCCGCGGCCAGGACGGCGTCGCGGTTGCGCGCGGCGTCGCTGCGTTCGCGCGGCGCGGCGTCGGCGAGGGGGAGGAGCGGGCGATCGGTCATCGGCGCCCACCTTAGTGGGCCGAGGTTGTGGGGAGCGTCACGGAATGAATCCGGACCGCGGTCCGTTTGAACTCTCCGAAGCGTCAATTCCGCCCCACGAGGAGAACTCATGTCCGACATTCGTGTCGCCGCTATCGTCGGCAGCCTGCGCGCCGACTCCCTGAACCGCAAGATCGCGGAGGCCCTGCGCGAGCAGGCGCCCGCCGGCGTCACCGTTGACATCGTCGAGGGTCTGGCCGACGTTCCGTTCTACAACGAGGACCTCGACAACGAAGCCGGCGCCCCGGCTGCCGCCGCCGCGCTGCGCGCCCAGGTCGCCGACGCCGACCGCGTGCTCGTGGTCACCCCCGAGTACAACGGCACCATGCCGGCCGTGCTCAACAACGCCATCGACTGGCTGTCGCGGCCCTACGGTGCCGGTGCCCTGGTGGGCAAGCCGTTCGCCGTGATCGGTGCCACCCCGACCCCGTACGGCGGCAAGTGGGCCCACGACGACACCCGTCGCTCGGCGGGCATCGCCGGTGCGAACGTCGTCGCCGACATCGAGCTTTCGCAGTCCGCCCTGGAGGCCGACATCCTGGCCGACGAGCAGGTGCTCGGCCGGCTCAAGGGTGCAGTCGAGGCGCTGGTCGCGCACAACGAGGCCTGAGCAACTCGGTAACAAGAGAGCAGGGCCGCGGTGTGATCCACCGCGGCCCTGCTGCTTCCCTGCCTGGGCTCAGAACTGGGTGAAGAGCAACGCGTTCGAGTAGTCGGTGTTCGCCCAGCGCATGTAGCGGCTGATCAGGTCTTCCTTGACGCCCGCGGGGGCGCTGGCCACCGTGAAGACGACCGCGGACCGGGACTGGTCGGCGATCCACGCGCCCGTCTTGTAGTCGTCGTACAGGGCGTCCGCGGCGAAGTTGAACATCTTGTCGCTGAGCACCTTCTCCTTGGCGGCTGCCTTCGCCTTCTGCTCACTGGGGAAGACCAGGAAGTAGTGGGTGATCTTCACCTTGTCGCGGGTGTTGATGAAGGTGGCGCTGACCGCGTACTCGCAGCCCAGCTTGGTGAGCGCGCCGTCCTTCTCGACGCCGGCGCAGGTGTCGTAGTCGCGGGAGACGACCTGGCTCGCCTTGTAGACGTGCTCCTGGTACCGGAAGTCCCAGTCGTCCTCGTAGTCCGACGCCCGGATCGCGCGAGGTGCCTCGACCGGGTTGTCGGGGTCGACGGTGGTCTCGGTGGCGCCGGGCACCTGCGGGGCGTTGGGGCTCGGTGACGTGCTCGTCGACGGCGATGCGCCCTCGGTGGGCGACGGGTTCTGCGACGACGGGCTCTGCGACGACGAGGTGGTGGCGTTCGGTTCGGTGGCCGTGCTGCCCTTGTCGTCGTCGCTGCGGACCGCGAAGGCGATCGCGGCACCGCCGCCACCGACCAGGAGCAGCACTGCCAGCACGGTCAGGATGACCGGCATCTTCGACTTCTGTGGCGGGGGAGGGCCGGGGTACTGCGGCGCCCCGTAGGGTCCCGGGGGCTGCGGGTGCGTCGTGTACGGGTTCGTGCCGCTCGGTGCCGGTGTCGCCCAGGGCTGCTGGTACGGCGGCTGGCCGGGCTGCGCCGGCGGGCCCCACTGGGGTGGCTGCTGGGGCGGCGGTCCCCACTGCTGAGGGGGCTGGTTCGGCGGGCCGGCGGGCGGCTCGTTGTGCGACATCGTGTCTCCCTGGTGCGAACGGACAGTGGGCTCCTACCCAGGAAGTGGACGGCTCAACCCTGACCGTGGGCGCAGCATGTGGCGCGATGGCCTAGGCTCATGAACGCCGGTGAGCCTACCGGCGTCGCCTGTTCGAGGAGGTCCGATGGCTTACCGCGCCCACGATGTCGTGACGCGAGCGCTCGACGTCCTCGACGCGCACGGTCTGGCCGACCTCACCATGCGGCGGCTGGGCAAGGAGCTCGGCGTCCAGCCCAGCGCGCTCTACCACCACTTCGCCAACAAGCAGTCGTTGTTGGCCGCCGTCGCCGACGAGATCCTGACGCGTGGCGCGCGCCCGGTCACGGCTGAGCGGTGGCAGGAGCAGGTGTTCGCGATCTGCACCACCTTGCGAGACTCGCTCCTCGCGTATCGCGACGGCGCCGAAGTCGTCGCCACCGTGCATGCCTTCGGGCTGGGGGCCACCCAGCCGCGGGACGCGCTCAGTGCTGCGCTCGGCCAGGCGAACCTGAAGGCTGACGACGTCTCGATCGCCACGCGGACGCTGCTGCACTTCGTCTACGGGCACACCATCGACGAGCAGACCCACCTTCAGGCCGACAGCGCGGGTGCGCTCGGCGATGAGGCAACGGTTGGTGGCACCGACCGCGACTTCGCGAGCGGTCTGGAGCTGATCCTCGACGGCATCACCCAGCGCAGTGCGAGCGAACTTCACGCCTGAGCGGCAGCGCCCTGCTGGGCTCGGGTGAGCCGGTTCCGTGAGCTCCACGAGACGACCACGGCGAGGAACGTCGCGGCGACGGTGACGGCGTAGGCCCAGGTGTGGCCGCCGCGGTCGGCGAGCTGGCCTGCGACCGCCGCACCGAGTGCGTAGCCGAGCACGGTGGCAGCGGCGAGCTGGGTCATCACGGTGCCGAGCCGCCACGGTGGCGTGATCCGTTCGCCCATCGTGAAGGTGGTGATCATGTAGGGGGCGATGCTGATGCCGAAGATCAGCAGGACCGGGATCAGCGCGGCCAACGAGTCGACCAGGAGCAGCGGGAGCGCGAATACGGCGAGTCCGACCGCGAACCAGCGCAGTCGGTCGGGGAGCCCGAACCGGTCGGGGAGTCCGGCGACCGCCAGTCCGGCGATCACGCTGCCGACGCCGAGCAGCGCGTGCAGGTAGCCCGCCCAGCCGGGGTGTCCGGCGTCGGTGGCGAGGACGGTAGTGCCGGTCTGGATGGAGCCGAAGGTGGTGCCGATGATCAGTTGGCTGGCGCAGAGTGCGATGAGCTCGGGGGAGAAGCGGCTACCGGTGGTGGCGGCGTCCGCGGTCCGCGGGTGGGCCGGGACGGCGAACGGGTGCAACGCGAACCAGGTGCCGAAGGTCGCCAGCAGGACGGCCGCACCGATGATCGCCGCGGTCGGGCTGGCGATCGAGACGGCGACACCGACCAGGGCCGGGCCGATCACGAAGGCGCCTTCGTCCGCGGCACCTTCGAAGGAGAACGCCGTCTGGACGAGCCGTTCCTGGCTGGGCTGTTTCTTGGTGAGCGGGCGCCAGCGGACCCGGGACATCGGGCCGACCTGGGGCAACATCACACCGGTAAGGGCGGCCACCACCGCGATCCAGCCCCAGTGCAGATCGGTCTGGGCGATGGCCAGGATGCCGAGGAAGCCGATAGCGCCACCGATCGATTGCGCGGCGAGGACCGGCCGTTGGCCGATCCGGTCGGCGAGGGCTCCCCAGCTCGGGGCGAGCAGACCGTTGGAGACCGCGATCGCGCCGGCGCTGGCGCCGCCTGCGCCGTAGCTGCCGGTCAGGTCGCTGACCAGAAGCAGGACGCCGAGTTGGCTCATCGCCAACGGGAGGCGGGCCAGGAAGGAGCCGACGACGTAGCCGCCGCCGCTCAAGCTGAACAGGGTGCGATAACTCGAGACAGGTGACACAGATCCTCCGGGTAGCGCGGCGCGGTGCGTGCCTACCCACCCATCAGACAGCGCAACAATCCCTGTGCTCCTGCCAATCTACCGACGCCCGTGTGGTTCGGGCGATTCGCCGGCGCCGTTCTGCCAGCGGAAAGACCTGGCACCGGGTGATGGGCCCGTCGTCGGTACGGGAATTGGGAACCGGGGGCCGGCGCGTCGAAGGGGCCGGTTAAGGTTTCGTTTTAAACTGCAACCATTTTTGGCCCCACCCCAAGTTGACTATCGCAGCTCCGCTTCGGCCCCATCTGACGCGGAACTGCACGACGCGCGCCCGGGATTCTCGGCCCATTGCGGCCGCCGCCACGTCAACGGCAATGCTTGAGAGGACCCCTGCGCATCATGACTGCCGGTATCCCCGGACGATGCGGCGCGCCCGCACGGACCAGAACCCTGGCCCGTGCACTGACGCTGCTACTGATCTCTGCCCTTACCTTCATCGGACTGACGGGCGCGGCAACGCCGGCGTCAGCCGAGCTGGCCGCTCCGGGCGTCACCGCCTCGGTCAGTTTCCCCGGGTCGTACGACGGCACCGGCATGTTGACCGAGGACGGTGCGGAGGGGGAGCTCTCCCTTTCCTACAAGGGATCTGAGGTCGTCCCCGGGTCGACCATCGAGATCAAGCTGCCGAGTCGGGTGCTGCCGACCAACCTGGTGGTGCCGCCGGGCAACACGGCCGTCACCTCGATCACCCACGTCGACGGGGTGATCCGAGTGACGTTCGCGGATCCGTTCCCGGGCAACGTCAATCAGGGCCAGCTGGACCTGAAGTTCAAGCTCGACTCGATCGAGAACTCCGAGAAGACCACCTTCGAATGGTCCCTCAACGGCGCCACTGAGACCGTGCCGGTGATCTACCGGGAGAAGAACGACACGTTCCAGGACTGGACGCAGAACAGCGCCGGCAAGCAGGGTGGCGGCAACTTGCCGGGTGTTTCGATCAACGGCGACCAGGTCGTGATCGCCCCGGCCGCGGCCAACCACATGTTCGACTTCACCCTGGTCGGTACCACCAAGACCGCGGTGGCGAACTACGCGATCACCGACCAGCTTCCTGCAGGCATGGTCTACAGCTCCAGCAGTTTCAGCGCGGTCGTCGAGACGTGGGACGCCGACGGCCTCAACAAGACCACGACCACGGTGACGCCGTTCGCTCCGACCGTCTCCGGATCGGCTGCGGCCGGCCAGTCCTTCGCCACCTCGCTCAACGTGCCTGCCAACTCGCGAGTCACGGTGAAGTACCAGGCCTCCTTCGACGCCAGCGTCCTGGCTGGGCTCCGCGACGGCCTGCAGGACCTGTTCCCGGAGGACCCCGACGGTCAGTGGATCTCGCTGGCTTTCCAGAACACGGCCACGCTCAACGGCAGCGCGGACCAGACCGCTGACGTCGTTGTCGGTGTCAACGTGCCCACGATCCGCAAGCCCGGCGTCGGTACCGGCACGTTCAACAAGACCCGCGACTGGAACCGACAGAACATCGAGCCCCAGGCCGATGGCAGCTTGGTGCCGCCGATCCCCGTCACCTGGACGATCAAGGCTGATCTGACGAGCTTCGTCCCGCCGGCCGGCGCCACGGCAACGGAGGTCAAGTACGCCACCCTGACCGAGAACGTGGTCATCAAGGACGCGCTGCCCGCGCAAGCGCGCTGGGTCGACGTGGCTGCAGTGTTCGCCGCTCAAGGGTTCAACCAGGTGGGAACGTGCTCTGCGGCAACGACCCCCGCCAGCTTCGCGACAACCGCTGCTAAGTCTTACTGCCTCAGCGGCAACACCCTGTGGATCAACGTCGGCAAGGACAACACCAAGAGCTACACGTTCGCGCTGAACGCAGAGATCACCACGGTCACCGGGCTCACGAAGACCGCCAGCGGTACCGTTCAGGGCGCGTTCAACTACCCGCTGACGAACCGCGCTGAGTTCACCGCCGTCACCGAGGGCAAGACCTACACCCCGGGTGTCAACGCCACGGTCACCATGGTCGACCGCCCCGACGACACCGGCGACAGCTTCAACGACACCGACACCTTCAAGAAGGAGGGCCCGAGCCAGCGGATCACGCTGGAGCCCGGGACCACCACGAAGGTGGGCTATACCTTCACGGTCAACGGCAACAACAGCGCCGACCTGCACCCCGAGGTCGACGCCAAGGACGTCAAGATCGTCGACGTCGTCGACCACGAGGTCTTCGACATCTCCGACCTGGCCGGGATCAAGGCCGACCTGACCGGCTCCTACAACGGTACCTCGCTCACGCCCGCCGACTTCGTGGTGAGCACCAACGTCGACAACGAACTCGTCATCGAGCTCAGCGCCGCGGGCAAGTTGAAGGCCGTTCCGGCGAACAAGACCTGGACGGTGCTGCTCAAGCTGCCGACCAAGAAGGTCACCGGACAGCAGACGATCGACATCTCCAACACGGCAGAGCTCACCGGTCAGAACGACAAGGTGCTCTTCTGGTCCGAGGACGTCTCGACCATGACCAGCTTCGGCAGCGAGGCGGAGGTCCGCAAGTTCGTTCGCGATCCCGCGGCCAAGGAGTGGACCAAGAGCCTGCGTGCAGCGGTCGACGGCAGTGGGAACCTGATCCAGGATACGTACGTGTTCCAGGTCGAGTTCATCGCCCACGGCACGTTCAAGGGCAAGATCTTCGACGTCGACGACCTTATGCCGGCAGGCACCACCTTCCTCGGCTTCGTGGATGCGGCCAACGTCGACACCGGTAGCGGGGCCTCGACCGCGTCGCGCAACATCGGAGCCAACATCACCGCGTCGTACAACGCGGCGAGCCGCACGATGACGCTGAGTTCGGCCAATGTGCCGACGGCTGCTCGCGCGAGCGCCTACTTCGCGGTGCGGATCGACTCGGCCATCGAAGACGTCCCGGTGATGAACCGGATCGGCACGGTCAGCGCGACGATCACGCCTACCAACGACTACCCGCTCTCGGTGGCGAAGAGCAATGCCACCAACGCCAACGCCGCGATCAACGACGACAACGCGCGTTTCGAGCTGTGGAACGCCGATGGCGACGTCGTGGTGCGGGACATCTTCGTCCGCGACAACCAGCTGCGGGTCAAGGAGAACGACATCGTGAAGGCCGTCGTGGTCAGCGACCCCGGCACCTACACGTTGCACGAGATCGTGCCGCCTACCGGCTACGTACGCTCCACCGAGCCGTTGACGATCGAGGTCGTCGCCGGCAAGACGCCCAAGGCCGCCACCTTCTACAACACGCCGAACCCGGCGAGCGTCACCGTCGGCGACTATGTGTGGATCGACCGGAACCACGACGGTCTGCAGGACGCCTCCGACCGGCCGGTGCCTACCGACCGCCCGGTGCCCGGCGTGGAGCTCAAGATCCAGAAGATCGCCGCCGACGGCACCACCAAGACCGACGTCACCGGCGTCAACAACATGCCGGTGCAGAACGTCACCACCGCCGCCAACGGTAAGTACCTCTTCGAGTTGCTTCCGGTGCTCGCCGCGGGGGAGAAGTACGAGGTCACCATCGTCTCCAAGCCGGCCACGCTGGACGGCTACCTGCCGACCACGCCGGGCACGAGCAACGGCACGGGCGCGAACGACTCGTCCACCGCATCCGCAGTCACGGTCCTTGACCTGACTTCTGGTGGCAAGCAGGATCTGACCCTCGACTTCGGCTTCGCGAAGCCCTACGTCTCCGTTGGTGACTACGTGTGGATCGACGTCGACCGCGACGGCATCCAGGATGCCGGTGAACCTGGTATCGAGGATGTCCTGCTCGAGGTCTACGGTCCGGACGGTCAGAAGGTCACCACGGACGTCTACGGCGACCCCCTTCCGGTGGTGCGCACGAACGCCTCCGGCAAATACCTGTTCGACAACCTGCCGCCGCTGACGGGCAACGAGACGTACACGGTGAAGATCGTCAAGACTGACGCCGACACCATCGCCGCGCTGGCCGGTCTGAAGCCGACGGACCCCGAAGAGGGCATCGACCCGGCCGTTGACTCGTCGACGTGGGAGGCGACGTCCACCCCCGGTCTGCTGGTCACGCACGAGGCCCACGACCCGAAGCTGGACTTCGGCTTCATCCGTGAGGCGGTCAGCGTCGGTGACTACGTCTGGGAGGACGTCGACCGCGACGGCATCCAGGATGCTGGCGAACCCGGCATCGAGGGAGTGCTGCTCGAGCTCTTCCGGTCCGACGGCAACGGCGGCCTGGTCAAGGTGACCCGCGACGTCAACGGCGCCCTGCTGCCCGTGGTGCGTACCGACGAAGACGGTGCCTACCTCTTCACCGGCCTGCCGATCCTTCCGGTCGGTGAGTCCTACACGGTGCGGATCAACAAGACCGACGCCGACACGGTGACGGCGCTCGCGCCGTTCGTGCCGACGACCGAGGGCGACAACGGTGGCGACGGCGCTGACGACTCGTCGACCGACTCGTCGGCGTCCACCGCGGACCTGTCGGTGGACGGTTCTACCGACCGCACGCTGGACTTCGGCTTCGTCAAGACTTACGTCACCGTCGGTGACTACGTCTGGATCGACCTTGACCGTGACGGTGTCCAGGACGCCGGGGAGCAGGCCGTTGAAGGTGTGGTGCTGAGCCTGGTCAAGGTGCTGGCGGACGACACGACCCAGGCCGTTGTCGACGTCAAGGGCCAGCCGGTGGGCAACGCCACCACGAACGCGTCGGGTCTCTACGAGTTCGATCTGCTCCCGGTGCTGGGCGCGGGCGAGCAGTACCGCGTCGAGATTGACGCTGACCAGCTGCCGAGCAGCCTGGACAACTTCATCCCGACCCTGCCGAAGGAAGGTGCCGACACCGACGTCGACTCCGAGACCTGGACCGCGGACAGCGTGAAGACGCTGGACGGTTCGGTCGTCCCGGCGCAGCCGAAGGACTCCGCGCACGTCGGCATCGACCCCAGCCTCGACTTCGGTTTCGTGCAGAAGGCTGTCTCGGTCGGCAACAAGGTCTGGTTCGACGCCGACGAGAACGGCCAGCGGGACCCGTCCGAGGACCCGATCGAGGGCGTCACGCTCGTCCTCACCGGTCCGGATGGCAACCCGGTCACCGACGTGTACGGCGACCCCGTGCTGCCGACCGTGACAGGCCCGAACGGCGAGTACACCTTCAACAACCTGCCGGCTCTGCCCTCGGGCGAGCACTACATGGTGACGATCGACTACCCGAACTCGCCGATCCTGGAGCAGATGGACCTGGTGCCGACCAACCCGGGCGACCGTGGCGGCGACACCGATCCGAACAACGACTACTCGCACACCGACTCCGCCACCAGCGGTGACCTCACCGACGACGGCGACCGCGATCCGACCCTGGACTTCGGTTTCCGCAAGGCCAAGGTCAGCGTCGGCGACTACGTCTGGATCGACACGAACCTGGACGGTCTGCAGGACCGCACCGACGTCGCGATCCCCGGTGTCGTTCTGGTGCTGACCGACCCCGACGGCAACCCGGTCGTCGACGTCTTCGGTAACCCGGTCGGGCCGCAGACCACCGACGCCAAGGGGTTCTACGAGTTCCTCGACCTGCCGACGCTTCCGGCGGGCAAGTCCTACACGGTGACCATCGACATGGGCGCTTCGGAGCAGGCGCTCAAGGGCCTGCTCCCGACGGCGGCCGGCGTGGGTAGTGACCGTGCGAAGGACTCGTCGACGAGCAGCGCAGCCAGCATCGCGGTCCTGTCGACCGATGGTGTCCACGACCCGACGCTCGACTTCGGGTTCATCCCGGCGACGCTCAGCGTGATCACCACCGCGCCGAAGTCGGTGTCGGCAAAGGTCCGTGCCGACGGCGAGATGCGTCCGGTCACGTTGCGCGACAGCGTCACCATCGAGGGGATGGCTGGTCGAGGCACGGGCGAGGCCATGCTGTACGGCCCGGCCCCGAAGCGGACCACCACGATGTGCCAGCCGGGCAACCTGGTCGGCACGGTGAAGTTCACCGCGCGTGAAGGGAAGATCACGACCCCGGGAATCAAGGTGACGGAGCCGGGTATCTACACCTGGGTCGTCAGCGTCAAGGGTGACAACGGTCAGACCGGTTCGCATGGTTGTGGCCTCGCTGCTGAGACCACGAAGGTGCAGCGTGCGGCCTATGGGCCGATCGCGATCGAGACCGGCAAGCGGAAGGACCCCGGTGTGGCGGCCCGCAAGGCTCGCCGGACCACCCTCGCGGCGCCGTCGATCGGCCTGAAGGGCGCACCGGTTCGCACGGTGGGCATCCGCAAGGGCGAGATGGTGATTCCGGAAGGTGCCGCAGACATCGGCTGGTTGAACCGTTCGGCGAAGTTCGGCGATCTGATCGGCACCTCCGTGGTCGCCGCCCACGTCTCCGACACCCGCGACCAGCCGATGGCCTTCAGCAAGCTCACCAAGCTGCGCAAGGGCAAGATCGTCACCGTCACCCAGGGCGGTAAGACCTACCGCTACAAGGTCACCACCCACAAGCGGTACTCGCGTGACCGTGGTCCGGGCATCCCGAAGCGGTTCTTCCGGACGGACGGCGCGCACCGCCTGGTGCTGGTCACCTGCACGGACAAGGTGCGGACCCCGACCGGCGGCTTCCACTACAGCAACAACCTCGTAGTGATCGCCGAGCAGATCAAGTAGTTCAGCTCGAGTGACAGAGCCCGCGGGCGGAGACGGCGTATCAGCCGCTCCGCCCGCGGTTCTCATTTCGGGGGCTGTGGGTCGGGTTCGACGCCTTGCGCAGTTGTGTCGGACCTCACTCGTAGCGTGTTTCGTACCCGAGGAAGCCGCTTCGGGGCACCGCCCGCTCGGAGGCATCCATGCCACGCATCACTCCACCACCTGATCCGCCCGCCCCTCCCGGTCCGTTCAGAACGACCACGAATGCGATCTGCCAAGCCACGTTGGCGATTGAGGCAGCGCTCGACTCGTGTTGCGACGCCAACGCGATCTATCTGTCCACTGCAGAGAAGCGCGATCTCCTGTTGCGAATGCCTCTGCTGCAGGCCCGCTTCGCGGAGCTGAACTACCGCGTGCTGGCGTGCGCTGAGGACGTCGCAGACGCGCATGGTGCCCGGGATGTCGGTGACTACGTCGCCCACGAAACCCGGCAGGCGCACGGCACGTTGGCCCGGGAGCTGAGGGCCGCGCGTGAACTCGACACCCGATGGCGTGTCCTTCAGGAGGCGCTGCGCGGCGGCAGGGTCAACCTTGCCCAATCCGTTGAGATCACGCGGGCGTTGAATGCGCTCCCGGCGGATCTGGACGCCAAGGTGTTGGCCGATGCCGAGCGGGTGTTGGTCGAGCACGCGGAACGGTTCACTCCACACGAGCTGCGCCGATTGGGCAAGCGGATCGTCGACGTCGTAGCGCCTGAGATCGCCGAAGCCCTTGAAGGTGAGCGGCTGGCCGACGAGGAGCGCTCCGCTCGGGAACGCCAGCAGTTGTCGTTGAAGCCCCAGGGTGACGGCACGACCCGGATCACCGGGCTACTCACCGATGGGTGCGCGAACCGGCTCGCCACCGCGTTGAACGCGATCACCAACCCCAGACGTGACCACCTCAGCGGCGGCCACTTTGATCCCGCGCCGTGTGGCTGCCAGCCGGACGGGGCTGGCAAGTACGGCGAATCGTGTGGCGACCTGGACTGCCCCGGCCACGATCCGCACGAACCGCTTGCCGGGAAGGCCAAACCGCTGCGGAAGCTTTCGACGCCGCACCGTAACGCGAGAGCCCTCAACACGCTGTTGGAGTCGTTGGATCCGAAGCGGCTCCCGCTGCATGGCGGTGATGCGACCACCGTGGTCGTGACGATCAGCCTCGACGCCCTGCGAACCGAGATAGGTACCGCCAGTATCTCCAGCCAGCGCGATGCCTGGGACGACCGCATCTCCGCCGGCGAAGCCAGGCGTTTGGCCTGCAACGCCGGGATCATCCCCGTCGTCCTGGGCGGCAAGTCCCAACCGCTCGATCTCGGCCGCACCCGACGCCTCTACAGCCCCGCCCAACACAAGGCGCTGGCGATCAAGCATCCGTACTGCCAGGCCGAGGGCTGTCGGATCCCCGCGACCTGGTGCGAGGCCCACCACCGAAATCCGTGGCAGTTCGGCGGCAACACCGACCTCGACGACGGCGAACTGCTCTGCGGCCGACATCACCATTACATCCACGACCCTGGCTACACGGTGGAACGCATGCCCTATGGCGGAATCCGCTTCACCCGCCGCATATAGGAGAAGGCTTCGCGAATGTGGGCCATGATGACCTCGTGGACCCTCGCCAGAAGAGCGCCTAGGGACGTCTGTTCCGCAAGATCGGTCTCTTCTTCCTCATCGGAGTCGCCCTCGGCATCGGGTGGATGCTGGTGGCGTTGGCCGCGCTCCTTCATCGGCTGATGACCGGCCCAACGAAGCCGGGCAAGCGGGCCAGCTTCTAGCCTCAGTCAGTGGTGCGGCCGAAGATGCCGAAGGGCCCGCGGGGGCGGGTTCGGTCAGGTACGTAGGTGAACCCCAGTCGCTGAAGTATCCGGAGGAACGGACCGGGATTCTCGATGCGCTTCCAATCTTCCTCGGAGATGTACGGCGCCCGGCCGAATACGAGTCGTCCGTCCCGGCGGTATGCGCCCATGTGGTCGGCGAAGCTGCGGCGACGATGGGTCATGGGGTGAGTCTAGAAGGCGTCGACCTGCCCGAGGAGGGTTTCGCACCGCTGAAGCAGCTCAGCGCGGATCGGCGCTGCCCGTTCCGCGAACTCACGCTGCGCCACGGCGTACGCCCGCTTGCCCTCAGGGGTCTCGATCTTCACGGGTGCCCAGTTCTCACCTTCGGACTCCACCAGCCCGGAGAGGTCGTAGGGCGAAGCACGCATGTCCAGGGCACGGATGTCCCAGGCCAGTTCGAAGGCCTGCACCAACAAGGACGACGGCAGCAGCGGCATCAGCCGGAAGGTGTGCTTGTAGAGGTCCATTCCGGCGTGCAGGCAGGCCGGCTGTTCGAACTCGGGGCGATCGAGCGGCCCTGGGGAGAGCGTGTTCAGTCCGACCGCCGGGGGAGTGAAGAACCGGTAGGCGTCGAAGTGGGAGCAGGCGATCCGGTGCGAGTCGACGACCTCGTCGGTGCCGGCTCCGCCGAGGCGCAGCGGCCAGGCCGCGTGTCGGGTCTCCTCCTCCGACTGCTGATAGACCATCGCCCACTCATGCAGGCCGAAGCAGCCGAAGTTGGGTGCCCGGTCCGCCGTCGCGCGCAACAGGTTCCGTAGACCCCGCAGGTTCCGTGCCTGCTTCTCGACGAACGCCGGTGAGACCGAGGCGACGCCGTCGACCACCCCATAGCCCTTGAAGTCGCCGTATGAGGAAGCGTCCGCCAGCCCGACGCCGAAGCCGGGATGCCAGCGGCGCAACTGCGCCGGTCGATACGAGTAATAGGTGAAGAGGAAGTCATGCACCGGGTGCTTCACGCCGCTCTGGCGCCGATCCAGGTGCGGCTCCAGCCAGGTGTCCACCCGCTGCGCGTGCGCCTGAGCAAGGGCACGCCACTTGCTCGCGGGCAGGACGTCGTTCACCCGCCAAGGGTAGTTGCAGGTGTCGGAAGTCGTTGGACGGCCTGCGCACTCGGTGCATCTGCCTACCGGGAGAAGGACCGCGGCTTCGTGGCTGCGCTGCTCCACGCCCACCGGTAGCGAGCACCGTGCTCGGAGACCGGCTGAACGCGGTGCCGGCGAGGTACGCGCCCCCCGGTGGAGCGCGCCCTCGCCTGGCGGTCGGGTGTCAGCGGCCCAGGGTGACCTGGTCGCCCTCCAGCGCCGTCACCGGCTTCGCGGCGAGTTCGGTGCTGCCGTCGGTGGCGACCCGGACCACGTACCAGGTGACGTCCAGGGTGCCGGCCCGCTGCTCGGAGACGAGGACCAAGGCATGCTCGTCGTCCTCCCAGACGGAGTTGCGGAAGAGCGGTGCCGGTCCGGCGGCGGAGCCCGGGTTGCTGAAAGCGGCCAGCGGTTGGGACCAGTCGGCCCCGAGGATGCCGAACTGGGTGTCACCTTCACCGCTGCGATAGGCCGGCACATAGGTGACGGCCGTACCGTCGGGGGAGAACTGCGCCGGGCCGACGTCACAGGTCCGCGCCTGCTGGGTGCCGTTCGGGGCGAAGACCGCCGTGCACTCACCGTCCACCGTGCTCTTCACGATCCGGGTGGTGAAACCCTGACCGTTGACGGCGTCGAGCGGCTCCATGGCGCGCGGGGTGGGGTCGGTGATCTCGCCGTCACGCCAGACCCTGCCGTCGCGCTCGTAGGTGGTGGGGTCGACCTCGTTGAAGTAGACCGCCCCAGCGTCGTCGATGCCGACCGGGATCGTCATCGGATTCAGCCCCCGGGCCACCACGGTGACCTCGCCGTTGGCCTCCAGGATCCGGAGCTCCTCGCCGGCCATCAGCAGCAGTTGGCTGCCGTCGCTGGACGACACCACGAAGCCGTTGGTCTCGAACGGTTCGCCCACGCTCCGTCCGTCGGCGTCCAGCATCAGCGCGGTGGCGGAGCTCTCTCCGCCGGCGTGGTTGATCGCCAGCCAGCCGTCGTGCCAGCGGTGCACCTCGCTGTACCCCTCGGGTAGCGCCAGGGCGCGTCCGTCAGCAGTGTGCAGGGTGCCGTCGTAGACCAGGTCGGCGTCGGCGTCCGCGCCCTTCTCCAAGGTGCCGGGCTCCAAGGTGGACGGCGGCGCAGCGGTTCCGCTGCCGGCGCTGAAGGTCGGTGCCGCGGCGACGTAGGTCGGGTCCGATCCGGCGTCACCGCCCAACGTGGAGACGGCGATGGTGGCAGGGATCCCGACGACGCCGACGGTGGTCACCACGGCGGCTGCGATCCGGCGACGGCGGATCCGCCCCGCCGTGCTGCGAACCGTGTCGAAGGTGACCGGGTTGGTGTCGGCGTGATCGGCGCGGGTGCGGAGCATCGCGCCCAGTTGGTCCTGGAAGTGGTCGTTCATCGCTCCTCCTCCCCGAGGGCTTCGGTGGTCTTCTGGGTGGGTGCGGACGGCGCCGCGGCCGTCCGTTCTCGCAAGGTGGCCAGGGCGCGACTCGCCTGCGACTTGACCGTGCCCGGGCTGATCGAGAGCAGGTCCGCGATCTCGGCCTCGCTGAGTTGTTCGTAATAGCGCAACACGATCACCGCGCGCTGGCGACGGGGCAGGGTCTGCAGCAGTTGCCACATCTCGTCCTGGGCACCCTCGTCGTAGGAGTCGGTGACGCCGTTGTGCTCCGGCAGCCGTTCGGCGGGCACCTCACGACGCTTGAACGCCCGGCGCCACAGCGTGTTGTGCTCGTTGACCATGATCCGGCGCGCATAGCCGTCGAGCGACTCGCGCTGGTTGATCTTGTGCCAGCTCAGGTACACCTTCGAGAGGGTCGTCGCGACCAGGTCCTCGGCGGTGTGGTGGTCGCCCGAGATCAAGTACGCGGTGCGCTGCAGGCTCGGCTGCCGCGCGGCCATCCACGCGCTGAACTCTGCATCTCGTGAAGCGTCACGAGAAGGCGTCATCGGCTCTCCCGCAATCGTTGTTTGCACCGTCATCACCATCCTTTCGCAGCCAAGACGCCATCGACACGGATTCGGTTGCAAAACGTGTGCGGAAATTTCCCGAAACCGATGAGTCGGCGTTGCCCCACCGCTGGATAGGGTTGGCAGTCAGGCTCGTTAACGATGGAGGCAGAGCGTGCAGCAGGTACAAGCAGTCGTCGCGTTGGGCAAGGGTCAGCCGGTCACGTTGACCACGATCAACATTCCCGACCCGGGACCGGGCGAGGCTGTGGTGAAGATCCAGGCGTGCGGGGTATGCCACACCGATCTGCACTACCGCGAGGGTGGGATCAATGATGATTTCCCGTTCTTGTTGGGGCATGAGGCGGCCGGTGTGGTGGAGTCGGTCGGTGCCGGCGTCACCGATGTGGCGCCGGGCGATTTCGTGGTGCTGAACTGGCGCGCGGTCTGTGGTGAGTGTCGGGCCTGCAAGCGGGGTGAGGCGCAGTACTGCTTCAACACCCACAATGCGACGCAGAAGATGACGCTGGCTGAAGACGGCCGCGAACTCTCGCCCGCGCTGGGGATCGGTGCGTTCGCCGAGAAGACGCTGGTCGCAGCCGGTCAGTGCACCAAGGTTGACCCTGAAGCACGGGCGGCCGCGGTCGGCCTGCTGGGCTGCGGCGTGATGGCCGGCATCGGTGCGGCGATCAACACCGGTGCGGTGACCCGTGGCAAGTCGGTCGCGGTGATCGGCTGCGGTGGCGTCGGGGTGGCCGCGATCGCGGGGGCGGCGCTGGCGGGTGCCAGCCCGATCATCGCGGTCGATATCGACCCGAAGAAGTTGGCGAAGGCGAAGGAGATGGGCGCGACCCACACGGTGGACTCCTCCCAGGTGGACCCGGTGGAGGAGATCAAGCGGATCAGCGCCGAGACCTACGAGGGTGCCGATGGCGCGGACGTGGTGATCGAGGCGGTGGGTCGACCCGAGACCTGGAAGCAGGCCTTCTACGCCCGCGACCTGGCCGGCACCGTGGTCCTGGTCGGTGTGCCCACCCCGGAGATGAGCATTCCGGAGATCCCGCTGATCGACGTCTTCGGGCGCGGCGGTGCACTCAAGTCCAGCTGGTACGGCGACTGCCTGCCGTCGCGGGACTTCCCGATGCTGGTCGACCTTTACCAGCAGGGTCGGCTGGACCTCGACGCCTTCGTCACCGAGGAGATCGGGATCGGCGACATCGAGGCCGCCTTCGAGAAGATGCACCACGGCGACGTGCTGCGCTCGGTGGTGGTCTTCTGATGGCGGCACGTGTTGACCACGCCGTCGTCGCTGGCACCTTCTCCCTGGACGGGGAGACGTTCGACGTCGACAACAACATCTGGGTGATCGGCGACGACGCCGAGTGCGTGGTGATCGATGCCCCGCACGACGTCGACGCGATCTTGGCCGTGGTGGGGGAGCGGACCGTCCGCGCGATTATCTGCACCCACGCCCACGACGACCACGTCCGGGTCGCCCCGGCGTTGCGTGAAGCAGTGGTGGCGCCGATCCTGTTGCACCCGGACGACAAGCCGGTCTGGGAGCTGACCCACCCCGACGAACTGTGGGACGTGGATCTGGCCGACGGCCAGACGATCACGGTTGCCGGGATCGAGCTGAAGGTGCTGCACACGCCGGGCCACGCCCCGGGCGCCGTCTGCCTCTACGCGCCCGAGCTCGGGTGCGTCTTCACCGGCGACACCCTCTTCAATGGTGGCCCCGGCGCGACCGGTCGCTCGTTCAGCGACCGGCCGACCATCGAGGCGTCGATCCGGGAGAAGCTCTTCGCGCTTCCCGGCGAGACCGTGGTCCACACCGGCCACGGCGACGACACCACCATCGCCGCGGAGGCGGCCCTGCTCGGCTGAACCGTTCGAGGTCTGGCGCTGGTCCGTTACTTGCGGGCCAGCGCCAGTCCGATTCCGAGGGCGATCATCGAGCTGCCGCCGGCGACGCCCAAGGTCTCGGAACGGCGCGGGGAGCGGGCGAACCAGTCGCGGAGTTGGGCGGCGACCACGGCCCAGACCGAGTCGGAGACCAGCCCCAACAGGACGGCGACGGAGCCTAGGACCAACATCTGCAGGGTGCTGGAACCGCCGCTGGTGTTCAAGAACTGCGGCAGCAATGCGGCGAAGATGAGGAAGGACTTGGGGTTGCTGACGCCGACGATGAACCCCTGCCGGATGGCGGTCCGGGTACTGATCGCTGGGCCGTCGGCGCCGGCCTGCTCGGGGTGGAACTCCTTGCGGTGCATGATCGCCTGGATCCCGAGCCAGATCAGATAGGCGGCACCGACCACCTTCAATACCGTGAAGGCCATCGCCGAGGTGGTGACCACCGCGCCGAGCCCGGCGGCCACCAGGATCAGGACGAGACCCAACCCGAGCGTGTTGCCGACGACAGTGGCCAACGCCACCGCCCGGCCGTGTGCGAGCGCGCGGCTGATCGTGAAGACCACACTCGGGCCCGGAATCACGATCACCACGAACGCCGTGGCTGTGAAGCCGACGAGCTGCTCCCAGGTCAGGTTCATGCCGAGCACACTAGGCCCATCGAGGCCCAGAGTGCTCGGCATTTGTCGGACGCCGTCAGATCAGGCTCGGCGGCCTCGGCCGGCTGCCAGCAGAGCGACCCCGCCGCACAGGATGAGGACGCCGAGCAGCGCGCCGCCCATGAGCCAGGTCGGAGCACCGGTCTGGGGCAGCGACCCTGAGGTCGTCGACGCGCCCAGTACGCCGGAGGCCGGCGTGGTGGGGGACTCCGACGGCGACGGTGAGTTCGACGGGCTGGGCGACTCCGAGACCGACGGCGACTCGGACGGCGTCTCCGAGGGAGTCTCGGTCGGCGTTGTGAAGACGTTGGTTGCCGTCACCTCGATCGTGCTGGGGCTCTGAGCGGTGACCTCGACGACGTTGCCCGGCGTGAACCGCACCTCGGAAGCTCCGCCGTCCTCGGTCTCGGTCAGGGTGCAGCTGGCGCCTACCGGCAACCCGCCGGTGGTGCTCGGCTCCTGCTCAGTCACGGTCACCGTTTTCGGGAACCCGGCCAGCGGGCTGCCTTCGCGCAGACAGGCGACCTCGAACTCGAAGGAGGTGGCGGTGGTCTGGCCGTCGATCGCCTTGACCAGACGCAAGGAACGCAAGCGGGTCCCTTCGCCGCTCCCGCTCCCGCCGTAGAGCGTCACGGTCTCCTCGGCGGACCAGCCGGTGGAGCCGACGACGTCATTGCTGAACCGGTCGCCGCTCTTCGCGTCGGCCGGCAGGTTGAGCCGGTAGGAGATCACGTACAGGTTCTCGGTGCGGTCCGGGAGTTGACCGAAGACGACGGTGATCGTGTGGCTGGCGGCGTCGCTGGTCACCGTGTACTGGGACGCCGGCACTGGTGTGTGGCCGGACGCCCAGTTCTGCGGGTCCCAAGCGCTCTTGGCGATCTGGCGCACCTGCACGGCGCCGGCCAGGCTCATCCGGGCGTCGAACGTGTCCACGATCTCGGTGCGCGTCGCGTCCAGATCCTCGCCGGGCACGACGACATAGAAGGTGGCCACGGTGCCCTCGGCGTTGGTCCAGCCGAATTTCTCCGGCTTGGTGGGCGCGGGGGTGCCGCCCTCGGGGACCACGCCGCCACCGGGGATCGGCGTCTGGATCTCGACGCCCGTCCCGGTCTCGAAGAGGAAGTCGTCGGCGTCGGTGGTCTGGTTGGCCTGTGCCCAGAAGCTGAGCGCGCCGTGGACGCCGTCATGGGTGGCCACATAGTCCGACAGCGTGCAGGTGATCGCCTTGGGACTCATCACGCAGGTGCCGACCACGCTGTCGTCGTCGGCGAGCAGGTCGAAGGTGCCCGCGAAGATGGTGAGGTCGCCGGGGGTGCCCGGCGGGATGGCCAGCGAGAACGTGTCTCCGGGTTCGGCGCTGTCCGGCACCTGCCAGGTGGCCTCCATCGCGAGGCGTTCGTAGCGGTTCACCTCATCGGTCTGTGTGGTGATGGTGACTGCGGTGATCGCATCGAGCTCGTCTGCGCTGGCCGACGGTGCGGCTGCCAGCACCGCGACCATCGGGACCAGCAGCATCACGAATGCCGCCCCCCAGCGGCTCCAACGCGGTGTGGTGTTGATCGACATCTCTCTCCCCCTGAGTCGTCGCGATCCGGACTCGGACCCTTCGGGAACAGGACGGTGGGTCGGTGCCTGCGTGATGGCAGAAGAGCGCAGCAGGGTGCGAGATACCCCAAATTGGGGATGAACGAGGTCGCCGCCGTTCGTTGGTTCGGGCAAATTGACACTAGAACCGTGACAGTTTCACTGGCATGGTTAGCGCATGTACCCGGGAACGTGGGCAGAGAAGACACCTGACAAGCCGGCACTGATCATGGCGGGCAGCGGACGAACGCTGACCTACGCCGAGCTCGATGAGCGCAGCATCCGCCTCTCGCGCCACCTCTACGAAGCCGGTCTGCGGCCCGGTGACGTGGTGGCGTTGCTCTCCGACAACACACCGGAGACCTACGAGGTCTACTGGGCAGCGCTCCGCTCCGGGCTCTACATCACGGCGGTCAACCACAATCTCGCAGCCGACGAGGCTGCCTACATCGTCGGCGACTGCGGCGCTAAGGCGCTCGTCGTCTCGGCCGCCAAGCGTGACCTGGTGACCGAGATGGACCCGCAGCTCGACGTCGCCGAACGGCTGGCCTACGGCGGTGAGGTCCCTGGGTTCGCGGACTACGAGACGGCGTTGGCGGCGGCGTCCGCCGAGCCGCTGCCCGAACAGCCCCACGGCGACGACCTGCTCTACTCCTCGGGGACCACCGGGCGCCCCAAGGGGATCAAACTCCCGTTGCCCACCTACTCCGTCGACGAGCCGGGCTACCAGTACGTGGCGATCTTCGGCACCATCTACCAGTTCGACGAGAACACCGTCTATCTCTCACCGGCCCCCGTCTACCACGCGGCTCCGCTGCGCTTCGGCGGCGTCGTCCATGCCTTGGGCGGCACCCTGGTGATGATGGAGAAGTTCGACCCCGAGGCCACCCTCGCCGCCATCGACACGTTCCAGGTCACCCACACCCAGATGGTGCCGACCATGTTCGTCCGCATGCTCAAGCTGGACGACGACGTCCGCGGGCGCTACGACACCTCGTCGCTGCGCTACGTGGTGCACGCGGCTGCGCCGTGCCCGGTCGAGGTCAAGCAGCGGATGATCGACTGGCTCGGCGAGATCATCTACGAGTACTACGCCTCCACCGAGGCCAACGGCGCCACGATGATCGACTCCGCGCAGTGGCTTGCGCACCCGGGGTCGGTCGGCGTCCCGCTGCTGGGGGTCGCCCACATCTGTGACGACGACGGCAAGGAACTGCCGACCGGCGCCGTCGGCACCATCTACTTCGAGCGTGACGGGGTGCCGTTCAGCTACCACAACGACCCCGTCAAGACCGCCAGCACGCAACACCCGCAACACCCGAACTGGACCACGGTCGGTGACCTCGGCTACCTCGACGACGAGGGTTACCTCTACCTGACCGACCGCAAGGCGTTCATGATCATCTCCGGGGGCGTGAACATCTATCCCCAGGAGATCGAGGACCTCTTCACCCTGCACCCGAGCGTGCTGGACATCGCGGTGATCGGCGTGCCCGACGAGGAGATGGGCGAGCGCGTGGTCGGCTTCGTCGAGGTCGCTCCCGGCATCGAGGCCTCACCGGAGCTCGCCGACCAGCTCACCAGCTACGCCCGCGACCGGCTCGCCCACTTCAAGGTGCCGCGCGAACTGCACTTCCTCGACGAACTGCCCCGAACGCCCACCGGGAAGATGGTCAAGGGCAAGCTCCGTGACCTCTACGGAAGGCTCTGAGATGGCGCGCAACGACGGCTACTTCCCACCCGGCTCGCTGCTCCGCCACGTGCAGCAGCACCGCGCGGTGGGCCAGACCTACGGTCAACGGGCGTTGATCATCGGCGCAACCCATCCGGTGCCCTACGTCGGCACCAGTTCGTCGACCAACGCCAAGGAACGACCCTTCATGCGGCTCTCGGCCACCGCTGAGGCGTTCGAGTCGGTCTTCTTCGGCGACCGTACCGAGGCCGATAAGACCCTGGCGATGGTGCACAACATGCACACCAAGGTGCGCGGCACGCTGGCTCAGGACGAGGGGATCCACACCGCCGGAACTCCGTACGACGCCTTCGACCCGGAGCTGATGCTCTGGACGATGGGTGTGCTCGCCGACTCCTCGCGAGTCTGCTTCGAGGCGTTGGTCCGCCCGCTGACACCGTCCGAGCGTGAAGAGCTGTGGCAGGACTGGATCCGGTTCGGCGAGCTCTTCGGGATGCCCCGATCGGTCGCACCGCCGACCGCGCGCGAGTTCCACGCCTGGCTCTACGGACATCTCGACGGCCCTGCCTTCCACGTCACCGAGGAGGCTCGGGTGGTCGGCCGGGCGATCGCCTACGACATGCCGGTCCCGCTCGGCATGCGCGCCGGCGTCAGCGGCACCAACCATGTCGTGGTGGGCCTGCTGCCCCAGCGCGTGCGTGAGGCGTTCGGGATGAGCTGGTCGCCGGTCCACGAGGCCGCGTTCCGGGGGATCGCGGCCGGCGTCCGGGCGTCACACAAGGTGGTTCCGGACCGGCTGCGGCTCGGGCGCAACACCGAACTGTTCCGGATCGTCAGCTCGACCGAGCGGAAGATCATCGCCGCCGGTGGCCGGTCGATGGTGCTGCCCGGAGCCGCGTAGCCCTTGGCAGATGTGATCGCGGGGCTACTGTGGCGAGCATGGAATTTCGATACCTCGGTAACAGTGGCTTGAAGATCTCGGAGATCACCTACGGCAACTGGTTGACCCACGGGTCGCAGGTCGAGAACGAGACGGCCAACGCCTGCGTGAAGGCAGCTCTCGACGCCGGCATCTCCACCTTCGACACCGCGGACGTCTACGCGAACACGGCGGCAGAGACGGTGCTGGGCAACGCGTTGGCGGGCGAGCGCCGCGAGTCGCTGGAGATCTTCACCAAGGTCTACTGGCCGACCGGGCCGGGCGGTAAGAACGACACCGGCCTCTCCCGCAAGCACATTATGGAGTCGATCAACGGTTCGTTGACCCGGCTGAAGACCGACTACGTCGACCTCTACCAGGCGCACCGTTACGACGTGGAGACGCCGCTCGAGGAGACGATGCAGGCGTTCGCCGACGTCGTCCGGCAGGGCAAGGCGCTCTACATCGGCGTCAGCGAGTGGACCGCCGACCAGATCCGGGCGGGTGCCGGACTGGCCAAGGAGCTGGGCTTCCAGTTGATCTCCAGCCAGCCGCAGTATTCGATGCTGTGGCGGGTGATCGAGCCCGAGGTGGTACCCACCAGCGAGGAGCTCGGCCTCTCCCAGATCGTCTGGAGCCCGATGGCGCAGGGCGTGCTTAGCGGCAAGTACCTGCCGGGGCAGCCGCCGCCTGCCGGGTCGCGCGCCACCGACGAGAAGGGCGGTGCCGACATGATCTCCCGGTTCATGAAGGACGACGTCCTGGCCGCGGTGCAGAACCTGCGCCCGATCGCCGACGACGCTGGTCTGACGATGGCGCAGTTGGCGGTGGCCTGGGTGTTGCAGAACCCCAACGTCGCCTCGGCCCTGGTCGGTGCCTCGCGCCCCGAGCAGGTCCACGACAACGTCAAGGCAGCCGGGGTGAAGCTGGACGCCGAGATCATGCAACGCATCGATGCCGCGCTGGGTGACCTCGTGGAGCGCGACCCGCGCAAGACCGACGCGCAGGTACCCGCCACCCGCGTCGTCTAGCCCTCGGCGGCTGTAGCTGCGCCCTCGGGCTAGAAGGGGGCGACGAGGAGGGCGACGCCGGCACCGTTGAGGCGGGTAAGGACCAGCGTGCCCTCCTCGTCCCCACGCAGGGCGAGCCGCTTGCGGAGCTGTTCGGGGACGATCTCGACGCCCCGCTTCTTGATCGCCAACTTCCCGATCCCGCGTTCGCGGAGCGCTGCCTTGAGCTGCTTCTCGCGGTAGGGGAGTTGCTCCAGCACCCGGTAGCTCTTGGCGTACGGGGTGGTGAACGCGGCGTCGCTGGTCACCCAGGCGATGTGCTCGTCGATCAGCCCGCCGTTCACCCCGGCCGCCACTGCCGTGACCAGCCCGGCGCGGATCACCGCACTGTCCGGTTCGTAGACGAACTCACCCAGGTCGCGCACCGGCCGCGGCTCACCCTGGAACGGGTCGTCGTCCTCGGTGAGCGTGGCCAGGCCGCTCGCGGTGATCACCGTGGCCCGACGCCGGGCGCTGGCGAACCGGCCCGACCACAGCGCCGCCTCCTTCAGCTCGCCGTTGTCGCTGACCCACTCCGCCTCGACGTCCTCGGGGATCAGGTCGTGGTCGATCCCCGGGGCCACCTTCACCACCCCGTCGCGGGTGAGCAGGGTCTGCACGAAGCTCCAGGACGGCGTCCACCCTTCGACGTCGAAGACCCGGCCCCGGTCGCTGCGTCGCGCCGGGTCGGCGAAGGTCGCCCCGAACGGCGACAGATCCAGAGTGGTGCCGTCGGCCACCGCGACCGCGCCACCGAGATCGAGCGCCGCCAGGTTGGCGCGGGCGATCTCCACCCGTACCGGGTCGAGGTCGACACCGGCGACGGTCAGTCCGGCCCGGGCGAACGCGATCAGGTCGCCGCCGATCCCGCAGCCGAGGTCGATCACGCTACTGGGGCCGGCCATCGCCAGCCGGGTTGCGCGGTGGGTGGCCACACGAAGACGGGTGGACTGCTCCAACGCGTCCGGGGTGAAGTAGAGCTGCACCGCGTCGGCGCCGAACTTGGGCACCGCAGCGACCCGCAGCCGGACCTGGGTGAGTGCCGCGGCGGCTCGGTCGGCGTCGGGCTCCTGCTTGCGGACGGCGGCCGCCGTCCGGATCGGGTCACCCTGGTGGTCGGCGTAGGCATCGGCCGCCACGGTCAGCAACTGTTGGCCCGCATCGGTGAGCAGCCAAGCGAAGGTGGTGACGTCCATGGTCCCGATTCTCGCAGGGTTGAAACCGCGCATTCGGGGCAGGATGCGCTCATGCCTGACACCGCCGACCCCCAGCCCGCACCGCCGCCCGCTCGCCGAAGCGCGATGCTGGTCGCGATCGTCCTGGTGGCGGCCCTCGTCGGTGCCGGGATCTGGATCAAGCAGCGTCCTGAAGCCGCCGAGCCGGGGACCCTGATCCCGGCGGCCAACGCGGCGCGGCCCGCCACAGCCGCTCGGTTCAGCACTCCTGGCGGCGCCGTCAGTGTGTTGGTGACGCCCCCGCGTCGCCAGGTCGAGGCAGCGGACTACGGCTCCCAGCAGCCGCGGATCGCCCGGGGAGACCGGTTCATCGGCATCGACGTCCGGGCTTCGGAGGCGGTGCGACCGCTCCTGGAGGCGTCGCTGATCGCAGATGGCCGCTCCTACCCGCTCGACGCGCTCAAGGACGAGGAGTATTGGGTGGTGGTGGAGGGGACCGGAGGGAAGTTGGCCGTCGAGCTGAGCTACGACGGCGATCGTCAGCGCGTGGACCTGGCCACGGGCAAGCGCGAGCGTGGACTCGCAGTGGGGCTCGACCAGCGGTACCAGGTCACCTCCTGTTCGGTGACCGCCCGGGACCCGAGCGGCGTCTCCCGGCCGGTCCATCAGAACTGCCCGGAGTTGATCCTCAATGTCTCCACCTGGGACACCACCCGGGGCTGGGTGAGTGATCCCGGTGAACGGTGGGTCAGCGTCGCGCCGGCGCCGTACGGAGTGGTGCAACGGATCGGCAGCTGGCGGAGTCTGGACATCACCAGCGGCGGCGCGTTGACGGTGAACGGCGAGGTGGCACAGCCCGGCGAACGGGGTGAGGTGGCTCGGGTCACCGGCGACCCGAAGATCGTGGAGGTCCGATATCGGGCCAGCCCCTATGACGGGGGCGTCTGGCGCGTCGTGGTCCGCGCCGAGATCGAGAAGGTGGCCCGATGAGGCGCCGTCGTCTGATCGCTGTCCTGGTCGTGCTGGTGATGGTGGCGACCGGGCTCGGGCTGTGGTGGTGGAACCGCGACGACGACCCGCGCGTCGAGGTCGGCGACGTCCTGGTCGGCGCCCAGATCGACGACGTCGCGTTCGACCAGCAGGTTCGGTTGCCTTGGGCGCAGGCCGTGGTCCGGGTCGGGGATCCCGTCGACGCCGTGGGCCTGCTCGATGCGCGGGTCCGGGCTCCGCGTGACGGCTCCCTGGTGGCGGTCTCGGTGGAGTTCGGGGACGCCTTGGCGCGACCGCTCCGTCCCGGGGTGGCGCTCACCCCACCGCAGTTCACGCTGCTCGCCGACGGTCGGGAGTATCCGCTGCCGGACCTGGTCGAGGACGCGATGCTCAGCGGTGGGTCCTATCTGATGGCCGACTTCGCGAGGTTGGTCGCGGTGGAAGGCAGCGATCCCGAGCTGGCCGTGCGGATCAGCTTGGCGGGCGAGTCGATGGAGGTGAGCGGATCCGGGACCGCACCAGGACGGTTCGCCGAATTCGACGCCCTCGGTCCGCTCGGCTCGGAACGCTCTGAGTCGCTCGACTGTGGTCAGCCGACCCTGGAGCGCGGCAGCCGGGTGGTGGGGGAGAAGGAGTGGATGCGTGGGAGCTGCGAGCGGCGCGGGCAGCTGCGTACGCCGTTCATCGACGGCCTGGGCTGGGCGGAGCCGGACCACGAGTGGGCGGTCCTCGAGGTCACGGCAGGTACGCCTCAGCGGCTGGCCCGCGACGGCGTGGTGCTGCGTCCGGAACGGGACACCCGCGACGCGATCACGCTGCGTGCTACCGGTGCGGGCGACGTCCGGTATCGGGTGGAGGCACTGCGCCCGGGGCCATGGCAGGACGGGCGGCAGTACTTCTTCGCGGTCGAGGTGCCGCGTGGCGAGTCGGCGCAACTGCGGGTGCAGGTGCGGACCGCGGCGAGCAGTGCCGAGGAGAGCTACCGCGACCTCGGCGGGTCCGTCTTCACCTGGCGGTTCGAACTGCCGATCTGACGCCACCCTGGCACTCGCTGGCCCTGAGTGCTAACGTCTGTTCTGGCACTCTCCCCGTGAGGGTGCCAGTGCTTGCGAAGTGTGCGACCCCCGCGACGGCGTACTCCCAGCAAGCTCAGACGTCGGCGGGCAGACCCGCCATTTCAGGTTCACCCGAACAAGAAAGTGGAGGTTGACTGTGTCGGTCAACATCAAGCCTCTCGAAGACCGCATCGTCGTCAAGCCCCTCGAGGCTGAGCAGACCACGGCCTCCGGCCTGGTCATCCCGGACACCGCGAAGGAGAAGCCCCAGGAGGGCGAGGTCATCGCCACGGGTCCCGGTCGCATCGACGACAACGGCAACCGCGTTCCCCTCGACGTTGCCGTGGGTGACAAGGTCATCTACAGCAAGTACGGCGGCACCGAGGTCAAGTACGCCGGTACCGAGTTCCTGATCCTCTCGGCTCGCGACGTTCTCGCTGTCGTTTCCTGATTCTCTGATCGTCCCTGACGAATTGGCTACCAACCACGTGTTGCAGCCGGTTCGTTAGGGACGATCGCTTTATCCCCAAGGAGAAGCAATGCCGAAGATCCTGAAGTTCGACGAGCAGGCTCGTCGTTCACTGGAGCGGGGTGTCGACGCACTCGCCAACGCGGTCAAGGTGACCCTCGGTCCCAAGGGCCGCTACGTCGTCCTGGACAAGAAGTGGGGCGCGCCAACCATCACCAACGACGGTGTCACCGTCGCGCGTGAGGTGGAGCTGGACGACCCGTTCGAGAACCTCGGTGCGCAGCTGACCAAGGAAGTCGCCACCAAGACCAACGATGTTGCCGGTGACGGCACCACCACTGCCACCGTGTTGGCACAGGCGATGGTGCACGAGGGTCTGCGCGCGGTTGCGGCCGGCGCCAACCCGATGGGCATCAAGCGCGGCATGGACGCGGCGGCCCAGGCCGTCAGCGACGCTCTGCTCACCGCCGCCCGCGAGGTGGAGTCCAAGGACGACATGGCCAACGTGGCCACCATCTCCAGCCGCGACGCCCACATCGGCGCCCTGCTGGCTGAGGCGTTCGACAAGGTCGGCAAGGACGGTGTGATCACCGTCGAAGAGTCCAACACCATGGGCACCGAGCTCGAGTTCACCGAGGGCATGCAGTTCGACAAGGGCTACAACTCGGCGTACTTCGTCACCGACCAGGAGCGTATGGAGGCCGTCCTCGACGACCCGTACATCCTGCTCGTGCAGGGCAAGATCTCGGCTGTCGCCGAGGTCCTCCCGGTGCTCGAGAAGGTCATGCAGAGCGGCAAGCCGCTCTTCATCCTGGCCGAGGACGTCGAGGGCGAAGCGCTCTCCACCCTCGTGGTCAACAAGATCCGTGGCACCTTCACCTCGGTCGCCGTCAAGGCTCCCGCGTTCGGTGACCGCCGCAAGGCGATCATGCAGGACATCGCGATCCTGACCGGCGGACAGGTGATCGCCGCTGAGATCGGTCTCAAGCTGGACCAGGTCGGCCTCGAGGTGCTGGGCCGTGCCCGCCGCGTCGTGGTCACCAAGGACAACACCACCATCGTCGACGGTGCCGGCGACGCCGCGCAGGTCGAGGGTCGGGTTGCCCAGATCAAGGCGGAGATCGAGAACACCGACTCCGACTGGGACCGCGAGAAGCTGCAGGAGCGCCTGGCCAAGCTGGCCGGTGGCGTCTGCGTGATCAAGGTCGGCGCTGCCACCGAGGTCGAGCTCAAGGAGAAGAAGCACCGCATCGAGGACGCCGTCTCCGCGACGCGCGCCGCGATCGAAGAGGGCATCGTCCCCGGCGGTGGTTCGGCTCTGATCCACGCCGTCTCGGTGCTCGAGGGTGACCTCGGCCTGAGCGGCGACGAAGCGGTCGGCGTCCGGGTGGTCCGTAAGGCCGCCGACGAGCCGCTGCGCTGGATCGCCGAGAACGGTGGCGAGAACGGCTACGTCATCACCACCAAGGTGCGCGAGCTCGGTGTCGGCGGTGGCTACAACGCTGCCACCGGCGAGTACGGCGACCTGGTCGCCCAGGGCGTCCTGGACCCGGTCAAGGTGACCCGTTCGGCACTGATCAACGCGACCTCGATCGCGGGCATGCTGCTCACCACCGAGACCCTCGTGGTGGACAAGCCGGAAGAGGAAGAACCCGAGGCCGCCGGCCACGGCCACGGTCACGGACACGGACACTGAGCCCCGTTCCGTCACCAGCACCCGACCCGTCTGGGGCCCTGCGCCCCAGGCGGGTCGGCCTGTTTCTCGTGCTGGTGGCCAGTCTCAGCATGCTGGGGCCGTTCAGTATCGACACGGCGTTCCCGGCGTTCGCGCAGATGCGCGGCGACTTCGAGGTCGGTACCGCCGAGATGCAGTGGGTGGTCAGCGCCTACCTGCTCGCCTTCGCGGCGATGAGCCCCTTCCACGGTCCGCTCTCGGATGCGGTCGGGCGCAAGCCGGTGATGGTCTGGGGCGTGGGCATCTATGCGCTCGCCTCGGTCGGCTGCGCGCTCTCGGTCTCCTTGGAGATGCTGCTGGTCTTCCGGGTGCTGCAGGGGTTGGCGGCCGGTGGTGGCGTGATCGTCTCGCGCACCTTGATCCGCGACGTCTTCGACGGCGCGGAGGCCCAGCGACTGATGAGCATCACCGTGATGATCTTCGGCGTCGCCCCGGCGGTGGCGCCGATCGTCGGCGGTTGGTTGCTGCAGTTGGGGGCCTGGCCAGTGGTCTTCTGGTTCCTGGCCGTGGTCGGACTGTCGCTGAGCGCGAGTGTGGCGCTCTGGCTGCCGGAGACCCACCCGCCGCACCGACGGATCCCGTTCCGGTTCGTGGCGATGCTGCGTGGCCTGACGATTCCGGCGCGTGACCTCACCTTCCACCGCGTGGTCTGGTCGGCAGCGCTCTCGTTCGGCGGTCAGTTCCTCTACATCGGCGCGGCCGCGATCTTCGTCGTCGACCTGCTGGGCAAGGGCGAGCTCGACTTCTGGATCTTCTTCGTACCGATGATCGGCGGCATGGTGCTCGGCTCGTTGCTGAGCACGCGCGCCGCAGGCCGGGTCAGCGGACGCCGACTGATCACGATCGGTCTGATCGCGGCAGCGGTCGGTTCCGTGCTCAACGTGGCACTGGCGATCGGACCGACCGAGGCGGTGCTCCCGTGGGCGGTACTGGGCCCGGCGGTCATCGCCTTCGGCTCGGGGACCGCTTACCCGTCGCAGCAGCTCGCCGTCCTGGACCTCTTCCCACAGGTCCGGGGGAGCGCGGTCTCGTTGTTCAGCTTCTGCACGCTGGTGCTCAACGCCGTCACCACCGCCCTGCTCGCGCCGCATGTCACCGACTCGGTGCTCCATCTCGCGTTGGCCGCCGCGGTGATGGTTTTCGCCGGGCTCGCGCTCTGGCTGTGGCACCTGCGTTCGGTGCCTGCGTCTGTGGCAACCTCTGCCTAGACCCGACGTGTGGCGAGGCCGGTCTCAGCTGAGGCCGGCCTCGTTCAACACGGCCTGGGCGGTCTGGCTGTCCAGGGTGATCGTGGCGAAGAGCCGGGCGCTCCGTTCGGTCATCTCGAGCGCGCTCACCTCCGGGTGGTCGAGCCACCAGACCACGAGGGTGTCGAAGACCGAGGCCCAGACGGCGGCCAGCGCGTCGGCGTCCAGCGGATCGGCGTTGCCGGCCGCGGCGAGCATCTCGGCGATCCCTTCGGCGCCGCGCTCGGTCAGCCGTGCGGTGTACCGGCTGACGGTGGCGTCGAGCTCGGCGCTCGGCGGCCGGGTGGCGTCGAAGAAGAGGCGCCAGATCCAGCGCCGGTCCTCCAGGAGTTCGAAGACTCCTTCCAGGGTGACCAGGGCGCGGGCCAAGCCGACCTGCCCGGCTTCGGCGGTGCGGTCGATGTCGTCGGCGATCAGATCGCCCGCGTAGCGAAGGCAGGCGCCGAAGAGCCCTTCCTTGGAGCCGAAGTAGTTGTAGATCAGCGGCTTCGAGATCCCTGCTGCGTCGGCGACGTCGGCCATCGAGACGGAGACGTAGCCCGCTTCGCCGAACGCTCGGCAGGCCAGCGCCAGGATCTCGGCCTCGCGGACCGCGCGGGGCACACCCTTGGAACCGGCGCGGGGCCGGGGAGACGTCATGGTCCGCACCCTATCCAACCGATATGAACCAGTGGTAACTTACCCAAGAGTCATATTGGAGGATCGATGTTGGACGAGTTGCTTGACCCAGCGAAGAACCCGATCGCGTATGCGGTGCCGTTCTTCGTCCTCACCATCATGTTGGAGTTGGCCGCGCTCAAGTGGCTCGACCATGACGACAACGTCACCGGCTACCACTTCCGGGATGCCAGGACGAGCATTCTGATGGGAGTCGGATCGCTGTTCTTCTCCACGGCGTTCAAGGTCGGCAGCTTCGTCGTCTTCAGTGCCGTCTACTTCTGGTGGGCGCCGTGGCACCTCGACGTCGGTGCCTGGTGGTACTGGCCCGCCCTGCTGCTGGCGCTCGACCTCTCCTTCTATGCCAGCCACCGCTTCGTGCATCGGGTCAACGTCGGCTGGGCGGCGCACCAGGCGCACCACTCCAGTGAGTACATGAACTTCGCTACCGCGCTGCGCCAGAAGTGGAACCCCTGGTTCGAGCTGATCTTCTGGATGCCGCTGCCGCTGCTGGGCTTCGCTCCCTGGACGATCTACGTGGCCTTCTCCTTCAACCTGATCTACCAGTTCTTCGTCCACACCGAGACGATCGATCGGCTGCCGCGCCCGATCGAGTTCATCTTCAACACGCCCTCGCACCACCGGGTGCACCACGGCTCCGACCCGGAGTACCTCGACCGCAACTACGCCGGCATGCTGATCGTCTGGGATCGGATGTTCGGCACCTTCACGGCCGAGCGGCAGCGGCCTCGGTACGGCCTGACGAAGCCCGTCGACACCTACAACCTGCTCAAGCTGGAGTACGGCGAATACGTCATGATCGGCCGCCAGGTCCGCGGCGCGAAGAGTTGGCGCGAGCGGCTCGGCTACCTGTTCGGCCCGCCCGGATGGCAGCCCGCCGCCGGTGCAGCCGGATCGGGCAGTGGGGACGTTGCGACGGCAGCTGTGACAGCGCGCGCATCTTCACAGACCTGAAACATCGCTGACCCCTCTCGGCAACGGCAGCAGGTCACGCTGGTAGCTCGAAGCTGTCGACTGCACAGGAGCGAACCATGTTGTGGAGAGTGCGGACCACCCTTCCCGAGCAGCCCGGCGCCCTCGCTGCGCTGGCCACCGCGTGCGGAAAGGCCGGCGTCAACATCCTGGCGATGCAGATCTTCCCCGGCGTCGACGCCGTCACCGACGAGTTCGTGTTGCGTACCGCCGACGGATGGAGCGAGGCGAACGTGGTCGCGCTGGTGGAGCGTTCAGGGGGCGCTGCCACCAGTTGCCTGCCGTGTTCGGAGGAGGCGCTGGTCGACCAGCCTGCGCGACACGTGCGGGCTGCGCGTGCCGTGCTCGCACAGCCGGCCGCCTTCCCGGACACGGTGGCCAAGCTGCTCGACGCCGAGGCCGAGCCCACCCTTGACGACGTACGTAGGGACGTCATGGAGCTCGCCGTCGGGGAGGTGACCGTGCAGATCTGGCGGGCAGCACCCTTCACCCGGACCGAACACGCCCGCGGTGCCGAGTTGGCGGGGCTCGTTGCCGAGGTGCTGGAACGCGGTCGACTTGCCGCACCGGTGGTGCCGGTGCCCGGGCGGCGGCTCAGCCCCGGCGATGCGCCGCGGTACGAGGTGCGGCAGACGTCGGTGGCGGCGACGGTCAACGGGACCGTTGTCGCGCTGGCTGCGCTCGGAGTCGCAGATCTGACCCCGGGGGTGCGCGAGTGCACGTTGCGGGTGGACCCGGCCTGGCGGCGTCGGGGGATCGGGACGCGGCTGCTGGCCGAGGCGGCACGGCTCGCGGGCGGGTTGGGGCTGGAGGAGCTCTCGCTGCGGACCAGTGCTGACAACCAGGCGGTGCTTCCGATGGTGCTCTCGGCGGGGCTTCGGGCGCGGATCAAGATGTCGGCCGATCTGCTGACGGTGCAGGTCCCTGTGCGCCAGCTCACAGCTCCAGGCTGATGTGGGGAGGTTGGTGATCGGCTACTAGAATCGGCGAGGTGGAGATCCCTGAGAAGTTCGCGTCCCTCGGCCTGACCTACGACGACGTCCTGCTGCTGCCGGGCGAATCTGACCTCGCTCCGGACGAGATCGATACCACCACCCGGCTGACCCGGGAGATCTCCATCAAGGTGCCGCTGCTGAGTGCGGCGATGGACACCGTCACCGAGTCCCGGATGGCGATCGCGATGGCGCGCCAGGGCGGGATCGGCGTGCTGCACCGCAACCTGTCGATCGACGACCAGGCCTACCAGGTCGACCTCGTCAAGCGGACCCAGACCGGGATCATCTCGAACCCGGTGGTGATCGGCCCGGACGCGACCTTGGAGGACCTCGACCGGATCTGCGGCGAGTACCGCGTCTCCGGCGTCCCCGTCGTCGATGCGGCCAACAAGCTGATCGGCATCATCACCAACCGCGACCTGCGCTTCACCCCGGTCGCCGAGTGGTCGACCCTCAAGGTCTCCGAAGTGATGACGCCGATGCCGTTGATCACCGGCCCGACCGGGATCGACCGCGACGACGCCACCGCGCTGCTTCGCGCCCACAAGCGTGAGCGCCTGCCGCTGATCGACCCGGACGGCACGCTCACCGGCCTGATCACGGTCAAGGACTTCGTCAAGAGCGAGCAGTTCCCCAACGCCTCCTACGACGGCGACGGCCGGCTCATGGTCGGTGCCGCGATCGGCTACTTCGGTGACGCGTGGGAGCGTGCCGGGCGTCTGATCGAGGCCGGTGTCGACGTGCTGGTCGCGGACACCGCGCACGGGCACGTGCACCTGCTGCTCGACATGGTCCGTCGGCTCAAGACCGACCCGGCCACCAAGCACGTCCAGGTGATCGGCGGAAACGTCGCGACCAAGGCCGGTGCCCAGGCGTTCGTCGACGCCGGCGCGGACGCGATCAAGGTCGGCGTCGGTCCCGGCTCCATCTGCACCACCCGGATCGTGACCGGTGTCGGCGTGCCGCAGGTGACGGCTGTCTACGAGGCGTCGCTGGCGGCCAAGGCGGCCGGCGTCCCGGTGATCGCCGACGGTGGCATGAAGCACTCGGGTGAGATCGCCAAGGCCCTGGTCGCCGGCGCTGACTCGGTGATGCTCGGTTCGCTGCTCGCCGGTTGCGAAGAGTCGCCCGGCGACCTCGTCTTCGTCAACGGCAAGCAGTTCAAGGCCTACCGTGGCATGGGCTCGCTCGGCGCGATGAGCAGCCGCGGCAAGAAGTCCTACTCGAAGGACCGTTACTTCCAGGCCGAGGTGACCAGCGACGAGGAGCTCGTGCCCGAGGGCATCGAGGGCCAGGTCGCCTACCGTGGCCCGCTCGGCGCCGTCTCGCACCAGCTGATCGGTGGCCTGCACCAGTCGATGTTCTACGTCGGTGCCCGCACCATCGGCGAGCTGCAGGAGAACGGCAAGTTCGTCCGGATCACCTCGGCCTCCTTGAAGGAGAGCCACCCGCACGGCGTCCAGATGACCGTCGAGGCCCCCAACTACTCCGGCAGCTAGCCGAACCGTCAGGCATACGCCCCGAACCGTCAGGCATACGCCCCGAACCGTCAGGCATACGCCCCGAACCGTCAGTTCTGATCCCGACCTGGGTAGGAGCTGACGGTTCGGCGCTTCTAGGTGACGGTTCGGCGCGTGCTGGTGACGGTTCGGGGGAGGTGCATGCGCTGGTGCTCGATGCCGCCGTCGTCGAAGGGATCGCCGACGGCGACGAACCCGTAGCGGGCGTAGAGCGTGACCAGGTGGCTCTGGGCTTCGAGGGTGGTCGGGGTGTCGGGCCAGTGCAACCGGGCATGGTGCAGGGCCTCGGCGACCAGGGCGTCGCCCAGTCCGCGGCCGCGGGCGATCGGCGCGATCACCACCCGGCCCAGATGGACGTCGTCGTCGATGACGCCGGGGCCGAGGATCCGCGCGTAGGCCAGCAGGTCCTCGCCCTGGACGCCGCGCAGGTGCAGCACGGACGGCGACAGGTCGTGACCGTCGACGTCGAGGTAGGGACTCTGCTGCTCGGCGACGAAGACGGCGCAGCGCAGTTCGAGCGCTTGATGCAGCTCGGCGGCGGTGAGCTGATCGCCCGGCGTCAGCTGCCAGTGGTGGGACGACTCGTTCGACACCCACTCACTGTCCCACGTCGCGGATAGGGCTCGCCCGAATCGGTGTAGTCGCCACGCGCCGATAAGATCGGAGTGTGACTGACATCGAGATCGGCCGAGCCAAGCGCGCACGTCGCGCCTACTCCTTCGACGACATCGCGATCGTGCCCTCGCGGCGCACCCGCGACCCCGAGGAGGTCAGCACGGCCTGGCAGATCGACGCCTACCGCTTCGAGATCCCGGTCGTGGCGGCGCCGATGGACTCCGTGATGTCCCCGGAGACCGCGATCGCGTTCGGCCAGTTCGGCGGACTCGGTGTCCTCGATCTCGAAGGCCTCTGGACCCGCTACGAGGACCCGGAGCCGCTGCTGGCCGAGGTAGCCGAGCTGCAGGGCATGGCCGCCACCCAGCGGATGCAGGAGATCTACGCCGAGCCGATCAAGGCAGAGCTGATCACCGCGCGGCTGCGCCAGATGCGTGAGGCCGGCGTCACCGTCGCCGGTTCGCTCTCGCCGCAGCGCACCAAGGAGTTCGCCAAGACCGTCGTCGACGCCGGCGTCGACATGTTCGTGATCCGCGGCACCACGGTCTCGGCCGAGCACGTCTCCAGCCAGGCGGAGCCGCTGAACCTCAAGGAGTTCATCTACGAGCTCGACGTTCCGGTCATCGTCGGTGGCTGCGCCACCTACCAGGGCGCGCTGCACCTGATGCGCACCGGCGCGGCCGGCGTCCTGGTCGGCTTCGGCGGAGGCGCGGCGCACACCACCCGCACCGTGCTCGGTGTCGCGGTACCGATGGCCTCGGCCGTCGCGGACGTAGCCGCAGCACGTCGTGACTACCTCGACGAGTCCGGCGGCCGCTACGTCCACGTCATCGCCGACGGCTCGATCGGCAAGTCCGGCGACCTCGCCAAGGCGATCGCCTGCGGTGCCGACGCCGTCATGGTCGGCTCGCCACTGGCCCGCGCCGACGAGGCGCCCGGCCGCGGCTTCCACTGGGGCGCGGAGGCGTGGCACAGCAAGCTGCCGCGCGGCCAGCGCGTCGAGTTCGGCACCGTCGGTTCGATGGAGGAGATCCTCTTCGGCCCGTCGCGGGTCTCCGACGGCACGATGAACCTGATCGGCGCGCTGCGCCGCTCGATGGCCACCACCGGCTACACGGAGCTCAAGGAGTTCCAGCGGGTCGGGGTCGTCGTCCACTGATGCGGATCGCGGTCGGGCAGGGCACAGCAGAGGCGGGGGAGATCGCCGTCAACGTGGCGAGCTCTGCCCGGCTGGCCCGTTCGGCGGCCGACGCGGGCGCCGAACTGCTGGTCCTGCCCGAAGCCTTCCTCTCCGGCTACTGTCGGGCCAGCTTCGAGGCCGCGCCGCCCACCTTGGCGGCGCTCACCGTTGCCCTGACGCCGCTCGCCCAGGTGGCGCGTGAACGACAGCTCACCGTCGTCGTCTCGACGCCGGTGCAGCGCGAACAGTCCCGTACCCTCTCCACCGTCGTGGTGCGGCCCGACGGCTCGGTGAGCGCGCCGTACGACAAGCAGCATCTCTCCGGGTACGAGCACGACTACTTCGTGGCCGGTACGCATGGCGCCTCGATCTCGCTCGGCACCGTCGAGGCGGGGTTGGCGATCTGTTACGACTCGTCGTTCCCCGAGCATGCCCGAGCGGCCGCCGTCGACGGAGCCGTGCTCTATGCGATCTCGGCGGCCTTCTTCCCGGGGGGCGGCCACCGTCGCGACCTCTATGCCGCCTCGCGGGCGCTCGACAACGGCATGTACGTCGCCTTCTCCGGGCTGACCGGGTCGTGTGGCGACGAGCAGTTCATCGGCGGGTCCGCGATCTACGACCCCGAGGGCCGTTGTCTGGCCCGTCTCGGTACCGACGAGGGCGTCGTCGTGGCGGAGCTGGACCCCGCGGTCGTGGCACAGACCCGCCGGGACCACCCGATGCTCGCCGATCTGCGCGATCTCGGGCCACGCCAACGGTGATGCCGCTCGTCGTTGGTCGTTGCCTGCAAGACTGAGGCCATGAACGCCAGCGGTGAGCAGCCCCAGGTTCGTTCCGGCGCACTGAGCCCTGCAACACGGGAACAGGCCTTGGAGACGTTGGCCGCGGCCGGCGCGAGCGGCGCCGAACTCGACGTCCTGGTGGTGGGTGGCGGCGTCGTGGGTGCCGGGACGGCGCTCGATGCGGTGACCCGTGGCCTCTCGGTCGGGCTGATCGAGCAGCGCGACCTCGCCTCCGGCACGTCCAGCCGGAGCAGCAAGCTGATCCACGGCGGGCTTCGCTATCTGGAGATGTTCGACTTCGGCCTGGTCCGGGAGGCGTTGACGGAGCGCGGTCTACTGCTGACCCGGCTCGCGCCGCATCTGGTCAAGCCGGTGCCGTTCCTCTACCCGCTGCACAACAGTTGGGAGCGGCCCTATGTCGGCGCCGGGCTGGCGCTCTACGACACGATGGCGCACACCGGTCGCTACGACGCCGGCCTGTCGCGGCACCGGCACCTGTGGCGGCGGCAGGTCGCCCGGATCGCTCCGGACCTGCGGACCGACGACCTGAGCGGCGCGATCCGCTACTACGACGCCCAGGTGGACGACGCCCGCCTGGTGCTCACCATCGCCCGGACGGCGGCCCACTACGGAGCGGAGGTGGCGACGCGGACCAGGGTGATCGGCTTCCTGCGCGAGGGGGAGCGGGTGGTCGGGGTCAGGGCCCGCGATCTGGAGAGTGGCACCGAGTTCGAGGTCCGAGCCCGGGTGGTGGTCAATGCGGCCGGGGTCTGGACCGACGACATCCAGGAGTTGGTCGGCGGCCGGGGCGCACTCAATGTCCAGGCCAGCAAGGGGATCCACCTGGTAGTGCCGCGCGACCGGATCCGGTCGGAGTGCGGCTTCATCACCCGGACCGACACCTCGGTGCTCTTCGTGATCCCGTGGGGCCGGCACTGGATCATCGGCACCACCGACACCGCGTGGAACTTCGACAAGGCGCATCCGGCGGCGTCGCGGGCCGACATCGACTACGTACTGGGCCATGTCAACAAGATCCTGCGAGAACCGTTGGAGGCTGACGACGTCGAGGGTGTCTACGCCGGGCTGCGCCCATTGCTGACCGGGGAGTCGGAGCCGACCTCGAAGATCTCCCGTGAGCACACGGTGGTCACGCCGGTGCCGGGTTTGGTGATGATCGCCGGCGGCAAGCTCACCACCTACCGGGTGATGGCGAAGGACGCGGTGGACGCCGCCGCCCACTCGCTGGCGACGACGACCAATGCGGTGGTCCGCGACTCGATCACCGACCAGATCCCGCTGCTCGGGGCCGACGGCTACCTGGCCCGGGCCAATCAGCGGGTCGCGCTGGCCCGGAAGGCGGGCCTGCACGTCAGCCGGATCGACCATCTCCTGGAGCGGTACGGCGCGTTGGTCGACGACTTCGTGGTGCTACTCGGCACCCGCCCCGAGCTGGCGGTGCCGTTGGCCGGTGCCGACGACTACTTGGCGGCTGAGGTGGTCTACGCGGTCACCCACGAAGGCGCGCAGCACCTCGACGACGTCCTGGTGCGGCGGACCCGGATCTCGATCGAGACCTTCGACCGGGGTGTGGACGCCGCCGAGCCGGTGGCCCGGTTGATGGCCGACGAGTTGGGCTGGGACGAGCAGCGGATCGCCGATGAGGTCGACCACTACCTACGGCGGGTCGAGGCTGAGCGGCGGAGCCAGGCGAAGGTCACCGACCAGGAGGCCGATGAGGCACGGGTTCGGCCGCGGCACCCCGCCTGAGCGGGTTCGTTGACAAAAAGTTCTGAGATGTCAAGAGCGCAGAGCCCTACCGCCGAGTAGCACGGTCGCCTAGGCTCGGCACCATGAGCCAGCAGAGTCCCAACCCCGGCCCCCTCGTCGGCGGCCCGAACGACCCTGAGCACGACCCGAGCGCCTCGTACGCGTTGGACCGTGATCTCACCGAGCGGCTGACCCGACGGATCCTGTCGACGTCGGGTGAAGCGGTGCTCTCGCACGCCCCCGGCACCGGGCAGCCGCTGGCCCACATCCCGCAGTCCAGCGACGCCGACGTCGAAGAGGCGTTCAAGCGCGCCCGCCGTGCGCAGGCAGCCTGGGCGCGAACCTCCCTCGATGTGCGTGCCGAGCTGATGCTCCGCCTCCACGACCTGGTCCTGGACCGCGCCGAGGAGATCTGCGACATCACCGTCTGGGAGTCCGGCAAGGCCCGCAAGGAGGCCTACCTGGAGGCGTACCACGTGGCGTTGACCGCCCGGTACTACGCGCGCACCGCGCACAAGCACCTCGACTCCGAACGGCGCTCGGGCGTGCTTCCGCTGGCCACCCGGATCGACGTCAACCGGGTGCCGAAGGGGATCGTCGGCATCATCTCGCCGTGGAACTACCCGTTCACGATGGCGCTGTGCGACGGTCTTCCGGCGCTGATGGCCGGCAACGCGGTGGTCAGCAAGCCTGACAGCCAGACCATGCTGACGGCGCTGCTCGGCGCCGAACTGCTGGACCAGGCGGGCTTCCCGAAGGACCTGTGGACCGTCGTCGCGGGCCCCGGATCACGGGTCGGGACCGGGATCATCGAGCGTTCCGACTACGTCTGCTTTACCGGCTCGACGGCGACCGGCAAGCGGGTCGCGGCCGGCTGTGCCGAGCGGCTGATCGGCTGCTCGCTGGAGCTCGGCGGGAAGAACCCGATCCTGGTCCTGCGTGACGCCAGCATCGAGAAGGCCGCCGAGGGTGCCACCCGGGCCGCCTTCTCCAACGGTGGGCAGCTCTGTGTCTCCACCGAGCGGATGTTCGTCGCCGACGAGATCTACGACCGGTTCGTGGAGCGGTTCGTGGCGCGCACCGAGGCGCTCGCGCTGGGCTCGGGACACTCCTGGGAGACCGACATGGGCTCGCTGATCTCCCAGGATCAGCTCGACACCGTGCAGGCGCACGTCAACGACGCGGTGGCCAAGGGGGCCCGGATCCTGGCCGGTGGCCGCCACCGCCCCGACCTCGGCCCCTACTTCTTCGAGCCGACCATCCTCGAGGGTGTCACCTCCGACATGGTCTGCCATGGCAACGAGACCTTCGGCCCGGTGATCTCGCTGTACCGGTTCAAGAACGAGACCCAGGCGATCGCCGCCGCGAACGAGGGCAACTACGGCCTCAACGCCTCGATCTGGACCCAGGACGGCAAGCGCGGCCGGGCGATCGCCCGTGAGATCAAGTGTGGCACCGTCAACATCAACGAGGCCTACGGTGCGACCTTCGCCAGCCTCGACGCCCCGATGGGCGGGATGCGGGAGTCCGGTACCGGACGGCGTCAGGGCCCCGAGGGCATCCACCGCTACACCGAGGTCCAGGCGGTCGGAACGCAACGGGTGTGGGGCTTCCGGCCCACCCCGGGGATGTCGAACGAGATGTTCAGCAAGGTGCTGACCTCCAGCGCCCGGCTGTTCAAGAAGCTCGGTCGCCCATGACGGCGCACTATGACGTCGTCATCATCGGTTCGGGGTTCGGCGGCTCGGTCTCTGCGTTGCGGCTGACCGAGAAGGGATACAAGGTCGCCGTCCTGGAGGCCGGAGCGCGGTTCGCCGACGACGAATTCCCCGAGACCTCCTTCGACGCCAAGCGGTTCCTGTTCCGCCCGGAGCTCGGCTGCTACGGCATCCAGCGCATCGACATGGTCAAGGACTGCCTGATCCTCGCCGGCGCAGGCGTCGGTGGTGGTTCGTTGGTCTACGCCAACACGCTCTACGAACCGCTGGACGCCTTCTACCGCGACAAGTCGTGGGCGCACATCACCGACTGGAAGCAGGAGTTGGCGCCCTACTACGACCAGGCCAAGCGGATGCTGGGCGTCGTCGAGTACCCGCGGACCACGCCGTCGGACAAGGTGATGCAGAAGGTCGCCGAGGAGATGGGCGTGGGCGACACCTTCCACCCGACGCCCGTCGGCGTCTTCTTCGGTGGACCCGGTGCGGAGCCCGCCGAGCAGCACAGCGACCCGTACTTCGGCGGGGCCGGGCCGGACCGCAACCCGTGCCGCAACTGCGGTGAGTGCATGACCGGATGCCGCCACAACGCCAAGAACACCCTGGTCAAGAACTACCTCTACCTAGCCGAGGAGGCCGGCGCCGAGGTGCACCCGCTGACCACGGTGACCCGGGTCCGGCCGCGGCCGGACGGTGGCTACCGGATCGACACCCGGTGGACGAAGGCGAAGTTGAGCCGCCGCTCCGCAGTGAAGACGTTCACCGCCGACCAGGTGATCTTCGCGGCCGCCGCGATCGGCACCCAGAAGCTGCTCCATCAGCTCAAGGCGGACGGCGACCTGCCCGGCATCTCGGACCGGCTCGGCGTCCTCACCCGCACCAACTCCGAGGCGATCCTGGGCGCGATCTCGCCGCGTGACGACGTCGACTACACCGAGGGCGTGGCGATCACTTCGTCCTGGCACCCCGACGAGGTCACCCACATCGAGCCGGTCCGCTACGGCAAGGGCAGCAACATGATGTCCCTGCTGCAGACGGTGCTGACCGACGGCGACGGCGACCGGCCGCGCTGGCAGACCTGGCTCAAGCAGATGTGGGCCGAGAAGGCGAACGTCGCGAAGCTCTACGACATGAAGCACTGGTCGGAGCGGACCGTGATCGCGCTGGTCATGCAGACCTTGGACAACTCGATCACCACGGTCCGCAAGACGGGACCGTTCGGGATCTCCTGGCTCTCCTCGAAGCAGGGCCACGGGGCGCCGAACCCGAGCTGGATCCCGGTCGCCAACGTCGCGGTACGCAAGATGGCCGAGACGATGGGTGGCGGCACCGCTGGCGGCAGCATCGGTGACCCGTTCAACGTCCCGCTGACTGCGCATTTCATCGGCGGTTGCACGATCGGCGACTCGCCCGAAAGCGGCGTCGTCGACGCCTATCAGCGGGTCTACGGGCACCCGGGTCTGCACATCGCGGACGGCTCGACGATCTCCGCGAACCTGGGGGTCAACCCGTCGCTCACGATCACCGCGCAGGCGGAGCGAGCGATGGCGTTCTGGCCGAACAAGGGTGAGCCGGACGCCCGCCCGGAGCTCGGCTCGGAGTACCAGTCGATCGAGCCGATCGCACCGAACCGGCCGGTGGTTCCACCGACCGCTCCGGCGGCTCTGCGGCTGCCGATCGTCGGCGTCAGCTGAGGGTCGGCGCGGGCAGGAGAAAATCTGATTCAACGACGCGCGTTTGGGGCGTAACTCCCGCCTACGCGCGTCGTTGAGTCATCGGGTCCGACAGTCATGCTCCCTCCCACGTCGGGCCCCGCGTCCAAGCTCCTGTCCATCAGAAGCGTGGGCAATCAGGGCCCGACCACCCTCCCTCCCCGGTCGGGCCCTGATCGTATTTCCCACCGGGGTTGCCGAAGTCGGAGCTGCGGCTGAGGGCGGATAGAATCAGCCGTCTCCACGCCGTCCGCTGAAAGGCACCAGAGAAATGACCGCAGGGTCGGACCACGACCTCGTCCTCGTCGTCGATTTCGGCGCGCAGTACGCCCAGTTGATCGCGCGGCGCGTGCGGGAGGCCCGGGTGTACTCCGAGCTGGTTCCGCACACCATGCCGATCGACGAGATGCTGGCGCGCAACCCGAAGGCGATCATCCTGTCGGGTGGGCCTTCCTCGGTGTACGCCGACGGCGCTCCGACCATCGACACGGCCGTCTTCACCTCGGGTGTCCCGGTCTTCGGCATGTGCTACGGCTTCCAACTGATGGCCGCTGGCCTGGGCGGCGAGGTCGCCGCTACCGGAGCCCGTGAGTACGGCCGTACCGCCGTCACGGTGAGTGAGCCGGGCACGCTGCTGGCCGGTCTTCCGACCGAGCACAACGTCTGGATGTCGCACGGCGACTCCGTCGTCGCCGCGCCCGAGGGCTTCACCGTGCTGGCCGCCACCGAGATCGTGCCGGTCGCCGCCTTCGAGAACCTCGAGGCGAAGCTCGCTGGTGTGCAGTGGCACCCGGAGGTGCTGCACTCGGAGAACGGCCAGCGGGTTCTCGAGCACTTCCTGTGGAACATCGCCGGCTGCCGTAAGACCTGGACGATGGCCAACCTGGTCGAGGAGCAGGTCGCGCTGATCAAGGAGCAGATCGGCGACGGTCAGGCGATCTGTGCGCTCTCCGGCGGCGTCGACTCCGCGGTGGCCGCGGCCCTCGTGCAGCAGGCGATCGGCGACCGGCTGACCTGCGTCTACGTGGACCACGGGATGATGCGCCAGGGCGAGACCGAGCAGGTCCGCAACGACTTCGAGGCGGTCTTCGACACCCTCGACGTGGTCGACGCCTCCGAGCAGTTCCTGGGCAAGCTGGCCGGCGTCACCGACCCGGAGACCAAGCGCAAGATCATCGGTCACGAGTTCATCAACACCTTCGACGAGGCCCAGGTGAGGGTCTTCGGCGAGCTGCCGGCCGGGGCCACCGCGTTCCTGGTCCAGGGCACCCTGTACCCCGACGTCGTCGAGTCGGGTGGCGGCGCGGGTACCTCCAACATCAAGTCGCACCACAACGTCGGCGGTCTGCCGGACGACATGAACATGGAGCTCGTCGAGCCGCTGCGGAACCTCTTCAAGGACGAGGTCCGTGCCGTCGGTGAGCAGCTCGGCCTGCCCGAGCGGATGGTCTGGCGTCAGCCGTTCCCGGGCCCCGGCCTGGGTATCCGGATCATCGGCGAGGTGACCCGCGAGCGTCTCGACATCGTCCGCCACGCCGACGCGATCGCCCGCGAGGAGATGACCGCCGCCGGTCTCGACCGCGACATCTGGCAGATGCCGGTGGTGCTGCTGGCCGACGTCCGCTCGGTCGGTGTCCAGGGCGATGGTCGTACGTACGGTCACCCGATCGTGCTGCGTCCGGTCACCTCCGAGGACGCGATGACCGCCGACTGGGCGCGGTTGCCGTACGAGGTGCTGGAGAAGATCTCCACCCGGATCACCAACGAGGTGGCCGACGTAAACCGGGTCACCGTCGACATCACCTCGAAGCCCCCGGGCACCATCGAGTGGGAGTGATCCCGCACTGAATGTCACGAACGCCCCGGCTTCCGTACTGGAAGCCGGGGCGTTCGCGTTCTTTGCTCACCCGGATGACAAGTTCCGGCACCGGATCTCGGAGACCGGTCGCGGACCTGGAGAACTCCTTGACGCCGTCGCCGAAAGGTTGGAATCTCGGAGCAGTCAGCCAACCCGAGCGAGGCACGATGAGCAGAGAGCAAGCAGCCGGATGGGCGGCGGCGGTGGTGGTCCTGAGCGGTGCACTGGCGTCGTTCGCGCCGGCGATTGCCGACGATGCTTTTCGCGAGGCGCCGAAGCCTCGAACGGACCGCGAACCGTCGGTCCGACCTGAGCTTGAGCCGTACCTTCCCAAGGTTCCGGTCACCTTGGACTACCTCATCGACTACGAGCGGTCGATGGACCCCGCTGGCACTTCGGCCGCTTACGTCTGCGCGAATGAGGGCGATGAATCTCTGACGGTCGTCTTTGGCAAGCAAGCGCCACCGAATGCGGTGGCCGACCTCAACCCCGGCCCTGGGCCGGAGGAGTCAGGCGATTATGAGCCGCTCGATCCGTGCGAAGGAAAGACCCTCACCGTGGGCAGGGAGCAACGGAACTGATCTCGACAAGCTAGATCAGCTGCTCGTTGGTCGAGCTTGTCGAGACCGCTGAGACCGGCCCGGTGGTCGAGACCGTCGTGGCCCCGGTGGTCGAGCTTGTCGAGACCACGCCGATGCCTCCGGCGGCCGGGTAGGCGCCGGCGGTGGTGTTGTCGTTCAGTCGAGTTGGATGGTGCCGAATGCACTGACCAGCCAGGTCTCGCCGTGCTTGTTGTGCCAGGTGTAGGTGCCGTCTCGGTTGCGGACGTAGCGCCAGCCGGCAAAGGTCTTTGCGAGGTGATGACGGCGACACAACGGCGCCAGATTCTCGGGCGTGGTTTGGCCCGGTGGGCCACGCAGTTCGGAGGTGCCCGCGTCGTAGGGGTTGATGTGGTCGAGGTCTGCGTCGGCAGATGTGCGGGTGCAGTTGGGGAAGACGCGGCCCGAGCCTGTCGGTGTCAGCGAGGGTCAGGTCGTCGGCGCCGAACAGGTCCGCGAGTGTGGTGTGCACGAACACCCGCAACCCCCGCCGCGACTTGCGCCCCCGTTGGTCGAGCTTGTCGAGACCATTTCCATCCCGGTCGTGATCTCGACAAGCTCGATCAACGGTGGCTGGGTCGCCGTCGAGACCTCCGAAGTCCAACGTGTCTTGCGCTTCGGCGATCGAACCGAGCGCCTTGGCCTTGCGCTGGTCGAGAGTGTCGCCGTCGCCGGCACGCTTCAACCGTTCCGCCTCTTCGCAGACCAGGTCGTGGAACCGGGCCAGGTCGAGGGAGTCGCCGATGACGTCGAGCGTCGAGGTACCGGCAGCAGTTCCGTCAGAGCCGTGTTTGTGGGTGAGCGTGACACCCCAATCGGACTTCGAGAGTGGGCCGGTCTTGTCGCGGATCAGTTCGGGGTGGAACTTCGCGACCGCCATCGCCAACATCCGCTCGATGGTCTTCCAGCCGTAGCGTTCGCCCACCACGAGTTGGGCGTCGAACCATTCAGCGGCCTCAACCGAGAGCTTCCGGGTCAGCTCCGCAACGCGGCGGGCTTTCCAACCGGGGACTTCGAGAAGTTCGACCTTCGCCCACAACCGGGGAAGGCGGTGGTGCAGATCCAGCGCATCGGCCAGCAGTGACAACGCGGCATACCGCGAAACGCCCGCTGCTGCCGTGAACTCCTCGGCCGCGAACGCTGCCACCGCCGGGGTGCCCTGACCGCCGAGTACGTCGTCCAGATCCAGGGAAGCGAGTGCCGGGTCGTCGCACAAGGAGGCTGCTGAGACGCGGTCGACCACCGGGTTGAGCACGCACCATTGGTGTGCCAACCGGAGTTGCCGCCGCGCCATCACGAACGCCTGTTCGCGGCCCTGGGAGATCACCCCAAGCAGGCACCCCGCATCGAGGTCGGTGACCTCATACGGAACATGCTTGGCGTCGATCTCGATCATGAAGTCAGTAGATCAGAACGGTCCGACAGAACTATTGCGGTCAAACTTCGGCGAGCGACGCGCACCAATTGCCGGGTTAACCTGCGTGCATGATCCGCCACCTGTTCTTCGACGCCGACGGGGTGCTGCAACGGGTGCCTGACGGTTGGCACGCGGCCGCTGAGCCGCTGCTGGGTCGGTATGCGGACGAGTTCCTGGAGGAGGTCTGGCGCGAGGAGCGCACGGCGTTGTTGGGGAACGACACCATGCTTGCCGTGATCACCAGAGTGCTGGACAGTCTGGGCTTGGAAGCGGACCCACTGGAACTGCTGGTGGGGCTCTGGCACCAGGTCGAGGTCGACGCCGAGGTTGTGGCACTCATTCGGGAGCTGCGTGCTTCGGGCTTTCGCACCTATCTCGCGACGAACCAGAACCCGGAGCGACTTGAGTACCTGCGCGACGGTTTGGGCTATCGGGACCTGTTCGACGGGTTCGCCTGCTCGTGCGAGTTGGGCGTGATCAAGCCGCAGCCGGAGTTCTTCACCCGGGCGCGCCGCTTGGCCGAGGCGGAGCTGGGGGAGGTGCTGCTCATCGACGATTCGCGGATCAACGTGGCGGCGGCCCAGGAGGAGGGTTGGTCTGCCATCTGCTGGAACAACCGTGAACCCCTCGCACGGCTGCGCGCGGAGTTCGCGGGCCTCAGCTGAGAGCCCAGGCAAGCAGCCTGCCCTCTCGGAGGTCGAGCTTGTCGAGACCGCGGTCGTTGTGGTGATCTCGGCAGGCTCGATCAGCGGTGGGGCGCCCGGTGGTCGAGCTTGTCGAGACCGCGGTCGTTGTGGTGATCTCGGCAGCCTCGATCGGCGGAGGTCCGCAGAACGCACGTTGCCCGGCACCGCAAGCGCGGTACCGGGCAACGAGCTAGAGCTGGATCAGGAGTTGTTCGACTCCTGGGCGTCCTGACGGCGGGTGGCCGCCAGACTGACGATCGCGGTCACTGCCAGGGTGCCTACGATCACGACCAGCGAGAGCCAGATCGGGATGTCGGGAGCCCACGAGATGTGCTCGCCACCGTTGATGAACGGCAGCTCGTTCTCGTGCATCGCGTGCAGGATCAGCTTGACGCCGATGAAGGCCAGCAGGAACGAGAGGCCGTACGAGAGGTAGATCAGGCGCTGCAACAGGCCGCCGATCAGGAAGTACAGCTGACGCAGACCCATCAGTGCGAACAGGTTCGCGGTGAAGACCAGGTACGGGTCCTTGGTGAGGCCGTAGATGGCGGGGATGGAGTCGAGCGCGAAGAGCAGGTCGGTGGTGCCGAGCGCGAGGATCACCAGGAACATCGGGGTGATCATCCGCTTGCCGGCCTGCTTGATGGTCAGCTTGGTGCCGTGCCACTCGCTGGTCGCCGGGAGGTGCTTCTCGGCGAACTTGACCAGCTTGTTCTCCTCGAACTCGTCCTCGTCGTCGTGCTGTCCTTCACCGGCGAGCTTCACCGCGGTGTAGATCAGGAAGAGGCCGAAGATGTAGAAGACCCAGGAGAACTCGTTGATCGCGGCCGCGCCGACCACGATGAAGATCGCACGCATGATCAGGGCCAGCACGATGCCGATCATCAGCGCCGTCTGCTGGTACTGCCTCGGCACACCGAACTTCGTCATGATGATGATGAAGATGAAGAGGTTGTCGATCGAGAGTGAGTACTCGGTCAACCACCCGGCGAAGAACTCAGCTCCCGGGTTGGGCGACAACTCGTGCGGCTCGGCGAAGATCAACAGGCAGACGCCGAAGATCACCGCCAACCCCACGAAGAAGGCTAAGTGGCGGCTTACCTCGGCCATCGACGGCTCATGCGGCCGACGCGCGATGACGAGCAGGTCGACCATCAGGACGCCGATCAGGACGACCAGGGTGACGCCCCAGACCAGGGGTGATGCGACTGAGTCGCCAAAGATTGCGTTCACGTGCGGATTCGCTCCTCCGGAGTGACGTGTGGTGCAAGGTAGGGGTGAGCCTACGCCTGCCTGACAGGGACTCCGGAGGTCTCTTCCGCCCGCGTGGCGGGCCGATGGCGCCGGGGTGAGCCAGGCTCACCCGTGATGACGACGTCACCGCGAAAGGAATACTCCCCTCCGATTACAACGTGGCGAAGTCTTTCATGCCGGTGGACATTGCGACGAACCGGCGACCCTCGGTTCAGCCGAGGGTGAGCTGCGGGCGGCCGTAGTTCGTGGTCCGCTGCCTGACCGGACGACCGATGCCGACCCCGATCTCCTCCAGTTCGGCGACCGTCTTCGCGGAGCCGTGCTCGGAGCCGGCCATCCGCGAGATGGTCTCCTCCATCAGGGTGCCGCCGAGGTCGTTCGCGCCCGCCTGGAGCATCGCGCGGGTGCCTTCGATGCCGAGCTTCACCCACGAGGTCTGGATGTTGTCGATCCGGCCGTGCAGCATGATCCGGGCCAGGGCATGGACCGCGAGGTTGTCCCGCAGCGACGGCCCCGGGCGGGCGACGCCGGCCAGGTAGATCGGCGCCGACGTGTGCACGAACGGCAGCGGCACGAACTCGGTGAAGCCGGCCACGCCCGCCTCCCGCGCTGTGTCCTGGACGCCGGCCAGCACCTTCAGGTGGTTGACCCAGTGTCGCGGGTTGTCGACGTGGCCGTACATCATCGTCGAGCTGGACCGCACCCCGACGCGGTGCGCCGTGCTGACGATCTCGATCCAGGTCGCGGTCGGCAACTTGCCCTTGGTGAGGATCCACCGGACCTCGTCGTCGAGGATCTCGGCGGCGGTGCCCGGGATGGTGTCGAGGCCCGACTCCTTGGCCCGGGTCAGGAAGTCGGCGAAGGAGAGTCCGGTCCGGGAGGAGCCGTTGACGATCTCCATCGGCGAGAAGGCGTGCACGTGCATCTGCGGGACCCGCGCCTTAACCGCAGCGGCCAGGTCGAAGTACGCGGTGCCGGGCAGTTCCGGGTCGATGCCGCCCTGCATGCAGACCTCGGTGGCCCCAAGCTGCCAGGCCTCCTCGGCCCGATCAGCCACCTGGTCGAGCGAGAGTGAGTAGGCGTCGGCGTCGCTCTTGCGTTGGGCGAAGGCGCAGAACCGGCAGCCCACGTAACAGACGTTGGTGAAGTTGATGTTCCGGTTCACCACGTAGGTGACCTCGTCGCCGACCACCTGACGGCGCAGCTCGTCGGCCAGTGCCGCGACGTCGCGCAGCAGGTCGCCCTCAGCGGTGATCAGAACCAGCGCATGTTCGGCACTCAGTTCGCCCGGGTCGCGCTCGGCTGCCGCCAGCGCGGTGGCCTCGGCGCTGCGAAGGCCGGGTGTCCCGGCGACAGCGACCTCCTCGGCGGCTTGGCGGACCTCGTCCCAGTCGCCGTAGACATGGGAGAAGTCGCTACGGCGGTCCTCGCTGCGGCCGGTGGTGTCGATGCTGGTGAAGAGGTCGGTCCGCCCCGATCCGGACAGTTCCTCCTCGGGCTCCTGCCAGGGGAGGCCCTCGGGCCGGACCCCGGGAACCGCCAGGCCGGCGTCAGGGCCCTCGGTGATCGCGAGGGCAGCGACGTGGCCGTGGATCCGTGGGTCGAGCCACGTTGTCGGCCGGTTCACGTACTCGGGGTGCGCCGTCAGTCGAGGTCGGAGGTCGAAGCCGCACTGCGCGGTGAGGGCGCGCAGCCGCTCCAGCGAAGGCCACGGGCGTTCGGGGTTCACGTGGTCCGGCGTCAGTGGAGAGACGCCGCCCCAGTCGTCGACGCCGGCCGCCAGTAGCGCGCTGCACTCGTCGAGTGAGACCAGGTTCGGCGGCGCCTGGACGCGCATCTTCGGACCGAGCACGATCCTGCTGACGGCGATCGCGGCGCGGTACTCGTCGAGCGCCAGGTCGTCACGGTGTCGGGCCGCGGTGTCGGGCTTCGCTCGGAAGTTCTGCACGATCACCTCTTGCAACGCACCGTAGCGACGGGCGTTGGCGCGCAGCGCGAAGATCGTCTCGGCGCGTTCGGTGAGGGACTCGCCGATACCGACCAACAGGCCGGAGGTGAACGGGATCGAGAGCCGGCCGGCGTCCTCGAGCACCCGTAGGCGCACGGCCGGATCCTTGTCGGGCGAGCCGTAGTGGACCGCACCCTTGGTCTCGAAGAGACGCCGCGAGGTGGTCTCCAGCATCATCCCCATCGACGGTGCTACCGGCTTGAGCCGGTTCAGCTCCTCCCAGCTCATCACCCCGGGGTTGAGGTGGGGCAGCAGCCCGGTCTCCTCAAGAACCCGGATCGCCATCGCCCGGATGTAGGAGAGCGTCGAGTCGTAGCCTCGCGACTCCAGCCACTCCTGGGCCTCCGGCCACCTCGCCTCCGGGCGGTCGCCCAGGGTGAACAGCGCCTCCAGGCAGCCGAGCTTCGCGCCCTCGGCGGCGATGGCGACGATCTCGTCGGGGGAGAGGAACGGCGATTCGAGCTTGCCGGGGACGGTGACGAAGGTGCAGTAGTGGCACCGGTCGCGGCAGAGCCGGGTGATCGGGATGAAGACCTTGGGGGAGTAGGTGACGACGCCGGGACGCCCGGCGCTCTCCAGGCCGGCGTCGCGGACCCGGGCCGCGATCGCGCAAAGGGCGTCGAGCTCAGCGCCGGAGGCGGCGAGCAGCGCGGTCGCTTCGCCGACGTCCAGGGTGGCGCCGCGGTCGGCGCGGGCCAGGGAACGGCGGATCTGCTGGGGCGTGGCAGACACAGGAAGTCCTCCAGGCGGTGTGGGGCGTGCAGGAAACAGCACAACACAGAGCAGGGCGCGTCGATCGCGGTGTCTCGCTGATCGACGCGCCCTGGACAACTGCCGGTTCGGTGCGTACAACTGCCGGTTCGGTGCGTATGCCTGCCCGTTCGGGCTAGATGAGGTTCTTGAGCTGCTCGATGACGGCAGCCTGGTCCTCGGCGGCGGGGTGCACGTTGAGGCTGGTCACGCCAGCCTCCTTGAACGCCGCGATCCGCTCCTTGATGTAGGACTCGGGGCCGACCAGGTTGGCCGCCTCCAGCCACTCCAGCGGGACCAGCGCCTCTGCCTCGCGCTTCTTGCCCGAGAGGTAGAGCTCCTGGATCTCAGCAGCTTCCTTCTCGTAGCCGTAGGCGCAGGCGACGTCGTTGTAGAAGTTCTTGCCCTTGGCACCCATGCCGCCCACGTAGAGCGCGAAGAGCGGGCGGGCGAAGTCGAGCAGCGCCTTGGTCTCGGGGCCTTCGCCGATGGCGACCATGCCGCCGGCGACGATGTTCATGGCACCCAGCGACGGGTCGCGGCGGGCCGAGCCGGCCTTGATCGCGTCGCCCCACACCTGGCCGAACTTCTCCGGCCAGAAGAGGTGCGGCAGCCAACCGTCGGCCAGTTCCGCGGCCTGCTCCACGTTCTTCGGGCCCAGTGCCGCGACGTAGATCGGGATGCTGGAGCGCTCCGGCTTGGTGAGCAGCTTGAGCGGCTTGCCCAGACCGGTCACGCCGCCGTCCGCCTTGGTCAGCGGAAGCTTGATGATGCCGTCCGACGTCAGCGGCTCGCGCTTGAGGCCGGAGCGGATGATCTCGATGACCTCGGCGGTGCGGGCCAGCGGCTTGGAGTACGGGAGTCCGTGGAACCCCTCGATCACCTGCGGGCCGGAGGCGCCCAGACCGAGGATCGCGCGGCCGTCGGAGACGTTGTCGAGTCCGGCCGCGGTCTGCAGCAGGGCACCCGGGGTCCGCGAGTAGATGTTCAGGATCGCCGAGCCGATCTCGACCGTCTCGGTCTTCGCGGCCAGGTAGCCCATCAGGGTGGGGGAGTCGAAGCCGTAGGCCTCGGCCACCCAGACGGTGTCCAGCCCGGCCTTCTCCAGCGCGACCACCTGGTCGGCCGCAGCGCGGGGGTTGCCGTCGTACATCAGCATGGTGGAGAGCTTCATTGCATCCTCGTCGTCGTCATCGATGGGGTTGGAGAGAGGTTAACGTTCATTCACCATAGAGCGAAGAGATTTGGGTCGAGTAGTTCTCGTGGACGACCCGTCGCTTCAACTTCAGGGTAGGGGTGAGCTCCGCCGACTCGGCGGTCCACTCGACACCCAGCAGGCTCCACTTCTTGACCTGCTCGGGGCGCGAGAGCCGGGCGTTCGCGGCTTCGACCGCCTGGCCGACCAGGGCCAGGATCGTCGGCTCGGCGGCCAGCGCGGCGAGGGTGGTGAACTCGACGCCGACCTTCGCTGCGACCAGGGGTGCGATCTCCGGGTCGAGGGTGAGTACGGCGACCACGTAGGGCCGGCCCTCACCGTAGGCCAGGGCGTGGCCGACCAGCGGGCTCTCCTTGAGCAGGTTCTCGATGTTGGAGGGCGCGATGTTCTTGCCCGAGGAGGTGATGATCATCTCCTTCTTGCGGTCCACCACCTTGATGAAGCCGTCGGCGTCGATCTCGCCGATGTCGCCGGTGTGCACCCAACCCTCGGCGTCGATGAGCTCCTCGGTCGCGTCCGGCCGGTTCAGATAGCCGGGGGTGGTCACCGGGCCGCGGGCCAGGATCTCGCCGTCCTCGCCGAGCCGCACCTCGAGGCCGGCCAACGCGCGGCCGACGGTGCCGAGCCGGAAGGCGTCCGGGCCGCAGGCGGCGACCGCGGACGAGGTCTCGGTCATCCCGTAGACGTCGTAGATCCGGATGCCCAGGCCGGCGAAGAAGCGGGCCACCTCCTCCGGCATCGGTGCCGCGGCGCTGGCGGCCCACTGGCAGCGATCCAGGCCGAGCAGGCCGCGGAGCAGGCTGAGTACGGCGCCGTCCATCGCCTGGAACTTCGCGGTGAGCTCGGCCGACGGCGAGTTGCCGAACTGTTGGGCCTCGACGTACTCCAGGCCGATCGCCATCGCCTGCTCGATCCCGGCGCGCTTGGCCTCGTCCGGCTCAGCGGCAAGTTTGGCGGAGACGCCGGTGCGGATCTTCTCCCACACGCGGGGGACGCCGAAGAAGCGGGTCGGGCGGACCTCCGCCAGCGCGCCGACCAGGAGGGAGGGGTCGGCGATCAGGTGGACGTGGCCGCCCTGGACCTGGGGCACGTACATGCTCAGGATCCGCTCGGCGATATGCGCGAACGGCAGGTAGGACAAGGTGATCCCGGGCTCGGTGGTGCCGGCGACCGTCGAGGAGGACTCCGCCTCGAAGAGCAGGTTGGTGTGGGTGAGCACCACGCCCTTGGGGGCGCCGGTGGTGCCCGAGGTGAACAGGATGGTGAGCGGGTGGTCGGTCTTCAGGCCGGCGATCCGGGCGTCGACCTCAGCGGGCTGGGCGGCGCGGCGGGCGGCGCCGTCGGCGAGCAACTGCGCCCAGGAGGTGTGGCCCGCCGCGGCGGCCTCATCGATCACCACGACCGAACGGAGGGCGCCGCCGGCGATCACCTCGCTCCAGCGCTGCAACTGGTCACTGCCCTCCACGATCAGGACCGTCGGGGCCAGGTCCCCCGCGACCTGGCTGATCTGGATCGGCGAGAGGGTGGCGTAGACCGAGGACGGCACCGCGCCTGCGTGGACGGCGCCGAGGTCGGCGAGGATGTGCTCGATCCGGCTGCTGGCCATGATCGCGACGGTCTCACCGGGCTGGAGGCCGAGCCCGACCAGACCTGCAGCGACGTCGAGGGCGCGCTCGCGCACCTCGCTCCAGGTGAGGGTGCGCCAGCCGGCGCCGTCGACCCCGACCTTGTCGGAGTAGGCGGGGTGGTCGCCGTACTGATCCACAGTCCTGGCCAGAGCGACGGGCAGAGTCAGCCCATCGATGCGGCCCAGGATCTCTTCACGCTGCAGGTTGGTCATGGTGCTCCTCAGTAGCTCTTGGGAAGGCCGAGTTGCTGACTTCCGATGTGGGCGAGAACCAGTTGCTCGGAGACGGGGATGTTCTTGCCGATCCGGGCGTCGCGGAAGATCCGCTCGATCGGGTACTCCTTGGAGTAGGCCATGCCGCCGAGGGTCTGGAACGCCTGGTCCGCGGCTTCCCAGGCGACCTGGGCGCCCAGCAGCTTCGCGATGTTCGCCTCGTCGCCGCAGGGCTTGCCCTGGTCGTAGAGCCAGGCGGCCTTGTAGGACATCAGTCGGGTCGACTCGAGCTTGGCCTTGATCTGGGCGAGCGGGAACTGGATGCCCTGGTTGGCGCCGATCGGCTTGCCGAAGACGACCCGCTCCTTGGCGTAGTCGACTGCGATGTCGAGCGCTGCCTGCGCAGTACCGACGGCGCCGCCCGAGGCCAGGATCCGCTCCGGGTTGAGCACGTCCCACAGCACCGCGAACCCTGCGTCGACCTCGCCGATCACCCGGTGCGCGGGTACCCGGACGTCGTCGAAGAAGACCTGGCTGGAGTGCAGGATGTTGCTGCCCATCTTCGGGATCGGGGTGTAGCTCAGGGTGCCTGCGGCGAGCGCTTCCTTGACGTCGATCAGGAAGAGCGTGAAGCCGGCGACCCGCGGCTTGGCCTCCGCGGCCGGGATGGTGCGGGTGACGGCGACCATCCAGTCGGCGCGCTCCACGTTGGAGATCCACACCTTCTGGCCCTTGATCAGGAAGTCGTCGCCATCACGGCGCGCCGAGGTGGTGATCTCGATCGTGTTGGAGCCGGCGTCGGGCTCGGTCAGGGCGAGGCAGAACTGGGCCTTGCCCTCGGCGAGCGCCGGAAGCACCTCCTGCTTCTGCTCCTCGGTGCCGTGGCGGACGATCGTGGTCGCGCCGAAACCGGGCGTGGTCACGTAGAAGAAGGTGCCCGCGACGCCGCCGGACGCCGTCAGTGCCTCGTTGGCGACGGTGAGCTCCAGCAGGCCCTGGCCGCCCCCGCCGTACTCCTCGGGGATGTTGAGACCGAACCAGCCGCCGTCGGCGAGGTCGTCCCAGGCCTCCTGGGGGAACCGTTGCTCCTCTTCGCAGCGGGTCCAGTAGGCGTGGTCGTACCGTGCCGCGACGGCGGCGACGCCGTCGCGGACGATCTGTGCGGATTCCGGGAGATCGAAGTCCATGCGGTCTTCTCCTTACAGGCCGAGTGAGCGACCGATGATCTCCTTCTGGATCTCGGTCGTGCCGCCGTAGATGGTGGAGATCCGGCTGTCCAGGTAGGCCTTCGCAACCGGGTACTCGAGCATGTAGCCGTAGCCGCCGTGCAGCTGGACGGCCTGGTTGACCAGCTTGTTCTGGAGTTCGGTGGCCCAGTACTTGGCCATCGAGGCGCCGGTCGCGTCGAGCTCGCCCTTGAGGTGCTTGGCGATGCAGTCGTCGATGAAGACCCGGGTCACCTTGGCCTCGGTGGCCATCTCGGCGATCAGGAACCGGTTGTGCTGGAACTTGCCGATCGGCTTGCCGAACGCCTCGCGGGTCTTGGCGTAGTCCAGGCAGAGGTCGACCATCAGGTCGCAGGCGGCGGCAGCCTGGGCGCCGATGATCAGACGCTCCTGGGGCAGGTTCATCATCAGCGAGATGAAGCCGCTGCCCTCGGGGCCGAGCAGGTTCTCCTTGGGCACCCGGACGTCGGTGAACGAGAGCTCGGCGGTGTCCTGGGCGTGCAGGCCGATCTTCTCCAGGTTGCGGCCGCGCTCGAAGCCCTCCATGCCGCGCTCGACGACCAGCAGGCTGATGCCCTGGTGACCGGCGTCGGGGTTGGTGCGGGCGACCACGATCACCAGGTCGGCGTTGATGCCGTTGGAGATGAAGGTCTTGGAGCCGTTGAGCAGGTAGTGGTCACCCTGGTCCACGGCGGTGGTCCGGATGCCCTGCAGGTCACTGCCGGCGCCGGGCTCGGTCATCGCGATCGCGGTGATCGTCTCGCCGGTGACGCAGCCGGGCAGCCAGCGCTGCTTCTGCTCGTCGGTGGCCAGGCTGGAGATGTAGGGCACGATGATGTCGGAGTGCACCGAGAAGCCGGGGCCGGCGGTGCCGGCGCGGGTCTGTTCCTCGGAGAGCACCACGTTGTAGCGGAAGTCGTTGACGCCGGCGCCGCCGTAGGCCTCGTCCACGTCGAAGCAGAGCAGGCCGGCTTCACCGGCCTTGAGCCAGAGCTCGCGGGGGACGATGCCGTCCTTCTCCCACTGGTCGTGGTGCGGCGCGACCTCACGCTCGAAGAAGGCACGAGCGGTCTTCCGGAAGTCTTCGTGCTCGGCTTCGAAGAGCGGGCGGGCGGACTGGTTCATGGGACGTTCCCTTCGCTGGTGGACTCGCGCGTCACTCTAACAGTGACAGTGACACTGTCAATGAATTTCAGGTGAGTCGGATCACCGGGGTGCCGCTCGTTCACGGCCGCGGCACGTTCTGGGCGCCACGGCCCTGCAACTGGGGCGACTGCGCGCTGCAGCGCGCATCCAGCCGTGGCGGCCGGGGCGAGGTCTCGGCGGGGCTGCGCCGGTCGACGCCGTAGTCGCAGTTCTTCAGCAGCTTCGGCACCAACAACACCCGGCCGCTGCCGTCCCGCGTCGAGCCTGCCATCGCTGCCAACTGCTGGGGCAGCCAGTCCAACCAGTGCTGCAGCCCCTCGACCCGGAGACCGGCCATCGCCAACAGGGGAGTGGACCCGTCGATCAGCTTCACCACATCGGGCTCCAGGGCGGTCCATAACTCACGCCCTGCCGCTGCCGCCTGAGGTCCGCTGGTCAAAAGGCTCCGGACGATCGGGTCGACCCGCGCCAGCTCGGCGGAGATCAGGCGGGCGTTGCGTACCGTGCGGCGTAGCAACTGAGCCTGCTCGGTGACCGTGGTCAACGGCGTCAGCGCGTCCCGGGTCAGCTGCTCCAGGTCGGGCTGCAACGCCCGCAGCAGTTCGAACGCCCGCTCCAACTCGATCGAGGTCGCCCGCAGGTCGACGGCGCCGTCGCCGAAGACGGCGTCGATCTCGCCGGAGATGGTGGCGATGTCGTCGACGTCGATCCGCTTCATCAACGACTGGACGTCGGCCAACACCTGGGGCATCGGCAGGGGGATCGCGTCGTCGTCGGCGCGTACCTCACTGCCGTCGGTGAGCCACGGACCCTGGTCGGTGTTCGGGGCGATGTAGAGGTGCTGCTCGCCGACCGCGGAGAGGTTGCGGACCTCGAAAACGCTGTCCCGTGGCACCTTCACGTCGTCGTTGAGCTCGATCCGCGCGGCCACACCGTCGTCGGTCAGGCTGATCCTGGTGACCACGCCGACCTTCTGCCCGCGGTAGGTGACCGGTGCTCGCGGGTGCAGGCCCCCGGCCTCGGGGAGGTGCACTGTCACCACCTTCGGGGAGGAGAAGAGCCCGCCGCCGACGACGGAGTCCCCGACGTAGACGGTGCCGGCCACCAGGATCGCCAACAACAGGATCTGCGCGATCCGGACCCGTCGCCGCAACTGTTGGAACTGGCTCACTGTCCCTCCCGAGCGGTCTTCGGCGTGGTCCGCGTCGGCTGCTGCGGCCCGGTCCCGGTCGGGTTCAGGCCGTCCGGGTCGAGCAGCAGGGTCAGGTCGAAGTTCGAGAAGTCGCCGGGGGAGGCGTCGTCGGTGAGCTCGCCGAACTTGATCAGTCCGCGCATGCCGCGGACCAGGTTGCGCTGGCTGCGACGCAACGAGTCCAGCACCGGTCCCGCGTTGCGGACCGTGGAGACCAGATCCTCCTGGACGGTGTCGAGGAAGAGGTCGGTGGAGTCGCCGAGCCGTTGGACCTCGGCCAGCAGGGTCAACAGATCCGCCTGCTGGCTGCGCAGTGCCCGGACGGCCGGTCGCAACTCACCGACGGCGTCGACCAGGTACGGCGCGTCCTCGGCAAGGCGGCGGCTCAACCGGTTCACCCCGCGTAGTGCCCGGTCGAACTCCGCGGTGTGGGCGTTGAGGTCGGTGACCGTGCGGTCCAGGCCGGCCAGCAGCGCCCGAGCCTCGGGCGCATTCCCCGTCAACGCCACGTTGAGTTCATCGACCACCGTGCCGATGTCGGCGAAGGCGCCACCGGTGACCACCACCGAGAGCGAGCTCAACAGGTCCGCGACGTCGGGGGCGCGGGTCGTGCTCGCCACGTCGATCCGGGCTCCGTCCGCGAGTGCGGCGTTGCGTTGCGGTCCGTCGAGAAGCTCCACGAAGGCGGTCCCCATCGGTGAGGTCAGCCGGATCTCTGCTCGCCCGCCGGACCTGATCCGGGCATCCTCCTGGACCTTCATCACCACTTCGGCGCGGTAGTCGCTGACGGTCACCGAGACCACCTGGCCGACGGTCCGCCCGCCCCACTTCACCGGTGAGTCGACGGGGAGGTTGAGCGCGTTGTCGAAGACCGCGGTCAGCTGGTACGTCGGCCCGTCGATCAGCGAGGGCATCGGCACGTCGTCCAGGGAGAGGCCGCACCCGCCGCCGAGGAAGAGCGTGGCCGCGAGCAGCGGCGCGGTCACGAGCCGGCGGATCATGGCAGGTTCCCGGGGATCGCGGCGCCCAACCCGTCCAGCAGCCAGTCCAGGGCGCCGGTGCCGTCGGAGGTGAAGAGCAGGTCGCAGACGTCGGCGGCGATGGTGCGGCACATGGTGCTCCGGAAGTCGGCGGAGAACGGTCCGGTGTTGGTGGAGAACTGCACCCGCAGCCGGCCGGTGCGCCAGTCGTAGGCCCGCGCCAGGTTCTCGGCCAGCGTCGGCATCGTGTCGAACGCTTCGGCCAACGAACCGCGGTGCCGATCCACCTGGCGCGCCAACCGCACCGCCTCGGCGAGGTCGGTGTCGATCACCGAGCGGTTCTTCGCCACGAACCGGGTCACCACCGTGCTGAGCTGGTCCAGGGAGCTGATCGTCCCGGCGATCGAGGAACGCTGCTCGGCGACCACAGCGGTGGTGGCGTCCAAGCTGGTCGCGAAGCGGCGGATCACCGTGTCGCGGGCGGCCACCGCAGCGAGCAGATCGGCCAGGTTCGCGGTCACCGCCTTCAGGTCGTCGCCGCGCCCGTTCACGGTACGCAGCGCCTTCTCGCCGTCGATCAACGCCTGGCGCAACGGTTCGCCGTTGCCCTGGAAGGTGCGCGCGGTGACCTTGAGCAGGTCGCCGATGTCCCGGCCACCGGGGGTGGTGTTGTCCAACGCCAGCACCAGGTCGTCGATCGAGGAGGCGATCTGGTCGACGTTGGCGGGGCTGCGGGTCCGGTCGGTGTCGAGGTGCGCGCCGTCGGGAAGCGTGGGGCCGCCGGTGTAGGCCGGCCCCAGCTCCACGTACCGGTCGGTGACCAGGCTCGACTGCAGGATGTTGGCGCCGGCGTCGCGCGGCAGTTGGGTACCGGGGTCCAGCTCGAGGCGGACCCGCATCGACCGGCCGTGCGGCTCGATCGCGGTGACCGAGCCGACCGGTACCCCGAGGTACTGGACGTCGTTGCCGACGTAGAGGCCGGTGGTGTCGACGAAGTCCGCGGTGACGACGATCGGCTCCTGGGCACCCGACCGCCACCAGAGCAGACCGCCGACGACCAACAGCCCGGCCACGGCCACCGCGACCGCGCGGCGCAGGGAAGAGGTGGTCATGAGCAGGCCCCCGGAGTCGCCAGACACCACATGTCGTCCGGCAGCACGAACCAGGGCGCGTTGACGCCGAGCCAGGGGCCGTCGCCGGCGGCGTTGGTGTAGAGCCGCATCGTCGGGCCGAGCATCTTCAGCACCTCGTCGAGCTCCTTGCTCTGGCTCTTGAGCACATCGAGCACGGTGCGGACATCACGTAGCGCCGGCTCCAGGTCGGGCTGGGTGGTCCGCGCCAGTGTGGTGAGCCGGCCGGCGAGACGGCGGCTGTCGCGGAGCAGCACACGTAAGGCTTCGCGCCGCTGGTGGACCATCGTCAGGACCTTGTCGGCGTCTGTCATCAGGGCGTCGAGTTCGTCCTGCTGGTCGAGTACGGTGCTGGTCACCGATCGGGTCGCACCCAGCAGTTCGGTGAGCTGTGCGTCGCGTTGGTCGACCATGCTGGCCAGGCCGCTCAATCCGTCCAGCGCGGTGCGTACCTCGCCGGGTGCGGTGGTCAGTTCGCCGGCCAGCACGTCGATCGACTTCTCCAGGGTGGCCAGGTCGAGCTCGGCCAGCTTCGGCGCCGACTCCAGCCAGAACTCCTCGATCGTCCAGGCGTCGCTGGCGTTCGCCCGGGGCAGGGTGTCGCCGGTACGCAAGGTCGCACCCTCGCCGGGGGTGAGGGCGAGGAAACGCTTACCCAGCAGGGATTCAAGCTTCACCTCGACCTGGGTGTCACGGGTCAGCCGGGTGTCGCCATCGAGCCGGAACTCGACCTCGACCTGGTCGCGGCGGGCCTGGACCGAGATCACCTTGCCGACGTCGAGACCGGCGATCCGGACCGTGTCGCCGGCCCGAAGCCCGCCGGCGTGGGGGAGCCGGGCGTGGTAGCGATCGCCGTCCGGGAGAAGGGTGAGGACCACCGCGACGACGGCGGCCAGCGCCACCGCGATCAGGCCCAGGCGGAGGATGCGCGGAGAGATCGACATCAGCGGCACCTCGCGGAGTGTTGACCGGTCGGCACCACATCGACGCCCGGCAGCCCGGGGATCTCGGCCAACAGCCGGCAGACGTAGACGTTGAGGTGGCTGCCGTAGCCGAGCGTGCGCAGGTAGACCGCGAACTGCTTCGGCGCTGCGGTGGTGGTCTCGGCGAGAAGCTCGGAGTTGTCGGCCAGGTGGCCGCTGACCGAGCGGAGCGCCTCCAAGTCGTAGACCAGGGCGTCGTCGGTGCTGTCCAGCAACTGCTCGACATTGACGGCCAACGCGGAGACGTCGTCGAGCGCGCCACCGATCTTGTTCCGGTCCCGGGCCAGGCCACGGGTCAGGGTGCCGAGATCGTCGACCATCCCGGTGATCTCGTCGCGGTGAGCGTCCGCGGTCCGCAGCACGGTGGTCAGGTTGGTCATTACGGTGCTGATCAGCTCGTCCCGGCCGACCAGGTGCTGGGTGAGTTGGCCGACCTGTTGGGTCAGGTGGCGCACGGTGCCGCCCTGCCCCTGCAGGACGGCGACGATGTTCTCGCCGAGTTGGTTGATGTCGCCGGGCTGTAGGGCGTCGAAGAGTGGCCGGAACGCGTTGAACATCGCGGTCAGGTCGAGTGCGGGACGGGTCCGGCCGACCGGGATCACTGCGTCAGCGGTCAACCTCTCGGCCTGTGGTCGGGCGCCGGGATCCAGCGCGACGTACCGCTGGCCCATCAGGTTGAGGTAGGCGATCGAGGCGATCGTGGACTCGGTGACCCGCTGCTCGGAGTCGACCTCGAAGGTGACCAGCGCCAGGTTGTTGCGCAGTTCGGTGTCGACCACCCGGCCGACCCGGACGCCGGCCATCCGGACGTCGTCGCCGACGGCGAGACCGGTGGCGTCGCGGAACTCGGCGCGGAACCGGATCGGGTCCTGGCCGCGTTCCCCGGCAAGGGTGCCGGCGATCAAGAGGGTGAGCAGCAGCGCGAGCGCGGTGAAGGCGGCGACCCCGAGCGCGGGGCCAGGGTGGGCGCGGAGGATCCTCATCGACAGTTCCTCCCCGCCATCGAGCCGTAGCGCGGGCAGTCAGCCGGGCCGTACGGGGCCGGGAGCTGGCCGCCTACGACGCCCTCCATCTGGATGGAGCCGCCCTTGATCGCGTTGGCGCCGTTCTCCACGACGCCGGTGAACTCGGCGAGCGCCTGGGTGAAGCTGCCGCTGCGTCCCGCCATGGTGGAGAGCACGTCGGCGAGGTTGGCCAGGAGCGCGCCGAGCGGCGTCCGGTAGCTGCGTAGGAAGGTGTCCACGGTGCCGGCCAGGTCACTCAGGTCGCGCAGGGCGGCCAGGATCTCGGTGTGCTGCTCGGCGTAGGTCCGCGCCAGCGGGAGCGAGTCGCGCAGGATCTGGACCAGGACCGGTTCCAGCTCGGCGCCGAGCTCGCTGGCGTCGGCCAACAGGGCCAGGTCACGGTGGAAGGTGGGGGCGACCTTCTGCCACGAGTCGAGCATCGTGCCGGCGTCGGAGATGAAGGCGCCGAGGTCGTCGCCGCGGCCTTCCAATGAGGCGGCGAGTTGGGAGAGGGCGGCGTCCAGGTCCGCAGGGTCGATCGCGACCAGGAGACGCTGGGCCGCGGTGAACGTGTCCATCAGCCGCACGGTCCTACGCGAGGTGTCGGCGGGGATCCTGCCTCCGGCGCGGAGGGTGCCCGGGGCGCCGGTGGCCTTCTCGGTGCGGACCAGGTCGACGTACTCGTTGCCGAAGAGGGTTCCAGGCAGCACCCGCGCGACGACGTCACCGGGGATCTCGTCGGCGTACTCGGACATCAGCACGATCTGGGCGGACGGCCTGCTGCCCGGCTCGACGCTGAGCACCCGGCCGACCCGGAGCCCGCGGTACTTCACATCCGAGCTGACGCCGAGGGAGTCGCCGCTGGTCGGCAGGGCGGCGGTGAGCTTGAGGTCGTTGGTGATCAAGCCCGCGTAGGAGCCGGCCAACCAGACGGTGACCCCGCCGAGGAGGGCGAGGGTCAGCAGCCCCGCCAGCAGCATCCGGGTGCGCTGGCTCAGCATGGTCGCGGTCGCACTCATCCGGAGATCTGCACCTGCTGGTCAGGGCCCCACAATGCCAGGGTGAGCAGGATGTCGAAGACGGTGAGCGCCACGATGCTGGTCCGGATCGCCAGTCCGGTGGCCCGCCCGACGCCTTCCGGACCGCCGGTGGCGGTCATTCCGTAGTAGCAGTGGATCAGGGTGATCAGGAGGGTCAGCACGATCACCTTGATCCCGGCGTAGACAACGTCGATCGGGGCGACGAAGGTGCTGAAGTAGTGCTCATAGGTGCCCGCGGACTGGCCGAAGAAGGTGGTCACCATGAAGTCGGTCGCCACGTAGGTCCCGACCAGACCGATCAGGAAGAGCGGCACCATGACCACCATCGAGGCGATGATCCGGGTGCTGACCAGGTAGGGGATCGGCCGGATCGCCATCGACTCCAGGGCGTCGACCTCCTCGTTGATCCGCATCGCGCCGAGCCGGGAGGTGAAGCCGCAACCGATCCGGGCGGCGAAGCCGAGAGAGGCGACGATCGGGGCGAGCTCGCGGGTGTTGGCGTAGCCGGAGATGAAGCCGGTCAGCGGTGCCAGCCCGATCACGTCCAGGCCGTTGTACCCCTCCAGGCCGACCTCGCTCCCGGTCAACGTGGAGAGCAGCAGGACGACGCCGACGACGCCGCCGCCGACCACGAAGATGCCCGAGCCCAAGGTGACCTCGGCCAGGACGCGGCCGATCTCGCCGGGGTAGCGGCGCACCGCGAGCGGGATGCCGCGCAGGGCATGGAAGCCGAGCGCCATCATCTCGCCGAGACGGACGATCGGGGCGGTTGCCAGGTCGATGGCGCTCATCCGAGGGGACCTCCGGCCACGGTGCTGTAGATCTGCGAGATCGCGAAGTTGGCGGCGAAGAGGGCGACGAAGTTGATCACCACGGCGCTGGTCACCGCGTCACCGACGCCGGTCGGGCCGGCGCTGACCCGGAGCCCTTTGTGCGCAGCGATCACGGTGCACATCACCGCGAAGATCGCGGCCTTGACCAGGGAGAGCCAGAGGTCCGGCAGGCCGGCCAGAGTGGTCACCGAGGCCAGGTAGGCACCGGGCGGCAGGTCCTGGAGGACCACGCTGACGGTGAGCGTGGTCAGGATGGTGAAGAACATGACCACGCCGTTGAGCAGGACCGCAACCACGACGGTCGCCAGCATCCGGGGGACCAGCAGCCGCTCCACGACAGGAATGCCCATCACCTCGAGGGCGTCGAGCTCGTCGCGGATCTTGCGGGAGCCGAGGTCGGCACAGATCGCCGATCCGGCGACGCCGGCCAGCATCAGCGCGGTGATCATCGGTGAGGCCTGGCGGACCACCGCCAGGGTGTTACCGGCTCCGGTGAAGGAGACGGCGCCGACCTCCTGGGCCAGGACGCCGACCTGGAGCGCCAGGATCACCCCGAACGGCATCGAGACGGCGAGGGCGGGGAGCGTACAGACCCGGATCGTGAACCAGGTCTGGAGCAGGAACTCCTCGACCGGGAAGCGCCGGGTGAGCAGGCTGCGGACCAGGGCGGTCAGCATCTGCTCGCCGAGTCGGAGCATACCGAGTAACTCATCGAGGGGGCGCCACGTTCTCAGATTGCTGCGCAATCCGTTGCGGAGGCCTTCGCGGAAGGACTCGGTCAACGATTCACCGAGGTGGGCGCCCGGTGCCGGGCGGCCGGTCGGATCGGCGTCCGGCGTCGGTGGGAGTGCCGTCGTCATCCGCACCCCCTCGTGACCGTGACAGCATTACTGTGACAGAGATGAGAGTCACATGTGGCGATGCCGCCGTCAAGCAAATCTCAAAACCCGGCGGGAATGGGCTTTGCCAGGGCGCTGGGACAGTATTACTGTGACAGTCATGAGCAAGCAGGTAGAAGATCAGAGCGATGATCTGCTCACCATCGATGAGCTGGCCGCCGCCGTCCAGATGACGGTGCGCACCGTGCGGTACTACGCCACCCTCGGCTTGCTGCCGACGCCCGAACGGCGGGGACGGATCGCCTACTACGGCGATGTGCACCGGGCCCGGCTGGAGATGGTTCGGGCCCTGCAGGAACACGGATTCACCTTGCAGGCGATCGAGGGGTACATGACCTCGATCGACCCGAATGCGACCGTGGAGGAGTTGGTGCTGCGGCGCTCGATGCTGATCCCGTGGAGCCCGGCGCCACTCGACCTGCTCAACCGCGCCGACCTGGAGGAGCAGGCCGGGCGCAAGCTCACCGCAGCCGACCTCGACCTGCTGGTCACCTTGGGCGCGATCGCTCGGGTGGGCAAGAAGTTCGAACCCAAGCCTGCCCTGCGGGTCAGCCTGGATCTGATCGAACTGGATATCCCGACCGAGTCGATGGGAGCGGCCGGGCAGGCGATCGCCCAGCACATGGACTCGCTGGTCTCCGAACTCACCACGATCATGAAGGACCAGGTCGTTGCGCCGTTCCGGAGTTCGCCGCACACTCCCGAAGAGGCGCTGGAGTTCGAGCGGACCGTCAAACGCCTGCGTCAGTTGACGATCGAGGCCGTGGTCACCCACTTCCAGCGCTCGGCAAATGAGTTCATCGCCAAGTCGCTGACCCGGCCCGGCTCCTAGGGTTGTGCGGAACGTAGCCGGACGAGTGCGAGCGCCGTCTCGGCGGTGAGGGTTGAGGCGTTCGGCGTCTGGTTCTCGATCCGCCAGCGGTTGCAGTCGTTGCTGATCTGGATCCGGTCGCCCCATGCTGTGCTGGCCACCATGCTCGGCCACGGCGTCGGGGTGCCGGCGCAGGCTTGGTCGGTCGGCGGCGTGGTGGTGAAGCTGGCGCTGAGTTCCCTGCTTATCTGGCTGATCAGCTTCGCGGGGATCGGTATCGCCACAGGCGACCCGTTCTCGGCCGGAGGGCAGTAGACCGCTTCGGTGAGCTCGATCGGCGGTGCTATCGGCAGCAGGCTGCGCGGGTTGTCGGTGCCGTTGATGGTTGTGGTGCAGGCGAGCTCGATCGGCGGAGCTGATGGCTCCCGTGCGGAGCGCTGTTCGCTCAGCAGGGCGGCGAACGTGTCGAAGGGTGCGAAGGCGTTCTGCCGGTCGCCGCGTACCGAGTCGCCGATGAAGACACCGCCACAGCCGTGGCCCTCGCCGCGGGCGATCTGGATGCTGCCGTCGGTGAGTTGGAAGGCCATGCCCCAGGTTGGCCCGAGGTCCTGCTCGCATGCCAGCTGTGCATCGGATCCTTGCAGGGGAAGGGCGTTGATCGCTTCGGCGACCTTTCCAGGATCTGTGGTCAGGGCGTCCGCCGGTTGCTGCCAGCCGAGGCCGCCCGGGTAGCAGAGCCGGACCGCGACGACGTCGGTGGCGATGGCGTCGTTGTCGCTGATGACCTGCTCAGACTCGGAATCGGCTACCAGCGTCGGGTCGGGGCAGGTGAACTCTCCGGCGACGACGCCGGGCGCGGTGGCCGGAGCCCCTAGGCCGCCGTCGGTATCGGCACCGGAGAGCGCGGCCCACCCCAGCGGTGCGCCGAGGGCGAGGATGCTCAACGCCGCGACGCTGGTGCCGGCCAGTCGACGTCGCCGGTTGGTGCTAGCTCGTGCGTGAACCAGATGGGCGCGGTCTGGGGTAGCAGGCGGTTCGGGAACCAGGTCATGCAGGGCGGTACGCAGGTCGTCATCGTTCATCGGTCCTCCTGGGCCAGCAGTGGTGAGATGCGGAGGGTTCGGAGTGCTCGAGCGGTCTGGGACTTCACGGTCCCGACGCTGCAACCGAGCAGTTCGGCGGTCTGTTTCTCGGTGAGATCTTCGAAGTAGCGCAGCACCACCATCGCGCGTTGCCCGCGGGGCAGCGTCGCCAGCGCCGTGACCAGGTCGCGGCGCAGTTCCGTGTCGGTGCGGCCGTTTGCCGGTTCTGCCTGCTCTGGCAGGGTTTCGGTCGCCCGCTCGCCGTTCCACTTGCGCCGCCACCAAGCGACGTAGGTGGTGAACAGGGTGCGCCGCACGTAGGCCTGGAACGATCCTGTTTCAGAGACGCGTTTCCAGGCCGGCCAACACTTCGCCAGGGTGGTCTGCACCAGGTCCTCGGCGAGATGCGAGTCGCCGGTCAACAGCCAGGCGCTGCGCCACAGCGCATCGCCGCGGGTTGCGACGAAGTCGTCGAACGTCGCTGGCCCGGCCTCGGACTCGACCACGATCACCTCATTCATCGGTTCACCTCCACAACCAGATGAGCGGTTGGGGTGTGCACAAGGTTGTCAGCGGATCCGGATCGCCGTCTGCGGTTCATCAAGGTGATGCCTCGGCGTCACCGGTGGCTGATCCGATGGCTGCGTGAGCCCCACGATCTCCAGCCTGGTCGTCACTCCCGCTGTCGTCGCCCACCGAGGCGCCTGCGGGCTGTTTCCGGAACACACGCTTGAGGCCTATCGCGCCGCCATCCGGATGGGGGTGGACGACATCGAGCTTGACCTGGTCGCCACGCGTGACGGCGTCCTGATCTCACGCCACGACGTCGAGCTGTCGGCGACCACCGACATCGCGGACCGACCCGAGTTCGCGCGGCGCCGGACCACGCGGTCCATCGATGGTGAGCGGCAGCGCGGTTGGTTCGTCGACGACTTCACGCTTGCTGAGTTGCGGACCCTGCGTGCCCGGGAGCGGTTTCCCAAGCTGCGCCGCAAGAGCGCTGCGCGCGACGATCTGTTCGCGCTGGCGAGTCTGGACGACGTCCTGGCGATGGTGGCGGTCGAGAGCCAGGCGGCAGGCCGCTCGGTCGGGGTGATGTTGGAGCTCAAGCACCCCACCTACTTCGCCCGCCGGGGGTTGGACCTGGTGGAGCCGCTGTTGGCCACCTTGCGTCGGCACGGTCTGGACCACCCGCGCTCGCGAGTCACCGTGATGGCCTTCGAGACAACGGTTCTCACCCAGATCGCGGCCCGGAGCCGGGTGGCGATCACTCAGCTGCTGACCACCGAAGGGGCGCCGTACGACCTGATGGTGGCGGGGGAGCCGACCACCTATGCGGAGCTCGCCTCGCCGGCTGGCCTGGCCCGGATCGACGAGTACGCCGACGGTGTCGGGGTGCACCGTGAGCTGGTGCTCAACGACGACGGAGTGGCGACGTCGATGGTTCGCGACGCGCATCGGCATTGGCTCACCGTCCACGTGTGGACCCTGCGCCGCGAGAACCGCTTCCTCCCAGCGCAGTGGCGCACCGCTGGCCTCTACGGCAACCTCGCCGGCTACGCCGACGCCTACCTTTCCGCCGGTGTCGACGGCCTGATCACCGACCACCCCAACCCCGCGCTGTACGCGACGAAGCGCCACCTTGCGGCGATGGCGGTCGCCCGCCCGGTCGAGGCGTAGTAGCAGCTTGTTGCTCGTGCGTTGAATGTAGTGAAAACAGTACATATCATCGCCTCTATGGATGCTCGCCAGGTCGTGCAGGAGATCGTGACGAGCTCGGGCATGAGCAAAGCGTCTCTGAGCCGCGCGTCGGGGGTGAGTCGTTCCGCCATCGACTCCTATCTCTCGGGCGAATCGTCTCCTACCGCACGACAGTTGAAGCGGCTAGCCGAGGCGGGAGGTTGTGAGGTCCAGGCGGTCGTGGTGAAGAAGGTCGTGGCCCGTCCGATCCCCGAGAGTCTGGTCGCTGTGCTGGAGTTCGGCGAACTGTTTCCCCCGAAGCGTCCCAAGCCGCTGCCTGACATGCGCGAGGTGTGGGCGCGAGCACGAGCACGGGCGCGGGCGTGACCTCCGCGCACCAGTGGTGCGTGCTAAACCCGGTTGTGGACGGGTCTCGACAAGCTCGACCAACGGGTCACCGGTGATCGAGCTTGTCGAGATCAGGGTCACCGGTGATCGAGCTTGTCGAGATCAAGTCCTGGTGGTTCAGGTATTCCGGCGGTTGCTGCCAACCTGACTCGTCAGGGTGCGATGAGCCTGCTCGCCGACACGTTGGATCTACACCACCGGTTGCCGCGGCCCGGTTCGATATCCAGCTCGCTGTTGGTGAGCGGTATGGGTGGCCGACCATCGAACGCACGCTCGCGATGGCGGTCGCCAAGTTCCACCCCGAGTTGGTCCGCGACAAGACCGGGCCCTCTCCAGGGCCGACTGGGACGTCAC
>NZ_JBLBWI010000017.1:0-90151 GCF_047308515.1 Nocardioides sp. Bht2
GCAATCGGGAAAGCCGCCCCCATCACCAGGTTGAACAACCTGGCTGGGCATCACAGCTAGCGGCGTCATCCCCCTTCGTACGGCCCACTCCATCCGGACCTCTGAGGGTCTCTCCAGCGGCTGGAGCAAAACGAAGGGCCGATTTCTTGTCATGCGGGAGATAAAAAGTGCCGCCACCTTCCGCAGAGCCCTCACTAGCGGTTGCGTGGCCGAGCGCCGCTGTGACTTGATCACCTCGCAAGGACTGCGTGTTAACACTATCCGCGAGGGAGGGTCCATCCATGGGATCAGCCAGCTCCGATGAGCAGCCGACGTGGCCACGTAAGCATCCCAACGCGTGGGAGACCGGGCGGATCATCACCCAGCTCCTCACCACGCGGATCACCGAGGTCATGACGATCCACCCGGCCATGCTCCGGGCCACGATCGAGAAGACAGTAAGGATCTTCACCGAGACCAGGTTCGACCCGGACGAGACGGCGGAAGAGCTCGCCGCTCTCTACTGGACGATCGGCGCACGCAGCGATCCCTCGACGATGACCGGATTCGGGCCGGTCTTCCAGGTAGCGCAGCGCTCCACCTTCGACGGCCTGCGGATGGTCCTGGGCGGACGCGCCCCTGGCGAGCACGTGGTAGAGCTCCAGCGCCGCGCCCGGGTCCTTGTCAACTACCTAATGGCCCACCTCAAGCGCGGACATCGCGACGCGGCACAGTTCTGCTCCCCGAGCGGGCTGACCCATGAAGAGCTGATCGCCGAGATCCATGGCGATGCTCTCTATATTGTCCTCGCGCCGACGGTGCCCTGCCGCCCCAGCAAGCTGACGATCGAAGGCGCGATCCTGCGTCGGCGCACCGGGGATCTGTTGATCCCGGTCGACATCCCCTTGGACCTGGTTGCGGCCGAGCTCGACGGCTACTACGTCAGTGGCCCACCTCGGTCGCTGTCCCGGCTCAACACCATCGAGGCACTGCTCCGCTTCTGCGCCATCTCGCTGCCGAAGCACATCGTCGCCACGACCGGACCCATCACGCCCAGTTCGGATCTGATCGGTTATGTCATCGTCGAGGGGATTCCCGGCGCCGCTGAACTGCTGGTGGAGAAGCACCTCTCGGAGCTGAGCCGGTGGCACCCACAGCAACGGTTTCAGATCGCCCAGATCTTCACCACCTGGCTGACCACGGGCGCCAACGTCAACCGGATCGCCCGGGACCTCTGCATCGCCCAGCAGACGACACATCGTCGGCTGCAACAGGCGCAGCGCGCCATCCAGAGCGACCTCACCAACCGGATCATCCGAGTGGAGATCCTGGTCGCACTGCACAGTGTGCTTCCCCGCTGGGCCGAGGAAGCCGAAGAATACGCCAAGAAGCGCGCTCGGAAGGACAATGAGTGAAGCGCACCAAACGCAGCAGCGAAGCGCCCGCCACGGGTGTCACCCCGTCCCCCAGCCGACGTCGTCGGCTCCGGAGGGCGGGGCTCGCCGCGCTTGCGACCAGTTGCCTCGTCACGGCGTACTCGCCGTTGAGTTCGAGCGCCTCCGAAGACCCAGACTTTCCGGGTCTACCGAGTCAGGACAGCCTGCGAGGAGACTGGGTAGGACCGAGCGTAACCACGATCAACGAGACGGCGCGCGCCAAGCAATGGGTGCGGTTGCCGCCAATTGTTCTCGCTGCGTACAACTTCGGCAGCAGACGCCAGGAATCACCCACCTGCACTGAACTCGGTGACTACAAGTCGAAAACGTCGTGGCGAGCCTCCGTCTACTTCGTCTCGGGAGACGGCGCGTCGCCTCGCCCATACGGCTATGTCAGAGCGTTCGACGTCAACACGGTGGCATTCGGATCGATTCCGGTGACCGCCACCGTCCGGCTAGCTCAACCACGCGACGCAGAGGATCTGCCGATGGGCGGGGAGATCAATGTCATGACAGGCGATTTCTGTACGGGGAAGGGGAAGTACACGGTCCCCGTACCTGGCCAAGTCAACAACCACTGGTGGGACGCTCGGGCTACCCTCGATGTCCTGGTCGAAGTGGTGAAGCTCAGGGTGGACGGCGTCGACCTCGGACTCAAACCCGGTTGCCGAACCGCTGAGGCGAACGCTGTGCAGGCCTCCGCCCCCGACTACTACGGTTGGGATCCGACCATCACCGCCGAAGAGCGCCCCGTGGGCGGGAATGTCATGACCACGAAGTTCTTCGGCTTGGCCAACGGCGGACTGCTCACAGGAACCGTGGACATCGACGCCTTCACCGGATGTAGGACCGCCGTCGGCGAGGATGTCTCGGCTCTGTTGACCAGCGCCATCTCAGGCCCGAACAACAAGGTCTCGATGCGATCACAAGGCCTTCAGGCAGCAGGGTGCGTCGCGACTCCCCGCAACTGCACGGGTAGCTTGCCGGCGCTGCCGTTCCCTGACGGGCAGTAGCGACACCGTTTCGCGTGCGTTGAGGGCCGAGGTCATCGAGACCTCGGCCCTTAACGCATCTCTGGCGCAAGCAGTGCATGCGCGGTACGGCTCCCGACGCTCGCCACCCGCAAGGTGTACCCGGCGAGGACGTTGGCAACGGCGAGCCTGGTGGAACGAACGAGAACCTCCAATTGGGATGTGGCTTTGTCTACGGCCATGCCAACCCGGAGGTTCTCGAGTCGCACGGTAATCCGGCTATCCGGCGTTCGGTGCCCAGCACCGGTTCATCCGCCGCACTGGTCGGCTCGACGCCAGGATGCCGAACGGCCTGTGGCCGGGCCCAGTTTCCTGGACCCGGCCACAGGCCGTTGAGAACAACGTGGTCACTTCACCTTGAAGCTCTTCTTCCCGCTGCTGGCGGAGATGTTGCTGGTGCCGGTGTAGGAGACCGTCACCGTGTACTTGCCCTTCTTGGTCAGCTTCTTGGCCGTGAAGCTCGCAACACCGGCGCTGTTGACCTTGGCGTTGCCCTTCGCGACCGTCTTGCTGCCGCGCTTGATGACGACCTTGACTGTGCCGGTCGCGCTCGCGCCCGACGGGAAGCTGGTCTTGGTCTTGACGGCCACCTTCTTGCCCTTCTTGGTCACCTTGATCGAGGTCACCTTGGTGCTGGTGGCGGCCTTGGAGACGACAACCTTCGCCGTCTTGCTGGAGGCCTGGGTAGCACCGTCACCCGGGTAGAGAGCGGTCAAGGTGTGCGAACCGGCGCCCAACTTGGGCAGCGCGATCTTCGCCGTACCGTTGGCGAGCGTGGCCGTCTTCGTCACGCCACCTACCTTGACGGTGACCGTTCCGGTCGGAGTCTCGCCTTCCGCTGCCACGGTGACGGTGGCACTCCGCGCCAGGCCGTACCGGCCGGTGGCCGGCGAGATGGCGACGGCGGTGGTGGAGACCACGTTCTCTTGAGCCGTGACCGGGCCGACCGCCGACGACGTCGAGTCGAGGGTCTCAGCACCACGGACCGCGGTCGAGACGAACTTGATCGACTTCCCGAGCATCGAGGCGTCCAGCACCAGCGTGGTGGGCGTGGTGCCCGGCACCTCGACGTCGTCCACCAGCCACTTGCTAGCGATCGCGTCTGGAGTGCCGGTGAAAGTCGCCGGTACCCCAGTTAGCGTCTGACCGACCTTGGCAACCCCGGTGATCGCTGCAGCCGTGTTGACGGCGAGCGGCCCCACAGGGTCGGAGACCAGAACCTGGAAGGTCTTCTCAGAACCGGTGATCGAGGCGAGATGCTCGTTGCCGCTCAGCTCGTCAATCCCAGCGTCCAGTGCGTCGAGAATGGACGAATCGCTTCCCCCCCAATGGACCATCTCCCCCGTGTCTGTCCGGGCAAGGAGGTAGTTGTTCCAGCCAAGCGAAGCGACATCGACGACCCTGCCCGTCACACCACCTGGGTACTGATTGACAGCGAGATCTCCAGTGACCGGCAACCATGTGACCACGGTGCCCGACGCAGTCACCGCAACCGCCTCCGCACCGACCTCAAAGTCGGCAACGGGGTCAGCGAGTTGGTCACCAGCGATCGACGCCGGCGGTTGAATCACACCGTTCGCAGCGGTCCAGGACGCGACGCCACCGCCCTCGAACCGGACCACCAGGGCGGTTCCCGCCGCGTCAATCTCGGCCACGTTCTCGAACGCTGAGAGTACCGAATAACCAACGCTGGTCAGGACCCCAACCTTGCCATTGTCAAGACGAACGGCAACTAGGTTGGAACCGACGACAATTTCGACGGCCTTGCCGCCGAGTTCAGCCGCGGTGGTCGGCAGGTTGGCGTACGTCAGGTTCCGAGCGGTGCCCCAGGCATAGGGAACACCCGCGGCGGTGACGGCTCCAACATGGAAGTTAGCGGCGTCCACGCTGACAACTTCTTGACCCGCCAATGCGGGTGGGATGTCATGCGTTGCAGCACCGTTCGACTTCACCCGCAGGAGCGTGCCGTTCCGATCGATCGCGTACCGGTTCACGTCGGTCCGACCGGTGACGCTGACCAGCGATTGGCCGAGATACTCCTCGGTCACCGGGGTGAATGGTGCGGTGGCACCTGACACCCCGAAGACGTGGACATCGCCCGCCTGAGAGTTCGGCACCACCCGGTCGGCCTGTGCTGTCGGAGCGGCCACGAGGGCGCCGCCCACGGCGAGGCCGACAAGACCCGCCAAAGTTGATTTAGTCCGCACGTGGACACTCCTTCTTGGTTTCCCCCACCTGACTTGCTGCCAGTGGTTTCGCCGTCGGCAGCCGCTGAGCGGGCGTCCTTTTCCGGCCATCTGCAGGCTAGGGGTAACCCAGGTCACATGACCCCGTGCGGCCATGAGAACTCGTGGAACTTGGCATCTAGGTGACAAAAAATCGAAGAGTTTTCACGGGCCTCTCGCCTTCGTGAGCAACCAACGCCACTCTGAGCCCATGAGACGAAGCCGAATGATCGGCCTGGCGATCGGCCTCCTGATCGCACTCGGCATCGGTGCGGGAGTCGCGGCCGTCAGCGCCGACGAACCCAGCGCCGGACCCGAGAACGAGAACGAGTTCCGCGTCGCGGGCGACGGCCAGCTTCCGAGTTCCCCACCTCACCTCGAGGCGGCCCGAGCCCCGCTGACCGCGGATGAGATCGGGTATGCGACCTATCTGATCGCCTCCCATCAGGCCGCGGCACGCAGTGTCGCTGGCGACGCAGGCCCTCAGGTCTTGAGCGTCGACCTCCCCTCGCCCGGAGAGGCACGTGGTGCTGAGCGGCTCGCTGTCGTCGTCGCCTACGACTATGCCCGCGACCGGCTCGCCCAACACGTGGTCAGCCTGAGCGAGCGGCGGATCGTGAGCTCCGCCAGCAAAGCCGGGGTACAGCCGCCGTCCGTCCCCGACGAGGCCGACGCCGCCCTGCAGCTCGCGCTGAGCAGCGATGCAGACCTCAGCTTCCGGGAGCAGTTTCTCCAGACCCAAGGAGTCCCGCTGCTCACCGCGGACCAGGTCCGGTACGTGGCCGGCACCTGGACCTACGACCAGTCGACCGTCGCCGGCAAACAGTGCGGCGCCCACCGGTGCGTCCGGTTACTGGTCCAGAGCCCCGCGGGCGACTACTTCGAGACCGGCGACTTCGTCGTCGATCTCAGTGCCCGCACGATCGTGAAATTGAGGTGAGCGTGATGCGTGGACGAGTAGGCAGGACCCTTGCGGGGATAGCGGCTGCCGCACTGGCCGTCGGCGGCGTCGTCGCCGTGAGCATGCCGAACGCTCATACCGACGAGCCGATCGAGGCTCTTCCCTGCGGCTCCGCTGCCGTCACCAAGGAGCTCGCCAACGGGGCCGCCTGGCGGATGTGCGCCCGGATCCACCCGGTCAAGGGGTTGGTCCTGGAGCAGGTGGAGTTCCGGCCGGCAACCGGCGCCCGGGAGTATCCCGGTTTTCTACCGGTGATCGACGAGCTCTACCTCTCCCAACTCAACGTGCCCTACGACAACGGGCTCTCCCAGTTCAACGACATCACCAGCTACGGCTTCGGCAACCAGTACCTGGTGCCGCAGACCGCAGACACCTGCTTGGGCGACACCATCGACGTCACCCAGGCGTTCGCCTACCTGAACCGGTTCGTTGAACGCACCGTCCCCGGGATCTGCGTCGACGAGACACCTACCGGACTCGCAAGCCACTCGGTCGAGGATCAGTTGGCTGAGACCACCCACCGATTCGCCGAGCAGGGAACCGCGCTCCAAGTCTCCTCGATTTCGAAGATCTCCTGGTACGAATACCAGGAGCTGGTGACCTTCGGCGACCACGGGGAGATCGACGTCGCGCTGGGGGCTACCGGCGACCTGGCCCCCAGCATGGCGGGCGACGAATACTTCGGCACCGATCCCGAACAGGGCTGGCCGCTCGGCGGGGAGCAGGTCAACGGCCAGCCGACCTACGCGACCTCCCACTGGCACAGCGCCATCTGGCGCGTCGACTTCGGGATCGGCGGCAGCGAGCGCCAGTTCGCCGAACGCTGGGATTACGCGACGACCGACCAGGGTCTCACCGCGCCAGTCACCAGGGGCGCCGCCAGCCGGATCAGCGCTCCGTTCAGCGCTACCAGTCCTCCGGATCGCCGCTCCTGGTGGCGGATCGGCAGCGACCAGTCACTCAATCCCGACGGGTTGGCCCGCTCCTACGAGATCGTCAACCAGTCAGCTGCCAATGTGTCGATCCCGGTCACAGAGCCGATCCTCACGGTCACCGAGAATCAGTCCTGCGCCGAGTACGCCTCACACAACCTCAATCCGGCCTGCCCCAACCAAGGCATCCTCGAATGGGCGGCCAGCGAAGCGGAGCTCACCGACCCGGTCGCCTGGATCAACGTCGGGTACCACCACATCGACCGCAACGAGGACCAGAGCCCGATGCCGATCCACTGGCAACGGTTCCAACTCGTCCCCCGGGACTTCTTCGCTCAGAACCCCGCTGCTCCGCCCGCGCGTTCCTGCATCAATGGACCGACCGGACGCGGCGCCGACTCAGCGGCTCGCCCCTGTATCGCCACCAACGTCTTCCGTCCCTCGATCACGGCGGGGAGCACGCCGGTGGTCAGCGGCACCACGTTGACTGCCAAGCCTGGGCTGTGGAACCAGACCCGCACCACCTGGAACTACGCGTACATGTGGTTCCGCGACGGCGCGCCGATCCTGGACGACGATCATCAACCGGCGCTCGGCACCAGCTATACCGTGAGCGCGGCCGACCTCGGCTCCGAGCTCACCGTCAAGGTGACGGCGTCTCAGACCGGCTTCCCGTCGGGGACTGCCGAGTCGCGCCCCCTGGCCATCCCTAAGCCGGCTGGCCCCGATCCCACCGAGGGCCCGACGAGTGAGCCCACCTCCGGCCCCACGACGCCGCCCGCGAAGGCGACCGCGACGCTCACGGTTCGCAAACCGGGCAGGATCACACGGGCCGCAGCCCGCAAGGGCACAACCACCGTCCTGGTCCGGGTCACTGCCAGCGGCCAAACACCGCAGGGTGTTGTTCGGCTGACGAAAGGAGCGAAGGTACGGAGCGGCTGGCTGAGCAAGGGCCAGCTGAGGATCAGGCTCCCCAAGATCCGCAAAGTGGGGAAGCACCGGGTCCACGTCCAATACCTCGGCTCCGGTGCGACGAAGCCAGCCAGCATGTGGCTGACCGTACGCGTGGTGAAGTGATCGGCGCGGAAATCCAACAAAAGTGGGACGTCCGTACCGAATCCGCAGAAATTCACACACAGGACCTAGCTGTGACCCCCATCACTCCGCGAAGTTGAGGTCGTCCTCAAGCCTGATCTTTGCCGGACCACCCCCGGGAATCGGAACCAGGGCCTCAGGGCATCCAGTCGGCCAAACCTGGCCGTTCGATACAGAGATAGGAACACTCAATGCGCTCCATTGCAGTCAAGTCCCTCAGCGCCCTCGCCGGCGCAGCCCTGTTGATCGGCGCCCCGGCGGCGATGGCCACCGGTTCCGGGAAGGTCACCGTCGGTGGCGTGGACACCGTCGGCACCAACGCCGCGTCCGGTACCAACGTCGGAGACCTCACCTTCGACAGCGACGCCGGCGTGCCGATGACCTGCACCAGCTCGTCGATCACCGGCACCGTCAACCGCGGTACCGCCGTGGTCAACGGCGCTACCATCGGCAACATCTCGAACCTCGGTTTCACTGGCTGCACGGCTACCGACTTCCTCTACCCGGTCACGGTTGCCAGCAAGGGCACCTGGGCGATCAAGGTCGTCGGCAACCCCGCCCCCAAGGCGAACATCGTGAACATCGAGATCGCCAACGTCACCGCCCAGGTGAAGTCGACCGGTTCCGCTCCGCTGGCCTGTGACTTCGAAGCCACCGGCACCGTTCCCGGGACGTTCAACGTGAGCACCCAGCGGATCACGATCGCGAGCACGGCGTTCCCGTTGAACCTCCAGGCGTTCAACGGTGCCGGCACCAAGACGCCCGCTTCGTCGACCTGCGCCGGTGAGGTCCTGACCGGCGACAAGGCGAACATGAACGGCGTCTTCAGCCTCTCCGTCACCGGCGGAGCGCTCAGCTTCTGATCCACACCAAGTGGGGCCGCTCGGCTACGGGCGGCCCCACTTCCTGTTCACCATCATTTCCTTACCACCCGAGAGGATCCCCATGTCGACCATGAGCACCATGTGGCGCCGCGCAGCCGTCGCAGCCGCAGGAACCGCACTGATCGCCACCGGCGCCATGACCAGCCCCGCCCAGGCGGCCACCATCGACGTCATCTACGACGTCAACGGCACCACACACATCAACTCCACCAACTCCGACATCGCCATCGGTCCCGCCACCATGTACTCCTTCGTGGAGACCGACGGTTCCTTCACCGGCGACATGGCGCTGCCCGGCACCCGGACCAAGTTCCACCTGCTCGGCTTCATTCCGGTCACCGCCAACGTGAACTTCGAGCCCACCGGCCCGACCACCGGCCTGGTCTCACGTGACCCCAACGACCGCACCAAGCGGATCCTCAAGTCGACCTCGAACTACTACGTGCGACTCAGCAACATCGCCGTCGTCGGCTTCCCGCTCTTCGCCGGCTCCAACTGCCGCACGAGTAGCCCCGTCTCGATCGCCGCCGACACCCCGGCCGGCGAAAACTTCAACATCACCGTCGGCGGACGCCTCACCGGCACCTACTCGATCGGCAACTTCCAGAACTGCGGCCTCAACACCTGGCTGATCAACTCGATCATCCCCGGTAGCGGCAACACGATCGAACTCAACCTCACCAACGGCCGCCTCCAGTAAAAGGACGCCGACCGGCGACGGGCCCACTCATCGACCGACGAGTGGGCCCGTTCTCCGTCCAAGGACCGCCATGAAACTCCCCCTCCGCACCCTCGCCGTGCTTGCCGCCAGCACCGCCCTGATCGTCGGTGCCCAGGCGGTCCCCACCCAAGCCAGCAGCCCCGGCAAGATCGCGGTCGGCGGCTTGGACACCAACGGCACCAACGCAGCGTCCGGTACCAACGTCGGCGACCTCACCTTCGCCAGCGACGCCGCCGTGCCGATGAAGTGCACCAGCTCCACGATCACCGGAGCCGTCAACCGCGGTACCTCGGTGGTCGCCAGCGCCACCATCGGCACCATCTCCGACCTCGACTTCACCGGCTGCGAGGCGACGGCGCTCGACTACCCCGTCACCGTGGCCAGCAAGGGCACCTGGGCGATCAAGGTCCGGAACACCCCGGCACCCACGGCCAACATCGTAGACATCGAGATCGCCAACCTCACCGCCCAGGTGAAGTCGACCGGCGCCACCCCGCTGGCCTGTGACTTCGAAGCCACCGGCACCGTCCCCGGCACCTTCAACGCCTCCACTCAGCAGATCACCATCGCCAGCACGGCGTTCCCGCTCGCGCTCCAGGCGTTCGATGGCACCGGAACCAAGACCGCAGCAGCAACGACCTGCGGCGGCGACGTCTGGACCGGAGACAGAGCCAACATGAACGGCGTCTTCAACCTCGCCGTCACCGGCGGAGCGCTCACCTTCTAATCCCCGATCCGGCCGATCCCGGGCGGCCAGCTTCACAGCAACAACCAACCCTCGAAAGGAATCATCATGTTGAGCACCTCCAAGCTGTGGCGCAAGGCCGCCATCATCGCCGGTGGTACTGCACTGGTCGCCGGCGCGATGGCCAGCCCCGCGCAGGCGGCCACCATCGACGTCGTCTACGACGTCAACGGCACCACACACATCAACTCCACCAACTCCGACATCGCCATCGGTCCCGCCACCATGTACTCCTTCGTGGAGACCGACGGTTCCTTCACCGGCGACATGGCGCTGCCCGGCACCCGCACGCGGTTCGAGCTCATGGGGTTCATCCCGGTCACCGCCAACGTGAACTTCGAACCCACCGGCCCCACCACCGGTGTGGTCTCGCGTGACCCCAACGACCGCACCAAGCGGATCCTCAACTCCACGTCAAACTACTACGTGCGACTCAGCAACATCGCCGTCGTCGGCTTCCCCCTCTTCGCCGGCTCCAACTGCCGCACCAGCAGCCCCGTCTCCATCGCCGCCAACACCCCCGCCGGCGAAAACTTCAACATCACCGTCGGCGGCCGCCTCACCGGCACCTACTCGATCGGCAACTTCCAGAACTGCGGCCTCAACACCTGGCTGATCAACTCAATCATCCCCGGCAGCGGCAACACCATCGAACTCAACCTCACCAACGGCCGCCTGCAGTAACCAACCGGCCAGCGGAAGTGAAGCCCGTTCTCCGACCAGGGAGGACGGGCCTCATCGCTTCCGGTACCTCCTGAAGCTGGCATGCCGGCGGCAGCCTGCCCGAAGAGAGACCCCAGAAGTTGTGCCCGGCGTTACAAGTTTTCGGGCCTGATGCTCGGAGCGCCTTCTCGAGGGTTGCGCGGCATAGACCGGGCTGCCTCAATAGCCCACAGGCGAGACCCACTTTGACCATCCGGACTGGAAGCAGGTATGCATGTGACCCACGGCACGTCTGGGCGTGGAGAGGGGTCAGATGCCGACTCAGCCAAGCGAATCGTCGCGCCATGGGTGCGCCAGATGAGCGAGTTGCACGCACACGCTGTCGATCCGCCCAACCTCGGCGCGCTGATCGCGGAGGCTCGGCTCGCGTTGCCGGCGTTGGTCGACCTCGTCGTCGCCGACATCCAGGCGCAGGTATCCGTCTATGCGGGAGCGGAGAAGGGCGAACGCCACCGGGTGATCGCGTCCGCCGTCACGGCTGCTGCCAACCAGTTCCTGGACGCCATCGGCGGCCCTACATCACCTGATCCCGAGGTGGCCCGACTCTTTCGCGAGATGGGCTACGAGGAGGCCCTCGAAGGCCACACCTTGGAGCCGATGCGTCGCTCCCTGCGGATCGCCACCCGGCACTCCTGGAGCCTGATCCACCAGTTCGCTACCGCGAACAGCTTCGACGCCGCCTTCCTCGGTCGTCTCGGCGACGCCCTCTTCTCCTTCCTCGACTACCTGGACCAAGAGGTGGCCCGCGGCCACCAAACCGGCAAGCTCGGCAAACGGAGCGACCGCGAGCGAGCCCGCGCGCACCTGATCAGCCAGATCCTCACCGAATCCTCCGACTCGAACGCCCGGCTCAGCGAGCTGACCGCCGACGCCGAAAGCGCCGGTTGGCGACTACCGCTCGACATGGTGTTGATGCGGGTCACCTTCCACGGCGAGTTTCCCCACTTCCGGTTGCCCGAAGACGTCCTCGTCGAAGCCGACACCAGCCCGGCTCTCGTGATCTGCTCATCGCGCCAGGCCCAACCCATCGCCGACCTGATCACCCGCTCCGGGCCAGGTCTTCGGGTCGCGATGAGCTGGCCGCTGCGCCCCACCCAAGGAGCAGCCGCCGACCGCTGGGTACGGCGCGCTCTCAACCTGGTCGATACCGGCGTGATCAGTCCGGTCCCGATCCTGGCCTGTCGCGACTACGCGACCCAGCTGTGGCTCCATGCCGAGCCCCACCTGCGGCGACAGTTGACACTCGAACTCCTGCAACCGCTGCTCGCCGAGACGCCGAACTCCCGCGAGATCCTTGCCGAGACGATGCTGGCCTGGCTCGAGTCCCGCGACAGCGCCCCCGCGATCGCGGCCCGCCTCGGCGTCCACCCCCAGACCGTCCGCTACCGCTGGAAACGGATCAACGAACTCTTCGGCGAGCTACTCCACGACCCGGAGTACGTTGTCACCGTGACGATGCTGCTCAAGGCGACCGTCCCCATGTGGAAGGCCGGCGACCTCAGCGACGTCAACCACTACCGCACCTTCCAGGGGCCCCAGTGAACAGTCCGGCCGCTGAGCCGGCCCGACGAACCTCCAGTCGTTGGTGGCTTCCTCTCGCCTCGGCGCTGAGCGTCCACCTGCTCTGGTTGATCCCCTTCTTCCGCGACACAGGCGTGGCGCGCTACTCAGTTCCCGGGCTGGCCACCCTGCTCCTGCTCGGCCTGGCCTGGCGGTTGCAGCGCGCCGATCCTCTCCCCCGCCCGCTAACGCCGATCTGGTGGTCGGCCGGCATCGTCGCGCTGGTCGTGGCCGGGGCCGGATGGGCAGCACGTGACGGCGCCACCCAGGCTGCCGCCGCCGGTGCCGCGGTTCTGGTCGCCGGCTGTCCCGCCGCCGTCCTCGGTGCTCGCGGATTCACGGTGGCAGTCACGAAGCGGGCCGCCGCACAGCACGGCATCACCCTGCCGCGGACCGCCGCACTGCTCCGGATGAACCGCATCGACCGCGTCGTCCTCGACAAGCACCGGACCGTGACCACCGGCTCGATGCAGATCACCGCCGTCGAGCCGATCGACATCGAGCACCACAACAACCTGCTCTTCTTCGCCGGGGCACTCTCGCACGCCTCCCCCACCCCGAGCCCGGTCTCCGCGGCGCTGGCCCGGCGCTCCGGGCGGGGACGGATCACCAATTTCCAGGACCAGGAAGGCCGACTCAGCGGCTCGGTCGACCGGCATCCGGTACGGCTCGGCCAGCCTGAATGGGTCGGGCTGAGTACGCCGATCCGGCGCGGCGTCACCCTCGGCGTCGAGGTGGATACCCGGGCACTCGGCCTGATCACGCTCGACGACGTCGTGCGTCCGCATGTCGAGGAGCGCGTCGAGGAGCTCGGTCGGTACGGCCCGATCACACTGATCTCCGACGGCCCGCGGCTCGACACCGAAGCACTGGCCGAGGACGTCGGCATCGACGACAGCGTTCCCGCCGCCGATGGCGAGACGCGGCTCCGCGTGGTGAAGTCCGCGCAGGACGAGGGCAAGACGGTCTGCTTCATCGGCCCGAGCAGCGCCTTGAACGCACCCGCTCTCGACGCCGCAGATCTCGTCGTCACCGACGCGCGCCCCGGGGCGACCCATCGACCGAACGGCCTCAACGTGGAGCCGTTCGACCTCGACACGATCCGCCAGGCGCTGAAACTCAGCACCGGGCTACCGGAACGGCTGGAGAAAGTGCAGACCGTTGCCGGCGCCGCTTCGCTGGGCGGAGCAGCGCTGGCCGCGACAGGGCTGATGAACCCGTACCTCGCCGCCGTCGCCGGACTGGTCGTACTCGGGGTCACCGCCACCTCGGCGGTCGCTCAGGGCCGCGCATCCTGAGATCGGCGAAAAAAGAAACCCCCAAGTTTGTTACGTGGATGCCAACTTTCGGCATCTGTTCATCCGCATGCCCAGTTTTGAGGTTGTCCCCGTTGCGTTCCAGGGGCTTAGATGCGAGAAGTAGGACTGAGGGGGCCGAACATTTCGGGTCGACTGTCTCTCCCGAACCGCCCTAACCATGCGAGTGGGACCGCCCATCGACGGCCCCTGGAGGTGACCAGATGCAGGTACGTCGAATTATCGCGGCTGGTCTCGCCGTTCCACTTGCGGCGGTGGTGGGGTCGTCCACCTTCGACACCGGACCGTCCGCCCCGTTGCCCACCGCCGCGGCGCTTCCGCCCGCACCAGCACCGGCCGCCACAGCCCAGCCGACGCCGTTCGGGACCAGCGTCCGGAACGCCCCGGCCGCCCTCCGCAGCGCGACCCCGACCAGCGATGTCCCCCCTGCCGCACTCGCCGCCTACCAAAGGGCCTCCGCGGTGATCAACACCTCCGCCCCGGGCTGCGGGCTGCCGTGGCAGTTGCTGGCCGCGATCGGCCAGGTGGAGACCGACCACGGACGCCGACTCCCCGCCAAGAGCGCCGTACTGGCCGACACCGACGCCGGCCAGTACGACGGCGACGCCAAGGCCGATCACCCGGTCGGACCGTTCCAGATCCTGCCCAGCACCTGGGCCTCGGTCGCAGTGGACGCCGACGGCGATGGAGTGCGGAACCCCGAGAGCCTGGACGACGCCGCACTCGGGCTCGCGGTGCGGCTCTGCGTCGACGACGCCAACCTCGCCACCCGGGCCGGGCAGCGCGCGGCGGTGGCCCACCACAACGCCGACGAGGCCTACCTGACTTTGGTGATCGATCTGGCTGCCGCCTACACGACCGCCTCGACGGCCGTCTCGGCGTTCGCCACCCCGAGCGAGATGCTGGCGCCGGTAGCGGTCAAAGTGAGCGCCAAGCCCGCGAAGCTGCGCGCCGAGGGCGGCGCCGCGATCAGTGGCCGGAACCCGGGTTCGGGAGGCACCTCGGCCGGGACCAAGCCCACAAAGCCGGTGACGCCGACCGAGCCCACCACGCCCCCGACACCCACCGAACCGACTGAACCGACGACTCCCACCGAGCCGACGACACCGACGGAGCCCACCACTCCCACTGGGCCGACCGAGCCGGGCACCCCGACCGAGCCGGGCACCCCGACCGAGCCGGGCACCCCGACAGAGCCGGGCACGCCGACCGGCGAGTTGCCGACCTGTCCGCTCCCCGGCGACACGGAGCCGAGCACCGAGCCGACGACCGACCCCACGGAGCCCGCTGATGAGCCCGAGGACTGCGTCCCGGCCGAACCGACCGACGACACCAACACCGCGCCCGCCGCACCGGCGACGAGCACCGAGCCCTGAGCGTCTATGTGGTGGCTAACTCCCCACTATCGGGAGCCAGCCACCACACAGTCAGGCCGCCGGCACGGTGAGGGCGATCCCGACCAGCCGTTGGCGCGGAGCACCTCGGCAAGTCGAGCCGCCGTGACGCACGGATGCCGGTAGACCTGTCCCCAACTGAGGCGAAGCGTGCGGTGTCCTGCCGCGGCCGCCTCCAGGTCACGAGCGAAGTCGCGATCGCGCTGGCGGGCGTTGTCGTGGAAGAGACGCCCGTCCAGCTCCACCACCAGTTCGCCGACCACCACGTCCCGAAAGACCAACCCGGACCTCGTCGCCTCACGTGCTTGTTGCGTGCCTGGCGGCAGAGCGTGCGGGCTCGCCACCAGCCAGCGGTATCCGTGCTCCAACGCCGAACAGGTGCCATCGGCCAGGTCACCGAGAACTCCGACCAGGAAGGCGCGCCCCGGAACCCGTTCACGCCCCTCGATCGTGGCGCGTAGCCGGGCCGGAGTGGTCAGCCGGGCCTGACAGGCGTCGGTCAGTAGGCCCACCGCGCCCTGGCCAAGAGATGGCTGGTGCGGTGCAGCACCACCATTTCCGGAGCACGGATGCGCCGATCGCGCTCGATCGCCAGATGGATCCGGTCATCACTGAGCACGACCCGCAGGTTCGGCCCAAGGAAACCACGCTGTTCGAGGGAGATCCGCAGTGCTGACGGTCCGGCGAGCGCAGCCCGTCCCGGCAGCTGTCGGGTAGCTCGCGGGAGATCGCTACGTCGGCTCTGGCCGGTCGCCCCGATGCCCAGGACCGGATCACAGAGCAGCAGTGCCGCCCAGGCCCGCTGTCGCCAGGACGGTTCGCCGGTGTGGTTCAGATAGACGCCGGGATGCACCACGGCCACCTCGCGACGTCGCAACAGCCGCTCGATCGCCTTGTCTCCCAGGCCGGCGGCGTGCAACTGACGGCGACTGACCACGCCGTCCTGCGCCTCGTCGATCCAGAACATCGCCCCAGCATCAACGAGAACGGACCACCTCGCTGACCCCGTTCCGCAACCTGTGGAGAAGGCCCGAGGTTTTGTGGTGGCTGACTCCCCACTATCGGGAGCCAGCCACCACAGAGACGGCAAGAGAAGAACCCCCGAGCGCGGAGCGCTCGGGGGTTCTTCTGCGTCAAGCGGGGCGGATCAGAAGTCCATACCGCCCATGCCGCCCATGTCGCCGCCCGGCATGGCCGGAGCCTTCTCGGGCTTGTCAGCGACAACGGCCTCGGTGGTGAGGAACAGGGCCGCGATCGAGGCTGCGTTCTGCAGCGCCGAGCGGGTCACCTTGGCCGGGTCGATGATGCCGTTGGCGATCATGTCGACGTACTCGCCGGTGGCAGCGTTGAGGCCCTGACCGGACTCCAGGTTGCGCACCTTCTCCGCGATGACGCCGCCCTCAAGGCCGGCGTTGATCGCGATCTGCTTCAGCGGGGCGTCGGTCGCCTTGCGGACGATGTCGGCACCGGTGGCCTCGTCACCCTCAAGGTCGAGCTTGTCGAACGCGGTCGCAGCAGCCTGCACCAGAGCAACGCCACCACCGGCGACGATGCCCTCTTCGACGGCAGCCTTCGCGTTGCGAACGGCGTCCTCGATGCGGTGCTTGCGCTCCTTGAGCTCGACCTCGGTGGCCGCGCCGACCTTGATCACCGCAACGCCGCCGGCCAGCTTGGCCAGGCGCTCCTGCAGCTTCTCGCGGTCGTAGTCGGAGTCCGAGTTCTCGATCTCAGCGCGGATCTGGTTGACCCGACCCTCGATCTGACCCTGGTCGCCAGCACCCTCGACGATGGTGGTCTCGTCCTTGGTGATGACAACCTTGCGGGCCTGGCCGAGCAGCTCGATGCCAGCCGACTCCAGCTTGAGGCCGACCTCTTCGGAGATGACCTGGCCACCGGTCAGGATCGCGATGTCCTGCAGCATGGCCTTGCGGCGGTCACCGAAGCCCGGAGCCTTGACGGCAACGGACTTGAAGGTGCCACGGATCTTGTTGACGACCAGCGTCGACAGAGCCTCGCCCTCGACGTCCTCGGCGAGGATGACGAGCGGCTTGCCGCTCTGCATGACCTTCTCGAGAACCGGGAGGAGGTCCTTGACGTTGGAGATCTTGGAGTTCGCGATGAGGATGTACGGGTCCTCGAGCACGGTCTCCATGCGCTCCGGGTCGGTCACGAAGTAGGCCGAGATGTAGCCCTTGTCGAACCGCATGCCCTCGGTCAGCTCGAGGTCGATGCCGAAGGTGTTCGACTCCTCGACGGTGATGACGCCTTCCTTGCCGACCTTGTCCATCGCCTCGGCGATGGCGTCACCGACGGTGGTGTCGCCACCGGCGGAGATGGTGGCGGTGGCGGCGATCTGCTCGCGGGTCTCGACGTCCTTCGCCATGCCGAGCAGCTGCTCGGAGACGGCGGCGACGGCGGCCTCGATGCCGCGCTTCAGACCCATCGGGTTGGCGCCGGCGGCCACGTTGCGGAGACCCTCGCGGACCATCGCCTGAGCGAGAACGGTCGCGGTCGTCGTGCCGTCACCGGCGACGTCGTCGGTCTTCTTGGCAACTTCCTTGACGAGCTCGGCGCCGATCTTCTCGTACGGGTCCTCGAGCTCGATCTCCTTGGCGATCGACACGCCGTCGTTGGTGATCGTGGGGGCGCCCCACTTCTTCTCCAGAACGACGTTACGGCCCTTGGGACCGAGGGTGACCTTGACCGCGTCGGCGAGGGTGTTCATACCCCGCTCGAGGCCGCGGCGGGCCTCCTCGTTGAAAGCAATCAGCTTTGCCATGACTCCTGCGATTCCTCACGCTTAAGAGTTCGGTACAGATCGGGCAGCTGCCCGCGACGGCCGATCTGGCTGACCCGGCGGACCCTTCCCGCCGACGCTTCAGACCTCAACTCACCGATCCGTGTAACTGTCACTCTCCTAGGGAGAGTGCCAGCCTCATGTTTAGCACTCGCCCGGTGAGAGTGCAAGGTGGAAGCCGGCCCTCAGCCGCCGAGTTCAGCGCCGACCTCCGGAGCCGACCGCTCGTCGTCGGCGGCCATCCGGCGCTGCCACGGCCACCACACCCGATTGCCCAGGTCATAGGTGAGCGCCGGGACCAGGACCGATCGGGTGACCAGGGTGTCGAGCAGAACGCCGAAGGCGACGATGAACGCGATCTGCGCCAGGAAGAGCAACGGGATGACCGACAGCGCCGAGAAGGTCGCCGCCAACACCACGCCAGCACTGGTGATCACGCCCCCAGTGACCGCGACAGCGCGGCGGATCCCCTGTCGCGTACCCACCGAGAGCGCCTCCTCGCGGGCCCGCGACATCAGGAAGATCGAGTAGTCGACCGCCAACGCGACCAGGAAGACGAAGCCGAGCAACAGCGTGGAAGGGTCAGCACCCGGGAAGCCGAAGACGTGCTCGAACAGGAGCGCCGAGACACCCAGGGTGGCGGCGAAGGTGAGCACGTTGATCAGCACCAGGAGCGCCGCCGCCAGCACCGACCGCAGCAGGAAGATCAGGATCAGCGTCACCACAACCAGGATCGCCGGGATCACCAGTCGCTGATCGCGGTCCGCCGCAGCCAGGGTGTCGACGTCGGTCGCCGTCGCACCGCCGACCAGGATCGCGTCGTCGACCTCTGCCAGCTCGTCCCGGAGGTCGCGGACGGCGTCACGCGCCCGCTCCGTCTCGGAGCCGGCATTGAGGGTGGCGGTGAGCATGGTGTCGCCACTGCCGGTCTTCGACGGCGTCTCCTCGACCCGCTCGCCGACGATCGGGTGCGCCGCCAGCACATCGCGGACTTCGGAAACGGCGCCGTCGGGCACGACGATCCGGACAGGCGACTGGTCCCGTCCCTTGAAGTAGGTGTTGATCGCCTCCTGGCCGTCGACCGACTCCACCTGCTTGGTGAAGAACTCGGCCTGCGAGATGCCGGACGTCGGGAACTGGAGCGCGAAGGCCGCTGCCGCGATCAGGACCGCGACCGTGCCGACCCAGGTCGCGCGCGGACGCCGGGTGACGGCGTCCGCGATCCGGGTCCAGCCGCGGTGCCGACTCGGCTCGCCACGCTTCGGCGTCGAGGGCCAGAACGCGCGTCGGCCGATCAGGGCCAGGACAGCGGGGAGGAAGGTGAGTGAGGCGACCATCGCGCCGGCGATACCGAGAGCCCCGACCGGCCCCAGCCCGGAGATGTTGCCCAGGTCGGAGAGGAGCAGACAGAGCAGTCCGGCGATCACCGTGAGACCACTGGCGGCGATCGGCTCCAGGGACTGGCGCCACGCGGTCCGCAGCGCGGGCAGCGGGTCACGGTGGTGCAGTTCCTCGCGGTACCGGGCGACCAGGAGCAAGGAGTAGTCGGTGGCCGCGCCGACCACCAGGATGAAGAGGATGCCCTGGCTCTGCCCCGAGAGTTGGATCCAGTCGGCGTCGGCCATCGGGTAGATCACCAGCGCCGCCAGAGCCAGACCGAAGACGCTGGTGAGCAGGACCGCGAACGGGAGCACCGGGCTCCGGTAGACCACCAGCAGGATCAGCAGCACGGCGACCAGGGTGACGCCGAGCAGAAGGCCGTCGATGCCGGCGAAGGCAGCGCTGAGGTCGGCCGCGAAACCGGCCGGACCGGTGACCTGGCTGGAGATTCCGTCGACGTCGGGGCGGTGGTCCCGTACCGCGTCGACGATCAACCTGCTGACCTTCTCCCCGCCCTCGGTGAGCGAGGCAGCGTCGGCGTCGAGGCTGACGACGAGCAGCGCGGCGGCGCCGTCCGCCGAGGGCACGACCGGGACCTTCGGGCTGGCCAGGTAACTACCCAGCGGCTTCTTGAGCTCGTCGACCTTCAACTCCGGCAGACCGGCCGCGTAGCCGCCGAGCTTGCCGAGCGCTTCCTTCGACAGAGCCTCGTCGGACTCGACGACGATAAGCAGCGGCAAGGTGCTGTCGGCGGCGAAGGCGCCGAGCCGGGCGCTGACCTTCGTGGAGTCCGCGCTCTGCGGCAAGAAGGAGGCGGAGTCGTTGTTCTGCACCGACGACAGCGACCCGACCAACGGCCCGCCTACTCCGGCGGCCAGCAGCCAGAGGGCAACAACGAGTCCAGCAAGCAGTCTCCACCGCGCGCGCGTCATGGCCGAAAGGCTAGCGGGATAGGCGACAACAGCCTTCGCTCGGCGGATCTCACCGGAAGAGTCATCCGCCCGGAGACCACTCGAAAACCGGTCCAGACCACCGAGCGAAAGTCAGACAGAGGCCACATTTCCCGCTAGACAGGAGAGTCGCCCCGATCCCCCTCAGCGCCAAGAGGCGACGGCCCGTCGATCCGGTGGACCCGCGCCCACACGAGAGGGAACCACCGTGACCCGCTTCAGACCCGTCCTCGCGACCATCGTGGCGTTGCTCTTCGCCACCCTCGCCCCAGGCCTCACCACCGGCGCCCACGCCGTCCCCGGCGGCGCTGTGGGCACCGTCTACGACGCGTTCACCGAGGACCCGGTCGAGCTCGCCACGGTCAGGATCTGGCCTTCCGCCAGCTACCCCTCCGGCGCCCCGGTCTTCACCGGGACCACCGATTCCGATGGCGATTGGGAGTCGTCGGCGCTCGCCCTCGGCAACTACACCCTGGCGATCAGCAAGGCCGGCTACACCCAGCAGCTCGAATCGTTCGACATCACGGACGCCGGCGCGACGGCGGCCGTCTTCGCCGACCTGCGCCCTGCGTCGTGGGGCACCCTCACGGGCACGGTCAAGGTGGGCGCCGCAACCGCTCCCACCGGCTGTGCCACGGTCAGGATCTACGGCGCCACCAGCGGCGATGAGGTCTACTCGACCGTCGTCGCCGGACGCGGCGCATGGACTGCACCACTTCCCGTGGGCAGCTACCAGGTCCGGGTCGAGCCGGACGACTGCGCCGGGAGCGAGACCGGCCGGTGGGCGCCCGACGCGGCAGACGAGGCCGGCGCACACACCTACACCGTCGCCAAGAACACCAGCAGCACCGTGCCCACGGTCGTACTACCGGCAAACCCGGTGATCGCCGGCGTGGTGACCAGTGCCTCCGGTAAGCCACTGGCCGGCGTGGCCGTCAGGTTCGAGAGGATCGGCGGCGGGAGCGACGACTCCGTCGCCACCGACGAGAAGGGGCGCTACCGGTCGCGCGAGTTGACCGGGGGCGCCTATCGAGTGTTCCTCGAGGACACCGCCAACGAGTACCTCGAGCAGTTCCACGACGGCACCACCGACCCCGACAGCACCAACCCGGTGAGCGTCGCAGTCGGCGAGACCCGCACCGTGAACGTTGCCCTCACCCGCAACGCCGCGCCGCTCCCGCCCGCTGCTTTGACCGGCACTGTCACCGACACCGCAGGCAAGCCGCTGCGCGGCATCCCGGTCTTCCTGATGCGCGAGGACGGCGAAGGGTCCGCGCAGGGCGCTACCCGTGACGACGGCAGCTACCGGATCGACCGCGCCGCGGTCACCCGGGGCACCTACCTGCTCGGCGCCGGGAGCCCCTCCGGCTCCGGTGGCCTCGGCGAGATCGAACACATGCCGTTCGACGCCCAGTTCTACGGCGGCAGCCTCAACGTCGCCAAGGCGACCCGGATCCCGGTCCCGGCGACCGGCTCGATCACGCTCAACCCGATCCGACTCAACCGCCTGGGCCAGATCTCCGGAACCGCCGCCGTGCCGACACCGACCACCGCCTCACCGGTCCCGAGCGGTCTCGGCGCGGGGCTGCTGACCCTCCGCAACCAGGACGGCACGCTAGTCGGCATCCAGCCGGCCGTTGGCGAGTTCACCTTCCCCTCACTGCGCCCGGGGCGCTACTACGTGGAGCTCTCCGACCTCGGTCCGCTCGCCGGCCCGCTCGCCGGGATGCTGCCGCGGTTCATTCCGTCGTGGTGGAAGAACGGCTACTCGCTAGCCACCGCGACGCCGATCGTGATCGGCCAAGGCACCAAGGTCACCGGGATCACCATCACCCCGAGCACCACCCTGCGGGCTGTGGCCAAGCCGAGGATCATCGGGAAGGCGAAGGGCAAGAAGGTCCTGCGGGCCACCACCGGAACCTGGAACCTGACCGCCGACGTCGCGTTCAGCTATGTCTGGAAGCGCGGCAGCAAGGTGGTGGGCCGGGCCGCCACCTACAAGGTGACGAAGGCCGACCGGGGCAAGAAGCTGACGGTCACCGTGACCGCCACCGACCGACGCAAGGACCTCAGGTCCGGCTCGTCGACCTCGAAGCCGGTCAAGGTCGCCAAGCGCTGACCTGAACCGACTCCGACAGAGCGCCACTTCCGCCTCCGGGCGGAGGTGGCGCCTGTCATTTCCGCCCTCTGGCCAGCCCTGAGGACTAGACCACTTCACTCAGGCTTGGACAGACTCCAAAGTTGTGCAGTATTCATCTTACCTTGGGGAGATGACCGTCGGCGCCTCCAGCGCCGGCAACAACGGAGGAAAAGATGCGAAGTACCCGCCAGCTTCTGGCGTTCCTGTTGGCCGCCTTGCTCGCTATCGCGGCGCCCGCGCTGACGATGAGCGCCTCGGCAGAGCCCGTCCTGACCGGAGGCGCCTTCGGCACCGTCTACGACGACTTCACCGACAACGGGCTCGAAGGCGCGAACGTCGCGTTGTACTCGCCGGGCAGCTACCCGGGCGGCAGCGCACTGCACCAGACGACGACCGACGGCGTCGGCTACTGGGATCTGGATGACATCCCGGCAGGGCCGTACGTCCTCGTCGCCAGCAAGGCGGGCTATGCCCCCGCCGAGAAGTCGATCACCATCTATGCCGGAAGCAACTCCTGGACCAGCTCGTTCTACCTCGAGCCCAGCGAATGGGGCACCCTGAGCGGCAACCTGACCGTCGGAGGCGCCCCTGTGCGTGCCGAGTGCGGCGAGATCGAGCTGTACCTGGCCGACGGCGATTCGCTGCTCGACACCAGGACCCGCCGCGGCGGCGCCTGGAGCCTGCGGGTCCCGGTCGGTAGCTACCAGGTGCAGGCCTCGACCCGGTCCGGAACGTCCGGCATGTTCGGCTCAACCCCCTGCCCCCAGGGCAGCGCAGCCTGGGCCGGAGGCAGTGACCAGGACAGCGCCACCGTTTTCACCGTCACCAAGGACGCGAGCGTCAAGGTGCCGCTCAACCTGATCGCGAACCCGGTGATCTCCGGTGTCGTCACGGACCAGGCGAAGAAGCCGCTCGCGAACATCGTGGTCGCCGCCGGCGAGGACGGCCACACCATCACCGACGCCAACGGTCGCTACACCCTCTCGACCGCTCCCGGCGTCACCGCGATCGCATTCCAGGACCCGGCCGGCGAGTATCTGCCCGCCTTCCACAGCGGCACCACCACCGTGGAGGACCCCACCGACGTCGAGCTAGCCCCCGGCCAGCGACTCACCGCGAACGCAACCCTGGCCGCCGACCCCACCCCTGCCCCCGAGGCAGCCATCTCAGGCCTGGTCACCGACAGCACCGGCAAGCCGATGCGCGGTGTGATGGTGATGGTCGGCGAGCCCGGCCTCGACAGCGAACCGACGGCGATCGCATACACCCGGACCAACGGTCGCTGGTCGGTCGCCCGCGAAGACATCGCTCCTGGCACCTACACCGCGAGCTTCATGGCAGCCCAGCTCTCCGGCTCGATGCCGGAGTTCGACGCGGAGCCGCTCTTCTACGGCAACACCCAGGACCCCACGAAGGCGCGCATCTTCACCGTCGGCTCGACCGGCGCCGTCTCGCTGGGCACCGTCAAGCTGACCCGGCTCGCCTCGATCAGCGGCGTCACCACCACGGACGACTCGATCGGTGAGGAGGCCGACCAGGTCCTCTACACGCTGACCAACTCGGCAGGGAACCTGGTGGCGATGAGCCAGGGCACCGACGTGTTCTCCTTCACCAACCTCGCACCCGGCTCCTACAAGCTCAGCGTGTCGTCGATGGGCCTCATCTACGGCGGCATCGGCGTGCTGATGGTCAAGCCGTTCATCACCTCCTGGTACGGCGGCCTGACCGCCAGCACGGCGAAGTGGATCACGGTGGCCCCGGGCGCGAAGGTCAGCGGCTTGAAGGTCGCCCTGACCAGCAAGATCCGCAACGCGACCAAGCCGAAGGCGACCGGAACCCCCAAGGTCGGCAAGACGCTGAAGGCCAACGTCGGCACCTGGAACCAGAGCACCGACGTGGTCTACAGCTACGTCTGGAAGCGCGGCACGAAGACCGTCGGCACCAAGTCGTCGTACAAGGTGACCAAGGCTGACGCCGGCAAGAAGCTCACCGTCACGGTGCGCGCCAGCCACCGCCTGAACACCTTCATTCCCGGCTCGGCGAACTCGCCCGCCGTCAAGGTCGCGAAGGTCAAGAAGGTCAAGAAGAAGCGCTGACCCAAAGATCTGCACCGCACAACCAGGGCGCCGCCTCCACGCGAGTGGGGGCGGCGCTTCTGCTTCCCGCCTTCGCAGGGCGTCAGACTCAGGACGTCATCCGAACCGCGCACCCGCTTCCCCACAACGCATGACAGCCCGGGAAGCGAAGCGGCGGCCGGGCGCGCGCAGCTCGAGTCAGCCGAGCTCGTCGGCGACGGCGTCCGCGAACCAAGCCGCGTTCTGGGGCAGCACGTCGAGGTAGAGGCCGGGCTCGGTGGCCTCCAACTCACTGACCGCCAAGGTGCCGTCAGCCAGCCGCATCTGGTCCACCCGGGCATACGGCAGACGGCGTCCGAGCAGCGACTCGGCACCGGCCACGGTCCGCAACGCGACCTCGGCCTGCTCGGCACCGAGCTCGGCGGCGTCGGTACGCCCACCGAAGTGTTCGTGCACCCGGATCTCGCCGGCCCCCGGCACCTTCCGGGCCGCCGACACCGCCCGCCCGCCGAGCACGTAGACGGACCACTCGCCCTCGTCGTGGATCGACTCGACCAGCGGCTGCACCACCCACGGTCCCGGTTCGAGTCGCGACTCGTCCAGGTCCGCCGGACCGCCCTCCGTCATATCGAAGACCACCACCCCACGACCACCGGCCGCGGTGCGTGGCTTCACCACCGCAGTGCCGAACTCGGCGATCGCGGACGGCAGATCTTCCTCACCCTCGGCCAACAACGTCGGCACCACCGGGACCCCCGCCTCGGCAAGCTCCACCAGGTACGCCTTGTCGGTGTTCCAACGGACCACGTCCACACCGTTCAGCACCCTGGCGCCGGCCTCTTCGATCCGGACCAGCCACTCCATGAACTCCGCGAACCGTTCGTGGTAGTCCCAGGTCGAGCGGAGCGCGACCAGTTGGGCCGCCGTCCAGTCCACCGTCTCGTCGTCCCAGACTGCCCACGCGGCGGTGATCCCGCGAGCCTCGAAGGCCTCCAACAGGAGTGAGCCGCCGGGTTCGCCGTCGGGCCAAGCGTTCGAGGTGACCAGCAGTACGTCGACCATGAGCCCCACTGTAGTGCCGCCGTCGCCGAGCCCGGGCGGCCTCAACGGCGCCGCTGAGACGTCTCGACGGGCGCCGTCTCAGCACCCGGCGCATGGTGGCCGAAACGGTCCGGCTGTTCGTCGCCGACCGCCGCCAGAACGGAGGGCAACATCGCCTTCGCGGTCCGCCGATAGCCAGCGCTGGAAGGGTGGAACCGGTCGACGCTGAACATCTCGTCCGGCGCGGCTTCGAAGAAGGGACCGGCCACCGCAGCCAGCGAGACGGCGCGGGCACCGGCCGCGAGCGCAGCCGCCTGTTGCGCCGCCGCGAGCTGGCGCGCCGCTCGAGAACCCAAGCTGCGTAAGGGTTGTGGCACCGGCGAGACCGCGCGCAGATCCGGACAGGTGCCCACCACCACCTCGGCCCCGCGATGCCGGAGTTCGTCGATCGCGGCCCGTAACGCCGCCACCGAGTCGGCGATCGGGACCCGATGCGTGAGGTCGTTGCCACCGACCACGATCACCGCGACATCGACGGGCGCCACGGAGGGAAGGCGGGCGAGTTGCGCGGCGAGGTCACTGCTCTCGGCGCCCACTCGGGCGAGCGTAGTCAGCCGGACCGCGCGCCCCGACGCCTTGGCCAACCCCTTGGCCAGCCGGGCCCCCAACGTGTGCTTCGGCTTGTCCGCCCCCAGCCCGGCCGCGATCGAGTCGCCCAACACCACCAGGTGCCAGGGACTGCCCAACTCGGGGCGCCAGACCCGGTCTGCGTCCAACGCCTGTTCACCGAGCGGCTTGCCGATCAGTCGGCGTGCGATCGCCGCCTGCCGGCGCAGCAGGGCACGGAGCCCGAGCACACCGAGTCCGGCGCCCAGGCCGGCACCGAGGAGTACGGCTCGCCACCACTTCCACACAGCACCTGTTCAACCAGAACCGGACAGCCGGCCGCCGACAGCGAGGCGACCTGTGATCGACGTCAGCCCGAACATTCCCCACCCGCTGCCCTCCCCCGCGGAGGTCATCCGTTGCGCGGAGGCACTCCCGCCGAACGGATGACGGCTGGCAGAGTGGAGGCATGGAGCACCGTTACGAACTCGGCGTTGATTGGCAGGGCAACCGCGGCACCGGGACCAGCGGCTACCGCGAGTACGGGCGCAACGTGCTGTTGACGGCGTCCGGGAAGCCGGACCTGCTCGGCTCGGCCGACACGCCGTTCCGCGGCGATGCGGACCGGTGGAACCCCGAAGAACTGTTGCTCGCGGCGCTGGGGCAGTGCCACCTGCTCTCCTACCTGCACAGTGCGGTCAACCACGGCGTGGTGGTCACCGACTACCGCGATCAGCCGGTCGGCGTGATGGACCAGTCCGGCCAGGGCGGACGGTTCACCTCCGTGGTGCTGCGACCGGTGGTCACGGTCGCCGATGCCTCGATGGTCGAGACGGCTCTGGCGATCCATGCCGAAGCCAGCGCGAACTGTTTCATCGCCGCCTCGGTCAACTTCCCGGTCACCCACGAGCCGCGCATAGTCGTCGCCTGACGTACCTCGGGCGGGGGCGGGCATGGTCTCGCGCCACCATTTTCGGGACTACGGCTTTACGAGAACGCGTTCTAATAGTCATCCTTACCCTGTGACCGACAACACAGGCCCCGTGACCACTCCCCGCCCCCTGACCATCGCCGACATCCTCGAGGCGATGGCCGATCGCATCGGCGACCGTGCCGCGTTGATCACCCTCGATCACACGTACACCTTCGCGGAACTCGACGAGCGCTCCACGCGGTTGGCGAACCATCTGGTGAGCATCGGGATCAAGCCGGGCGACCACGTTGCGGTCCACGCACCCAACCGGATCGAGTGGGTCGACGCCTTCTACGGCTGCCTCAAGGCCCGGGCCGTGCCGATCAACATCAACTACCGGTACCTGGCCGGCGAGCTCGACTACCTCTACCGCAACTCGGACGCCGTCGCCACGATCATCGCGCCGGAGTACGTCGAGATCGTCAAGGACCTCGACCTGCCGGAACTCAAGCAGATGCTGGTGATGGGCGAGGAGTACGACGCCGCCCTGGCCGCCGCGTCGCCGGAGCGCCAGATCACCGGCCGCACCGAGGACGACACCTACGTGCTCTACACCGGTGGCACCACCGGCAACCCGAAGGGTGTCGTGTGGCGCAACGCCGACATCGTGGTCGGCGCCCTCAACGCGAGCCGGTTCGGGGCTCCCATCGAGTCGGTCGAGGCGCTCGCCGAAGAGGCGGCCACCAACGAGAACCCGATGGTGCTGCTCGCCTGCGGCCCGATGATGCACGGCGGCAGCCAGTGGATCTTCGGCAACGCCCACGTGGCCGGTAGCCCGGTCGGTTTCTACACCGAGCCGTCGTTCGACGCGGAGAAGATCCTCGACCTGGTCGAGCAGGCGAAGGTCATCTCCTTGACCTTCCTCGGCGACGCGATGGGCCGCCCGGTCGCCGAGGCGATCCTCGCCGAGCCCGACCGCTGGGACCTCTCCGCGTTGGCCGCCGTCTCCAACGGCGCCGCTCCACTCTCCGACGGCGTCCGCGACGAGATCCGCAAGGCTCTGCCCGGCCGCTTCATCCTCGACTCCTACGGCTCCTCGGAGTCCGGCGCGACGGCGTCGCGGATGGACGACGGCAGCGAGGGCCCGACCGGCGCCCCCAAGTTCAGCGCCTCCCCCGAGGTCGAGGTCTTCGACGGCGACCTCAAGCCCGCAGGTATCGGCGTCGAGGGCATCCTCGGCCGCACCGGCGCGGTTCCGCTCGGGTACTACAAGGACCCGGTCAAGACCGACGCCACCTTCAAGGTGATCGACGGCGTCCGCTGGGTGCTCCCGGGAGACGCCGCCCGCCGCGAGGAGGACGGCACGATCAGCCTGCTGGGCCGAGGTTCGGTCTGCATCAACACCGGCGGCGAGAAGGTCCACCCCGAAGAGGTCGAGGCGGTGCTGCTGCGCCACGACGAGGTCTTCGACGCCGTTGTCGTCGGCACCGCGCACGAGCGCTGGGGCCAGCAGGTGACGGCGTTGGTGCAGCGCCGCGAAGGCTCCCAGGTCACCGTCGAGCAACTGCGCGAGCACTGCAAGTCGCTGATCTCCGGCTACAAGGTGCCGAAGGAGTTCCTCTTCGTCGACCAGGTGCCGCGCACCCCGGTCAGCAAGGTCGACTACCCGGCCAGCACCGCGCTCGCCACCAAGCTGCTCAGCTGAGTACAGCAGACAGAACACCGCAGGCCCGCTGATCGGCGGGCCTGCGGTGTTCTCGCGTTCAGAGCAGGTGGACCACGATCGGCACCACCAGACTGGTCATCAGCGCGGTCAGGCCCATCGCCAGCCCGGAGAAGGCGCCCTCGACCGGATGGTCGTTGAGCGCACGGGAGGTGCCGACTCCGTGCGAGACCACGCCCATCGCCAGGCCGCGGGCGCGTGGGTCGCGGACCCGCAACAGATTGAGCACGGTGGGTGCCAGTACTGCGCCGATGATGCCGGCCACGATCGTGAAGACCGCGACCAGCGCCGGCATGCCACCGATCTGCTCGGTGATCCCGATCGCGATCGGCGTGGTCGCCGATTTGGGCGCCATCGTCAACGCCAGCTCACGATCGCCGCCGAGCCAGTCGACCAACGCCATCCCGGTCACCACCGAGACCACAGTGCCGACCGGGATCGCGATCAGCATCGGGACCATCAGTTCGCGGAGGTGGTGGGCCTGCCGATAGAGCGGGACCGCCAACGCCACGGTGGCCGGACCGAGGAAGAACGCGATCACCGAAGCACCGTTGAGGTACTCGGCGTAGTCGACGTCGAGCGCCCAGAGCAGTGGCCCGATCAGCAGCACCGCGATCAACACCGGCTGCGCCAAAGGGTGCCCTCCGCTGAGCTTCTTCACCTCGCAGCCGATCCGGTAGGCGACCAGGGTCAGGAAGACCCCTGCCAACGGGGACGTCCGCAGCAGATCGTGGATCTCGCTCACGAGGCCTCCTTCGGCCGGCGAACCAACAGCGTCACCAGGCCGGCCACCGTGATCAGTCCGGCCAGCCAGGAGACGAAGAGACCACCGGCGATCGGCACCGCATCAGCCTTCAACACAGACAGGTAGGTGACGACGCCGACCGCCGCCGGGATGAAGAGCAGCTGCAGGTGGCGCAGCATCGACTCGGAGACCCGGATCACCCCTGCCGCCCCGTCGGGGCGGCGCCAGAGCAGGACCGCGAAGAGCAGCAGCATCCCGATCACCGGGCCCGGCACCGGGAGGTCCAGGCCGCGGGAGATCAGCTCGCCGACCATCTGGAAGGTCAGCAGCCACATCAGACCGTTGATCACTCAGTTCGCCTGCCGTCGGTGGCACTCCAGCAGATGGGTGTTGACCAAGCCGATCGCCTCCATCAAGGCATGCATCGTGGTCGGTCCCACGAAGGTGAATCCCTTCTTCTTCAGGGCTTTGCTCAACGCCAGGCTCTCTGCCGAGGTGGTCGGCACCTCGGCAGCGACCCGAGGCTCGGGCGAACGGTCGGGGCGGAACGACCAGAGGAGGTCGGCCAGCCCGCCCTCCTCCCGCAGCGCGATCGCTGCCTGGGCGTTGGTGATCGTGGCCTGGATCTTCAACCGGTTCCGGACGATCCGGGCATCGCCCATCAACGCAGCGAACCTGGCGGAGTCGTAGCGAGCGATGAGTTCCACGTCGAACTCATCGAAGAGTTCCCGGAACGCCGGACGCTTGGCCAGGATCGTCGCCCAGGAGAGCCCCGACTGGAACGCCTCCAGGGTGAGCCGTTCGAAGTGCGCGGACTCGCCGTGGACCGGCACTCCCCACTCGGTGTCGTGGTACTCCTGCATGGGCCCGGCCACCGCACCCCAGGGGCATCGAGTGATACCGGCGGCGTCGGTGACCGGGGCTCCCTCCGTCACCTCAACGACGCTCGCGCAGACGTGCGTTCGGCAGTGGCGGCGCCGGAATCGGCGGCAACGGCTGGTCAGCCACCACACCGAACCGACCGGGCGCGGCGTCGCGACTGTCACCGATCACCTCGCCGTCGCGGGTGATCTGGGCCTGCCAGTCGTCGCGGAAACCGACGATCTCGTCGTGGCTACGGCCGACGAAGTTCCACCACATCACGATCGACTCGCCGAACGGCGGGCCACCGAGAAGCAGGATCCTGGAGTCGGCGGTCGCGCGCAGCACGATCGACGACCGGCCCGGTGCCAGGTAGCCGAGCTCGGCGGGAGCCAACTCCCTGCCGTCCAGCACGACAGCGCCCTGGTCGACCAGCAGACCGTGCTCGAAGATCTCGTCGAGGTCGATGGTCAGCTCGGCGCCGGCGTCGAGGATCAGCTCCGCGCCCAGCAACGGCGTGTGGGTGGCGACCGGCGAGGTGTCGCCGACCAGGCTGCCGAGGAAGACCCGCGCGACCGCGCCGTCGAGGGCGATGGGCTGCGGAACGTAGTGGTCGAAACCCGGCTCGCAGTTGCGGGTGGCCTCAGGCAGGGCCACCCAGAGCTGGGCGCCATGCAGTACCTCGGCAGCGGGCGTGGAGACCTCGCTATGGCTGATCCCGCGACCCGCGGTCATCAGGTTCAACTCACCGGGACGCACCATCGCCACGTTCCCGGCACTGTCCTGATGCTCGATCTCGCCGGTGAAGAGCCAGCTCACCGTGGAGAGACCGGTATGCGGGTGGGGCGCCACCGACATGCCACCACTGTCGACGACACGGTCAGGACCGTAATGGTCGAGGAAGCACCAAGCCCCGATCAGGGAACGCTGCCGCGACGGCAGCGTGCGTCGGACCAACATCGCCCGCGGGCCGCCGAGCGGTACGTCGCGGGCTTCGATCACCTCAAGGTCAGGAACCGGGGCACCTTCGGTGCAGACCAGAACGCCGGGGTCCTGTTCAGGATTGCTCACCCGTCCAGTGTGCCTCAGCCGGCCAGTCGACCGCCGTCAGCCCAGGATCTCAGCCAACTCGACGGCGTCGATGCCGGTCGCCTCGGCCACGGGGGCGTTGGTGAGCAGCCCGGCATGCGTGTTCAACCCCAGCGCCAGTGCGGGATCTGTGCGGCAGGCGTCCTGCCAACCCCGGTTCGCCAACGCGACCGCGTACGGAAGCGTGGCATTGGTGAGCGCGTAGGTGGAGGTGTTGGGAACCGCTCCCGGCATGTTCGCCACGCAGTAGAAGGTCGAGCCGTGCACCGTGAAGGTCGGATCGTCGTGGGTGGTCGGCCGGGTGTCCTCGAAACAGCCACCTTGGTCGACGGCGATGTCGACCAGCACCGAGCCCGGCTTCATCTGGGCCACCAGCTCGTTGCTGACCAGCTTCGGTGCCTTGGCGCCCGGGATCAGTACGGCGCCGATCACCAGGTCGGCCTGGGTGACCTGTTGCCGGATCGCCAACGTGGAGGAGGCGAGGCCGTGGACCCGGTTGGAGTAACGCCAGAACGACATCCGCAGCTTGTCCAGGTCGGTGTCGAGCAAGGTGACGTCGGCGCCCATGCCCAGCGCGATGTTGGCCGCGTTCTGGCCGGCGACTCCCGCGCCGATCACCACCACCTTGGCGTTCGCCACCCCGCCGACGCCGCCGAGCAGCACACCGCGGCCACCTTCTGCGCGAAGCAAGCAGTGAGCGCCCACCTGCGGCGCCAGGCACCCGGCCACCTCCGACATCGGGTAGAGCAGGGGCAGCGACCCCGAGGCCAATTGCACGGTCTCGTAGGCGATCGCGGTCACTTTGCGGTCCAGCAGTTCGGTGGTCAGCGTCGGGTCGGCCGCCAGATGCAAGTACGTGAAGAGGGTGAGCCCTTCGCGTAGTCGGTGGTACTCCGAGGCCACCGGCTCCTTGACCTTGAGCACCATCTCGGCCTGCGCCCAGACCTCGTCGGCGTCACCGATGATGGTGGCGCCGGCCGCCCGGTACTCGTCGTCGGTGACCAGCGAACCGATCCCCGCACCGGCTTCGACGGCGACCTCATGGCCGTGGTGCACCAACTCGTGCACGCCCACCGGCGTCAACGCCACCCGGTACTCGTGGTTCTTCACTTCCTTGGGTACTCCGACGCGCATCTTCAGCCTCCTCGATGGGTGGTGGGTCAGGGGTGTTCAGCAGCTCACCGCTCGGTTGCGGTGGGCCAGGGATTGAACCGGCAGCCGCCCAATCCCTTGGACTGCTGTTGCATCACCGGCGCGAGCGCGCCTCGTCGCGGGCAGCTGCTGTGACCGCGCCCCAGGAAGTGGCCGCTCTCGTGGTTGACCACCATGTGCCGGTAGTCGCGAAGGGTTCCGTCACCCTTGCGCCAGGCCGGTGACGCGAACCGCCAACGGGTCTGATTGATCACCACGAACCGGCCCACCCGGCAGCTCCACTCCGCACTGCATGCCGACGAGAAGGACGGCACCTTCGACGCCTCGGCGAGGACCAACGTCATCGCTCCGCCCTTACCTACTTGGCGAAACTCCACACCCGCGGCACGCCAGCCACGAGGGTCCGCGAAGGTCTCGCGGGCCAGGCGCTTGAACATGGCGAGGTCGGCCACGATCCGGCCGCGGGTCTCCACCGAGTAACGGACGACCCGCCGCACCGGTACCCGGTGCAGGATCCGACGGGGCTTGGAGGCGGCGACCACGTCGGCGCCGTCCGGGCCGGTGGCGAGGTAGCGCACCCGGAGCCGGTGCCCGACATCGCGCGGCCGGATCCGGTAGTGCTTGCCGCGAGCCCCGGCGATCGGGGTGCCGTCCCTGAGCCATTGCCGGGTGACCTGACGCGGCATGGCCGACCAGCGCGGGGCGACGGCCCGCAGCACCCGTCCGAACCGCGGTGTGCCGGTAACCCGCGGACGGGCCAGCACGGTGAGCGGGTCGGCGGCGGCGTTCGCCGCCGGGTCGAGCCGCGCCGTCGGCACGCCGGGGTCGACCGGGCCCGGCGCCCCCGCAGCGGCCAGCGGCGCGGTGCCCAGCAGCATCGCCAGCAGAGCAACGATGAAGCCGAGGGTCCGCCTCATCGCGGCCACCTTCGGTTCGAGGACAGGAAGTCGTCGCCGCGCGGTTGTGGGTACCGCTGGCTCAGCAGTACGCCGACCTGTCGGCAGTGGACCATTGTTGGCCGTCCTTTAATCGAACACTCTCGTCCGCTCAGTTGATACACGCTAGCCTCGCACCGTGGCCGACAACAACCCATCGATCAGTCCCGCGTTCGCCGCGCTGGTCGACGACGCTGCCATCTACCCGCCCGGCAACGCACCCCTCGACGAGGCGGTCCGTGCCCACTTCCTGCGCAGAGTCGGCGAGAACCATCCGCTGGTCGGCAGCTTCGTGATCGGGGACCACCAGCTCAACGACCTGGTCGGACTGGTCACCGATTCGCTGCCGCTGAGCATCGTTATCGGCGCTGGGGCGGGCGGGATCGCCCCCGCGCTGAGCATCGCGCACCGGATCGGCGGGGTCCGCGCGGCCGGCCTGGAGATCGCACTGCGCGACCACGACGACCTGGCAGGAAACGCGCGCCGCGTCGTCGCCGCCGTCGACCAGGCCCGCGATCTCGCACTCCTCGACGACGAGGTGGCGGTCTACGTCGAGCTTCCCCAAGGCACCCCGACGCACGGCTGGCTGAGCGCCGCCGACGTGGTCGCGGCAGCCGAACTGCGGCTCAAGTTCCGCACCGGCGGCATGGATGCGGACTTCTTTCCCAGCACCGCAGACCTGGGCTCCTGGATCATCGCCGCGTTGGACCGCGAGACCCCGTTCAAGTGCACCGCAGGCCTGCACAACGCCGTCCGCCACTCCGGCGCAGATGGCTTCGAGCACCACGGCTTCCTCAACGTCCTGATGGCGACCCGCGCCAGCCTCGACGGTGCCGACTCCCGCACCGTGCAGGGCGTACTGGGTGAGCGCGACGGCGCCCTGCTCGCCGCCGACGCCCGCGACTCGGTCGGCCTGGACGCCCTGGGGCGGGCCCGGCGTTGGTTCACCAGCTTCGGCTCCTGCAGCATCGCCGAACCCGAACACGACCTGTGCGAACTGGGGCTGGCATGACCTGGGTACCCGGCGCGGCCGGGTCGCTCTACGACGTCGACAACCTTCCGTACGGCGTCTTCACCCGGCCCAGCGAAGAGCCGCGGGTCGGCGCCCGGGTCGGCGAGTTCGTTCTCGACCTCGCTCCGTTGGCCGCAGCGGACCTGCTGGAGATAGCCCACGCGCTGGAGCAGCCCAGCCTGAACCGGCTGATGGCGTGTGGCCTCGAGCAGCTCGCCGACCTGCGCGGCTGGTTGATCGACGTCCTGACCACCGACGCCGGTCGCGACTCCGCCGAGCCGTTCCTGGTGCCGGTCGGCGAGGTAGCGCTCCAACTCCCCTTCGAGGTCGGCGACTACGTCGACTTCTACGCCTCCGAGCACCACGCCACCAACGTGGGCAGGATCTTCCGCCCCGACGGCGATGCCCTGTTGCCCAACTGGAAGCATCTTCCGGTCGGCTATCACGGGCGCGGAGGAACCGTGGTGGCCAGCGGAACCGCGATCCGCCGCCCGCTCGGCCAACGGCGCGGCGCCGACGCTCCGGAGTTCGGACCCTCGACGCGGCTCGACATCGAAGCCGAACTGGGCTTCGTGGTCGGCCATCCCTCAGCCCTGGGCGACCGGATCGCCGCCGAGGATTTCGGCGCCCACGTCTTCGGCGTCGTCGGTCTCAACGACTGGTCGGCGCGCGACATCCAGGCCTGGGAGTACGTTCCGCTCGGGCCGTTCCTGGGCAAGTCCTTCGCCACCTCGATCTCGACCTGGGTGACGCCGCTGGCAGCACTCGACGCCGCCTGGACCGCACTGCCGGGCCAGGACCCGAAACCCTTGCCCTACTTGGCTCCTGACTCCGCTCGCGGTCTCGACATCGCGGTCGAGGTGGAGCTCAACGGCGAGGTGATCGCCCGGCCTCCCTACGCTGCCATGTACTGGAGCCCGGCCCAGATGCTAGCCCATCTCACGGTGAACGGCGCCTCGGTCCGCACCGGCGACCTCTTCGGCTCCGGCACCATCTCCGGCGCGGAACCCGGCACCCAGGGCTCACTCCTGGAGCTGACCTGGGGCTGGCACGAACCGATCGGCCGCGACGGCCGCCTCGCCCTGGAGGACGGCGACACCGTCATCCTGCGCTACACCGCCCCCGGCACCGGCGGCGGACGGATCGCCCTCGGCGAGGTGAGCGGGCGAATCCTGCCCGCCCACTAGCCCGAACAGTCAGGCATACGGCCCGAACCGTCACTCAACCGGCCCGAACCGTCAGGCGCTCGCCTCGAACCGTCACGCGTTGAAGCGAAAGTGACGGTTCGGCGCGTGCAGGTGACGGTTCGGCGCGTGCAGGTGACGGCTCGGCGCGTGCAAGTGACGGTTCGGCGGTTAGGCGGTTAGGCGAGCGATAGGAAGAGCTTCTCCATCTTCTTGACGTCGAACTCGTCGGCGCCACTGGTCAGGCACTGTTGAAGACCGCTGGCGACGATCGCGAAGCCAGCGCGGTCGAGCGCCTTGGAGACGGCAGCCAGTTGGGTGACGACGTCCTCACACTCGCGGCCCTCCTCCAACATCCGGAGCACGCCGGCGAGCTGGCCCTGCGCGCGCTTGATCCGGTTGATCACCGGAGTCATCTCGTCGGGATCCAGTTGCATGTCTCTCTCCTCTCGCTGGGCTTCTCCTGCTCAGCCACGCCGCCCCAGGTTGTCACGGCCGCGCCGGGCCCTGAGGAACGCTCCATTTGAATATACCCCCCGGGGTGTTATGTTCAATCTCGACAGATACCCCCTGGGGTATACGAGAGGGGAGAGCAGAGATGACCACCGACCACCACACCGCCGAGACCCGCCACCCGATGTCGTTCGAGGTGATCGCCCTGGACACCCCGACCCTGGGCGACCGCAGCTACCTGGTCCACGACGGCCACGACGCCTTCGTGATCGACCCGCAGCGCGATCTCGACCGGGTCGAGAACCTGCTCGCCGAGCACCAGGTCCGGCTGCTCGCCGTCTTCGAGACCCACATCCACAACGACTACGTCACCGGCGGCTTCGCGCTCGCCGAGCGGCACCAGGCGAAGTACTACGTCAACGCCGTCGACCCGGTCAGCTTCGCCCGCACCCCGATCAGCGACGGCGAGACCGTCGCGATCGGCACACGGATGCGGATCACCGCCGTGGCGACCCCCGGCCACACCTTCACCCATCTCGCCTTCGCGCTGCACGACGCCGCGGACCAGATCGCTGAGGCGACCGCGCTCTTCTCCGGCGGCTCCCTGCTCTACGGCGCCACCGGTCGCCCCGACCTCCTCGGTGCCGCACACGCCGAACAGCTCGCCCACCACCAACACGCCTCCGCGCACCGGATCGCCGACCTGCTGCCCGGCGACACCGACCTCTACCCCACCCACGGGTTCGGCTCGTTCTGTTCGGCCACGCAGAGCGACGCGACGGCGTCCACGGTAGGTATCGAACGGAACACCAACCCAGCCCTGACCCAGGATGCCGCGAGCTACGTCCGCGACCTGCTCGCCGGGCTCGACGCCTGGCCCGCCTACTACGTGCACATGGCGCCGCAGAACGCCACCGGCCCCGCGGCAGCCGATCTGACTCTGCCGCACCTGGCCGACGCAGCCGAGATCGAGCAACGGATCCACGCCGGCGAATGGGTCGTCGACCTGCGCAACCGCACCGCGTTCGCGGCCGGACACACCCCCGGGGCGCTCAACTTCGGAAGCGACGGCGCGCTGGCCACCTACCTGGGCTGGCTGATCCCGTGGGGCACGCCACTCACCCTGCTCGGGGAGAGCGAAGACCAGGTCGGCGACGCGATCCGCGAACTGAGCCGGATCGGCGTCACGTCCCCCGCGGCCCACGCCACCGGCGGCCCGGCCGATTGGTCGTCACAGAGCACCAGCCACCCGACGGCGACCTTCGCCGACCTGGCCGACGTCCGCAGCCACCGGCCGGTCCACCTGCTCGACGTCCGCCGAGCCGGCGAGTTCGCGACCGCACACCTGCGCGACGCGACGAACATCCCCCTGCACGAACTGATGGACCGGATCGACGAGGTGCCCGACGGCGAGGTCTGGGTGCACTGCGCCGGTGGCTATCGCGCCTCCATCGCCGCCTCGATCCTGGCCGCGTCCGGACGGCGCCCGGTGGCGATCGACGACGCGTTCGACAACGCCGCCGCCCCGGACCTGGTCAGCGCACGCTGATGATCGAGCTCGGTGCCGCGCTCCTGGCCGGTGCGGTGATCGGCCTGGTGCTGGGGACCCTCGGCGCCGGTGGCTCGATCCTCGCCGTCCCGGTCCTGGTGCACCTCTTCGGCGCCGACGCGCACGCCGCGACCACGGGCTCCTTGCTGGTGGTCGCGGTGAGCGCAGCCCTTGCTTCGCTCGCGGCCCGCGGGAAGCGGCCGATCCGGTTCGGGCCCGGCCTCGCCTTCGGCCTGATCGCCGCTCTCGGCAGCGTCGGCGGATCGGTGCTGGCCCAGGGCATCGACGGCGACCTACTGCTGATCGGCGTCAGCCTGTTGATGGTCGCCGTGGCTCTCAGCATGCTCCGCCGCGAACCCGCCCATCCCGGGACGGGCGTGCTGGACCAACCGATCATCACCTTCTCGCCGACCTTCCACTGCGCCTGTCCGCGGGCCGCGAAGGTGCTCCTCACCGGCGCCGCGCTCGGCCTGCTCACCGGACTGTTCGGGGTCGGCGGAGGCTTCCTGGTCGTGCCGGCCCTGGTCCTGGCGCTCGGGCTCACCATCGACGAAGCGATCGGCACCTCGCTGGTGGTGATCGCGGTGACCAGCACCGCCGCGCTCGCCACCCGGGCCGGCCTCGGGATCGACGTCGACTGGGGACCGGTGCTCGCACTCACCGCAGCCGCAGCCGTGGTCGCGACCCTCGCCGCCCGCCGCACCGCCGCCCTTCCCCGACGTCCGCTCACCCTCGCCTTCGCCAGCGCGCTACTCGCGCTGGCCGTCGCCACCGGCGTCCCCGCCCTGGCCTCACCACGATGACCACCGAGCAACAAGGAGTTCTCCGCATGTCCAGCCCCGCCCAGCACGCAGATCGGCGGTACGGCCCCCTGGGTCGCCTCGGTCAATGGGTGATCACCCACCGCCGTGCCACCACCCTGATCTGGGTCTTCCTGGTGATCGGTCTCGGCGCCTTCGCTCCCCGCGTGGAGGCCAACCTGTCAGGCGCCGGCTGGCAGGCCGACGGCTCGGAGTCGGTCGCCGTCCGCGAGCTCGCCGAAGAACACTTCGGCGGAAACGCCAGCTCCGCGCTGCAGGTGGTCGTACACAGCGACGACGCGCCGCTGAGCGAAGGCCACGGCGCAGCGGTGATCGCCGAGGTCACTGCCCTCCTCGACGCCGACGAACGGCTCGCCAGCATCGTTCCGCCGACTCCCGGCGCCACCCTCAGCGAGGACGGCCGGACCGCGATCGTGATGGCCGGTGCCGGCGTCGACACCAACGAGATGGTCAAGGTCGCCGACGACCTCAAGCACGATCTCCGCGCCCTCTCCGGCGACGGCGTCGAGGTCGACCCGACCGGCGCCTCCCAGCTCTGGTCGGACTTCAACGAAGCCAACCTCGATGCGATGTTGAAGTCGGAGATGATGTCGTGGCCGGTGACCCTGGCGATCCTGGTGCTCGCCTTCGGCGCGCTGGTCGCGGCCGGGCTCCCGCTCCTGCTCACCTTGGCCGGGCTGGTCGCCTCGGCCGGCTCGCTGGTGCTGATCAACGAGCTCGTCCCGGTCTCCATCTGGGCGATGAACTTCGCGATGATGTTCGCGCTCGCGCTCGGCATCGACTACGCGCTGTTCCTGGTGGTCCGTTATCGCGCGGCCCGGATGGCACAAGGCAAGTCCATGCCGGAGGCGATCGGCGAGATGATGGACACCGCAGGAAAGGCGGTGCTGCTCTCGGGGGCCACCGTGCTGATCTCACTCTCTGCGGTGATGCTGGTGCCGTCGCCCGCGTTCCGGTCGATGGCCGGCGGCATCATGCTGGCGGTCGTCTTCATCCTCGCCGCAACCCTGACCCTGCTCCCCTTGGTCCTGTCCAAGCTCGACCTGCGGATCAACAAGATCGCGGTCCGCAAGCAGAAAGCCGACCAGAGCTCGCCGCGCTTCGCCGCCTGGGGCAACCTGCTGTGGCGCCGCCCGATCGCCTTCGGGCTCGGCGCCCTGGTCGTGCTGATCGCGCTCGCCGCGCCCGTGCTCGGTCTGAAGACCGCAATGCCCTCGATCAAGGTGCTACCCACCGACGCCAGCGCCCGGGTCGGCTATGACCGGGTCCAGGAAGCGTTCGGCGTCGGCGCCCCCGGCTCCCTGCAGGTGATCACCTCGGCCGACTCCGCAGCCGACAGCACCGCGGTCCTGGAGGCCGACCCCGGCATCGCGATGACGATGCCGGCACAGCCGGCAGCCACCGGCACCGACCTGGCCCTGATCCAAGCCGTGCCTACCGTCGACCCGTCCGACCCGGCACTCGCCGACACGGTGCAGCGGCTCCGTTCGGCCCTGCCCGACGACGCCCGGGTCGGTGGCGCCGCCGTCGAGAATCTGGATCTGAAGGCCCAACTCGACGACTCGACGCCGTTGGTGATCGCGGTGATCCTGGGACTCGGCTTCCTGCTCCTGCTGATCGCTCTGCAAGCACCCGTGATCGCCCTGCTCGGCACCCTGGCTTCACTGCTCTCCACAGCCGCCGCCTTCGGTGCCGCGAAGCTGATCTTCCAGGACGGCCACGGCGCCGACCTCTTCAACTTCGAGCCACAGGGCTTCCTGGATGCCTGGGCGCCGGTCTTCTTCTTCGCGATGATCTTCGCGATCGCGATGGACTACACCGTCTTCCTATTGGCCTCCGCCAAGGAGCACTTCGAGAAGACCGGCGAGGCGAAGGCCGCGATGGTCGGCGCACTCGCCCACTCGGGCAGGGTGATCTTCGCCGCCGGCGCGGTGATGGTCGCGGTCTTCTTCACCTTCGCGATCAGCGGACCGCTGCCGCCCAAGGAGATGGGCATCGTGCTCGGCGTCGCCGTGCTGCTCGACGCCTTCCTGGTGCGCCTCGTCCTGCTGCCCGTCCTGCTCCGACTCACCGGCGCCACCGCCTGGTGGTGCCCGGGCTGGCTACGCCGCCTGCTGCCCACGATCACCTTCGCCCACGACTGATGAAAGAGACGACGATGAACCTCGACCGCGCTGTGATGACCCTGGCCGGGACCCTGGTGCTGCTCGGCACCGCCCTGGCCGCCCTGGTCTCCCCCTGGTGGCTGATCCTGACCGGCTTCGTCGGAGCCAACCTGCTCCAGGCCAGCCTGACCGGCTTCTGCCCCGCCGCCAGCATCCTGCGCCGCCTCGGCGTCCGCAGCGGCTGCGCCTTCCGCTGATCTACTGAACCCCAACGAAAGGAAACCCTCATGTGCCGACCCGCCACCTGCAAGAAGTGCGGCCTGACCACCTGGGCCGGTTGCGGCATGCACGTCGACGACGTGATGCGCGGCGTCCCGAAGGACCAGCGCTGCCCCGGCCATGAAGCCGGCCCCGGCCTGCTCGGCCGGCTGCTCGGCCGCTCCTGAGGCGAGGGGTGGGTCCCGTAAGTCGCGGGATCCACCACTCTTCTAAAACTGAGTTCACTTCCAGTATGGTGATCGGAGTCACGACGACAGGAGCCAGCATGGGCCGCAAGATCCTCTTCATCACCACCGACCAGCAACGCTACGACGCCTACGGCTGCAACGGCGGCACCGTTGCTCGTACACCGGTCACCGACCAACTCGCCGCCGAGGGAATCCGCTACGAGCGGGCCTACTGCGCGAACGTGATCTGCACTCCGGCGCGCTCCAGCATGCTGACCGGCCAACACCCGCGGACCCATGGCGCCATCGCCAACGGAGTGCCGCTCCCCCAGGACGCACCCTCGATCGCCGAAACTCTCGCCGACGCCGGATATCGAACGGCGCTTATCGGCAAGGTGCACTTCGAACCGATCGCCGACCCCGAGGCGAAGTTCCCACAGAACCGCCTGGCCGCCACCGACACCCACGGCCCCTACCGGGGCTTCGACTACGTCTCGTTCGCCGGCCACGGCCCCCTCGGCGCCTCGCACTACGCGAACTGGCTGCGCAAGAACCACCCCGACCAGGTCGACGGCTTCCTACGGATCTTCGCCACCACACCAGGCGGCGACACCGGAGCACCGGCCGTCAAGGCACATCAGGTGGCCCGCGAGAACTACCACACCGACTGGATCGCCGACCAGGTGATCACCTGGCTCGACAGCCTCGACGACGACGAGGACTGGTTCTGCTGGATGAGCTTCCCAGATCCCCACCACCCCTGGGATCTGCCGCAGAGCGAACGGGACCGGATCGACTGGCGAACCCTCGATCTCCCAGCCGGCCACCCCGGTTCCCCCGAGCGGATCCGCGAGATCCTCTCGGACCGCCCGGCGCATTGGCTGGCCTGGTACGACGGCAGCGTGCCGAATATCGACGCCGCACCAGGCGACTTCGTCCCCGCGAACCTCACCGACGACCAGATCCGTGAGGTCAACGCGGTGGTCCACATCAAGAACGAATTGCTTGACGAGGCCTACGGGCGGGTCCTGGACCACCTCCGCCAGCGCGGCCAACTCGACGACACCGACGTCATCATCACCACCGACCACGGCGAGTTCCAAGGCGATCTCGGCCTGCTCTTCAAGGGCCCGTACCACGTGGACGCGCTGATGCGCCTGCCGATGATCTGGCGCCCGGCCCCCTCCGCCGGCCTGGAGCCGGCCGTGGTCAGCCAGCCGGTGAGCCAGATCGACCTAGCCCCCACCTTCTGCTCGATCGCCGGCATCGAGACCCCGGACTGGATCGAGGGCACCGCGATGCCCACCGCGCCGGACGGGCCGCGCCGCCGGGCGCTGATCGAGTGGGACAGCCAACTCGACACCGGCTACCGGATGCGCACGATCGCCGCCGACGGCTGGCTCTGCACGGCCTATGAGCCGACGGAGACCGACTACGGACTTCCCCGCGCCCAGCGGTATGCCGAGTTCGACCGCAACGGCGCACCCGTGCCCGAGCTGATCACCTACGACGGCAGCGAAGGCGAGCTCTACAACGTCATCGACGACCCCCACCAGTGGCACAACCGATGGAACGACCCGGACGCACGCGAGATCCGCGATGCGATGGTCGCCGAGATCTATCGCGCACTCCCGGCCGGCCGCCAACCGCGGCTCCGCCCGGTGGCGATGGGCTAATCCCCAACACAGCGAAGGGCCGGTCCCGCAGATGCGGGGCCGGCCCTTCGCGGGCAGCGGTTCAGCCCCTGGGGCCACCGGCCACCGTCAACACCTGCCCAGAGACGAACCCGGAGGCCTCGGAGACGAAGAACGCCACGGCGTTGGCAATGTCCTCCGGGACGCCGACTCGACCCACCGGCGTCTCCTTGGCACTGGCCTCCACCAGCTCCTCGAAGCTGACGCCGAGGCGCTCGGCAGTAGCGCGGGTCATCTCGGTCTGGATGAAGCCCGGAGCGATCGCGTTGCACGTCGCCCCCAGACGACCGAACTCCAGCGCCAGCGTCTTGGTGAAGCCCCAGATCCCAGCCTTCGCAGCGGCATAGTTGGCCTGACCCACGTTGCCGAAGGCCGAGATGCTCGACAGATTGACGATGCGGCCCCAGCCCTCCGCCTTGACGTGCGGCTGGACTGCGCGCGCCAACAGGAAAGCGCCCCGCAAGTGCACCGACATCACTGAGTCCCAGTCAGCCAGGCTCATCTTGTGCAGCATGTTGTCGCGCGTGATCCCCGCGTTGTTGACCAGCACCACCGGAGCACCGAGGCGCTCGGCGACGGCGTCGACGGCTTGACCCACCGACGTCTCGTCAGCCACATCGACCGCGAACGCAGCAGCGACGCCGCCCGCCTCATCAATGGAAGCCGCGACCTTCTCGGCTGCATTGACGTCGACGTCCAAGACCGCGACCGCAAGACCTTCTCCCGCCAACCGCTCTGCGACCGCGGCACCGATACCGCGCCCGGCACCCGTGACGATCGCCGCACGCATTCCCTCTGCCTTCACCAGAAACCTCCTCAGATCACATAACTGAATCGAAGTTTAGTTTTGCCGGAGCACCCACTTCAAGGCCTCCGGCGCCGCGTCCCACTGGCTGAAATACCCACGTGAAACGGTAGACATAAACCTGGATTCAGTTTTAGTCTGACGGGGATGTGATGCAGGACATATCGCGAATTCAGCTCGTCACGCCCCCAAGATGCAAGGAAGTGGAACCGAATGACCGACGAATGGACCATCATCTCCGTCGACGATCACGTCATCGAAGGACCCGAGACCTGGACCTCGCGGATGCCCCGCAAGTACCTCGACCGGGCACCCAAGGTCGTCGACACCGACGAAGGCTTCGCCTGGGAGTTCGACGGTCTGATCCGCCCCTTCTCCGGTTTGCAGTGCGCCGTCGACCGGGTCCCGGATGAGGCCTATCGCGTCGTCGTCGAGAACTTTGAAGACCTGCACGACGGTTGTTACGACGTCGAGAAGCGGCTCAAGGACATGGACGACACCGGCATCCTTGCCTCCATGTGCTTCCCGTCGATGCCAGGCTTCGGCGGCACCTACCTGAACCTGAACTCCGACAAGGAGCTGGCGCTCTCCAGCATCCAGGCCTACAACGACTTCATGACCGAGGAGTGGTGCGGCGCCGCGCCCGGTCGGATGATCCCCGCGGTGATCATGCCTCTGTGGGACCCGCAACTCGCTGTCAAGGAGCTGGAGCGACTTGACGACCGCGGAGTGCGCAGCGTCGTGTTCAGCGAGCGCCCGCACGTCCAGGGTTACCCCTCCCTCTTCGACCGCGACCGGCACTGGGACCCGTTCTTCGCCGCAGCCGAAGAGCGCGACCTGGTGATCTCGTGCCACATCGGTTCCTCCTCCAAGGTCGACTCGCCGGAGGACTGCGACTACTTCACCCACATGAGCGAGGTGTGGATCAACGCGTGCTACGCGCTCACCGAATACACCTTCTCCGGAACCTTCGACCGGTTCCCCGACCTGAAGGTCGCCTTCTCCGAGGCCTCCATCGGCTGGATCCCCTTCCAGCTCCAGGTGATGGACAACTACTACCTCGACCGCGCCACCACCAAGGAGACGCCGTTGAAGTACAAGCCCAGCGAGTACTTCGGGCGCAATGTCTTCGGTTGCTTCATCTTCGACCCGGTCGGGTCCCAGTTCATCGAGCAGCTTGGCGTCGACAACGTGATGTGCGAAGTCGACTACCCGCACGCCGACTCCCTGTGGCCCAACATCCGCGAAGGCATCGACAGCCAACTCACCCACCTCTCCGCGGAGGACCAGTACAAGCTGCGGGTGGGCAACGCCGAGAGGATCTACGGCTTCACGCCCTCCGGCATCGGGCAGCGCTGACCGACACCTCTTCCGCCAGGGGAGGCGGGGCGACCACGCCCCGCCTCCCCTGGCATTTCCACACACCTCACCGATCGGCTTCGCTGCCGACCTGACGATTGCCGGCAGCTACTGACATCGGTCCGCACACATTGGCGAGCAAGCACCCGAGCTGCGTCGTCTACAGCACGGCCGCGGGATGGCCACACCAGCAGGCAGCACGACACCAAGGGCCTGGGACCGGCGAAGACCGGTCCCAGGCCCTTGAACGTCTTCTCACCAGAACTACATTCTCGGCACTGCCTCCAGCAGTTCGCGGGTGTAGGTCTCCTTCACCGACTCTGGTTCGAGCTCGCTGGCCACGCACTCCTCCACGATCCGGCCGTGCTGCATCACGATCACCCGGTCGCAGAAGAGCTTCAGAACGCTGATGTCGTGGCTGACCAGCACCTGGGTCAGCTCCCGCTCCGCACGCAGATCCATCAGCAACTGAAGGATCTGCGCCTGGATCGAGACGTCCAAGGCGGACACCGATTCGTCGAGCAGAAGGACGGCGGGATCCGCCGCCAGCGCCCGCGCGATCGAGACCCGCTGGCGTTGTCCTCCGGAGAGGGTGGTCGGCTGGCGCTCCACCAGCGGCCCGGCCAGACCGACCTGGTCGAGCAGGTCCCGGGCACGGGCCTCCGCCTCGCGCCTCGAGAGCCGATGCCAGAGCAGCAGGGGCTCGGCGACGTTCGCCAGCACCGTCATCGCCGGGTTCAACGAGGTGTACGGATCCTGGAAGACCAGTTGGATCGAACGCCACGACTCACGCCGGAACCGGCCTCCTCGATACAGCTCCTGACCGTTCAGCGTGACCGAACCGCTGTCCGGCCGGACCAGACCGCAGAACGCACCGATCAGGGTCGACTTGCCCGACCCTGACTCCCCCGCGATTCCGACGGTCTCACCGGCCCTGATCTCCAACGAGACGTCGTCGATGGCCCGGGTCCGCAAGGGTGGCGCCGGCCACCTGGAGGACCTGTACTCCTTGACCAGACGATGCGCCGCAAGCAGTACCTCACTCATCGAACACTCCTGCCTGCGCCGAGCGACGCCGCCTGTGGATGGATACACCGGACTTCGCGCTCGGGCGCGAAGGCGGTGAACCGGATGGGCGCAGCCTCGCACTCGGCAGTCGCCGAGGCGCACCGTTCAGCGAACCGGCAGCCCGGGATCCATCGATTGGGCGGCGGCACCTGACCTGCCAGCGGTTCCAGCTTTCCGGCAGCCATCGCGCGGTCCGGGATGCAGCGCAGCAGCCCGTCGACATACGGGTGCGCCGGCGTCGCCAGCAACTGGCCGGTCGGCCCCACCTCGACCAACTCGCCGGAGTACATCACCAACAGCCGGTCGCAGCGTTCGTTCATCACGCCGAGGTCGTGGCTGATCAGCAGGACAGCCAGACCGAGCTCGGCGCGGAGGCGGTCGATCAGATCCATCACTCCGCGCTGCACGGTGACGTCGAGCGCGGTGGTCGGTTCGTCGGCGACCAGGACCGCAGGGTCACGGGCGATCGCGATCCCGATCATCGCCCGCTGGCGCATGCCACCGGAGAACTCGAAGGGATACTGCTTGGCCCGGGCGGGGGCGTTCGACACCTCTACCTGTTCCAGGATCTCGACGGCGCGCCTCCGTGCATCGCTCCTCGAGGTGCCCTTGTGCCGCAACCGGACCGCCTCGGCGATCTGGTCGCCGATCCGGATCGACGGATTGAGACTGGTCATCGGGTTCTGGAAGATCATCGCCACGTCGGGATGCCGCTTGTGCGGCGGGCAGATCTCGCCGCCGATGGTGATCGTGCCTTCGGCGCGGCGAACCCCGACCGGCATCAGGCCGGAGATCGCGGATGCGGTCAAGCTCTTTCCGGAACCGGACTCGCCGGCCAAGCCCACCATCTCACCAGCTGCCACAGTGAAGCTGACGTCTCGAACCAGTCGTTGGGCTTCACCGAGCGGAACACCAGGCTCGTCGAGTTCCAAGGCGAGGCCCTCGATGCGGACGTCGGCGGCACGCGTCTTCGTCGTGGTCATCACTCACTTCTTCCGTTGCGCGGTCAGGGAGTCGCCGAAAACGTTGAGACTCAGGATCAGCAGGGTCAGCACGGTGGCCGGAACCAGCACCACGTGTGGGTGGTTGCTGAGCATCGCCGACGCGCCGATCAGCAAGGTGCCCAGCGACGAGTCCGGCGGCTTGACGCCGATGCCGAGGAAGGAGATACCCGCCTCGACCACCATGGCCAGCCCGAGCAGGTAGCTGATCTGGACGACGACCTGGGCGCGGACGCCGGGCAACAGGTACCGCCACAGGATCCTCAGGTGCGAGGCACCCGACATCCGGCCGGCCGTCACGAAGGCCGCCGTTGAGACACTCAGGGTCTCCGCGCGGATCACGCGCAGTACCCGAGGCGCGAAGATGCCGCCCAGCACCATCATCTGTCCTTGGATGCTGGTGTCGAGCGCGGTCTGCGCGGCCAGCAACAGGATCAGCGCCGGGACCGTGAGCACGACGTCGGCCAGGCGTGACAGCAGCTGGTCGATCCAGCCACCCAGATAGCCCGCCAGAAGTCCGAGCGGAAGTCCGACCCCGACCGCAACGGCGACCGCCGTCAACCCGGCGAGCAGTGACGTGTGCACGCCCCACATCAGCCGGCTGAACAGGTCACGCCCGAGCTCGTCGGTCCCGATCCAGTGGTCGCCCGAGATCGGGGCAAGGGTGTTGGCCAGGTCCTGCTTCGCGGGATCCTGAAGAGGAAGGAGCTCAACTCCGGCCATCACCGCGAGACAGATCAGGATAAAGAGCAGGGAGATCCGGGCTCCCCAAGACATAGCGCCGCTGCGTCGCTCGCGGCGGAAGCGGCGCGGCACAGCAGCGGCCGCCGGAGGTGATGCCATCTCGGTCATGCCTTGCTCCTCGCCATCGGGTTGAGCCAGAGGGCGACCAGGTCGGCCACCAGATTCGCGGCCAGGATGATCGCACCGAAGAGCGCAACCAGCGCCTGCACCACCGGGAAGTCCTGCCCTCGCACGGAGTCGATGGTGAGGGTGCCGATGCCGGGGACCGCGAAGACCACCTCGACCAGCAGCGCACCGGTGATCAGGATGCTGACCTCCAGGCCGATCACCGTCACCAGCGGAGCCGCGGCGTTGCGAGCCACATGGCGTAGGAAGAGTCCCGCCTCCGATACTCCCTTCATCCGTGCGGTGCGGACATAGTCCTGTTGATACTCCGCGATCAAGGAAGCCCGGAAGGTGCGGGTCTGCAGGCAGATCAGTGACGTTGCCAGGGCGAAGGCGGGAAGCACGAGGTACTGCAAGGAGGCTCCCAGCCCGACCTCCTCGACGGTGCGATAGCCACCGGCCGGGTAGATCGGCATCCAGATCGCGAAGACCAGGATCAGGCCCAGGCCGACCAGGAAGTTCGGGATCGCCAGGCCCAGCACGGAGAGCATGGAGACGATCCGGTCCAGCCAGCCGCCGGGCCGGAGCCCGACAACGATCCCGGCGATGATGGCGACGAGGATCGCGATCCCCATCGCCATCACGGCCAGGAACAGGGTGGGCGGGAGGTGCTGCCCGACCAGGTGGCTCACCGTTCCGCGGTTGCGGATCGAGTCGCCCAGGTCACCGGTCAGCACTCCGCCGAGCCAGCTTGCGTACTGCGCCACGATCGGTCGATCGAAGCCGTTCTCCTGGCGGATCTTCTCGATCTCCGCCGCACTCGCGTTGTCGCCGGCGATCGCCGCCGCCGGGTCACCGATCGAGTACAGCAGGACGAACGTCCCGAACGTCACCGCCAGCAGCATCGGGATCGCCAGCAGGAGCCGGCCGATCACATGCCGCAGTACCAAGACAGCCATTGTTTCTCCTCCCGGAAACCGCTACCGCGGAGTCCGATCAGCCGGACACACCACGGAAGGTCGGGAACGACGGCGCCCACGGCGTCTGCCAGCCCTTGACGTGCTCAGCGATCACATAGGAGGTGATCGGCGTCGCCATCGGGATGAGCAGGCCGTCGACGGGGAGCTTTCCGCTCAGTTCGCGGTAGATGTCGGCGCGCTTGGCCTGATCGGGCTCCTTCAGACCGGCTGCAGCCAGTTCGACGATCTCCGGCATCACGTAGCCACCCGGGTTGTAGAGACCACCCGGCAGGAGGTAACGGGCCAACGCCTCCGACGGGTCGATCGCGTTGCCGACCGCGCCGAAGGCGATCGCCACGTCCTTCTCGATACCGAACCGGCTGACCAGGTCCGGCGGAGCGACCGGGAGTACCTTCGCGTCCAGGCCGATCTCCTTGAGCTGCGCCTGGAAGACGGTCGCCAGTTGCTCGAAGACCGAGTTTCCGGCGACGGTCAAGATCTCGACCTTGCTGCCCTTGGCACCTGCCTCCTCAATGAGCTGCTTGGCGCGCTCGATGTCGTAGGGGAAGTTCTTCAGCCCGAGATCCTGGTCGAACGCCTTGGTACCGGCGCCGAAGACCTGACCGTTCGTCACGCAAGCACCACCCAGTACGCCTTCGCAGATCCCGTCCCTGTCGAGCGCGATGGCAGCGGCCTCCCGCACCTTGGCGTTGTCGAACGGCTTCATCGCGGTGTTCACCGAGAAGGTGTAGTTCTCCGCACCGCTGCTGCGCTCGATCTTGTAGCCGGCCTCCTCGGCCGTCTTGGAGAGCTTCTGGGGCAGGACCGTCACGTCGACTTCGCCGGACCGCACCGCATTGAGCTTGGCGTCGTCGGCCAGGTAGGTGATCTCCAGGGTCTTGACCGCTGCGGCGTCCTTGTCCCAGTACTCCTTGTTGGCCTCGTAGACCACCCGGTTGGGCTGGACGCTCTTGATGTTGAACGCACCGATGCCGGCCTCTGCCTCGGTCAGGTCGACCTTGTCGGCGATCGCCTTGTCCGAGATCATCATGCCCGCGATGCTGGCCAAGGTCCGCGGCAGCGCACCCACACCGGCCGGGTTGCGGAACCGCACGTGGCTGGCGTCGGTCTCCTCGACCGTGACGCCCACCAACACCGAAGCATTCGTACTGCCCGGGAGTTCCTGGGAGCGCTTGATGTTGGCGCTCACGGTCGCGGCGGTGAACGGCGTCCCGTCATCGAAGGTCAGGCCCTCGCGCAGCGTCAGGTCGAGGAACGGGCCCTTCTCGTCCTCCCCGGCCTTCCACTCGGTGGCGAGCATGGGCTGGACCTGCTCCTTGCCGTCGAGGAAGAGCAGGCTGTCGTAGGCGGGGGCACCGTAGAGCTGCATGTGCCGCAGCGGCATCAGATCCGGGTCGAGCGTGGCGTGCGCGAAGGTCGCGGCGAAGACGAGCTTGTCGTCGGCGGCCGACGAACTCCCCCCTTCGCTTCCGCCACCACATGCAGTCAGCACGGAGAGCGCAAGCGCTCCGCACGCGAGGCCAGTCTTCAAGCGCATCAGGATTCCCTTCGTGAAAAACGATCGGTAGTGACCGAGTGACTGCCGAGAAATTCCATGTGGCCACCCTCACATCTAAACTGAAACTGAGATTAGACTCAGTTTTGCGCGGACGCAATACCTAACACCTGAAAACCAACTGGAGGCCACATGATCAACCGCATCGACGTCCACCATCACGGGGCAGTACCGAGTTGGATCCGCGAGGTCGAGCACTTCGCCCCCGGCCGTCCGATCCGGCCCTGGACGCCCGGAGACGCACTTCGCGCGATGGACCACCACCAGGTCGCCCGAGCGGTCGTCTCACTCACCGCTCCCGGCATCTGGTTCGGCGACGCCGCCCGCGCGATACCCGCTGCCCACGCAGCCAATGAAGAGCTCGCAGCAGCCCTCCAGTCACCTGAGAGCGACGGCCGCCTGGACTTCTTCGCAGCCCTCCCACTACCGGACGTCGAGGCGACCCTGGCCGAGATCGAGCACGCCAGCGACCTCGGCTGCGCAGGATTCACCCTGCTCACCAATGTCGAAGGGCGCTACCTCGGCGACCCCGAGTTCGACCCGGTCTGGGCGGAGCTCAACCGCCGTCGGTCCGTTGTCTTCATCCACCCGAACTGGACCACCCAACCGCTGGTTCCGGGGGTCTCCGCAGCGGTCGCGGACTTCCTACTCGACACCGTGCGGACGGCGATCAGCCTGCTCTACGCGGGTGTACTGAACCGCTACCGCGACGTGTCGATCATCCTCAGCCATGCCGGCGGCTTCCTGCCCTACAACGTGCATCGGCTCGCGGCGATGTCGGCCACCATGCTCGAACCGCGACGGGACGGCGAGCAACTGCTCGCCGACGCGCGTCGCTTCTACTTCGACACGGCGCTCTCGACCTCGCCGACCTCACTCCCCAGCCTGCTCGCCTTCGCCGACCCGAGCCGGATCTTGTACGGAACTGACTGGCCCTACGCCTTCAGCACCACCATCGAGTACTTCGAGCGCGAGTTCGCCGCCTATCCGTTGACGGACGAGCAACGCGGCGCCATCGAGTACGGCAACGCCCGCGCCCTCTTCGGCTGGTAGCGCCGAGGCCTTGTCCGGGGAGGCAGGTCTCCCCGGACAAGGCTGCTGGTGGGTTCAGACGATCCCCGGACGCTCCCGGCGTCCCTCCTCTGCGAACCGGCCCGCAGACGCCGCCAGGCGGGTCAGCGACTCGCCCACCGGGAATGCCTGCGGGTCCAACCCACGACACCGCTCCAGAACCGTTGCGGCACCCTGCTGGTCCGCCCAGTGGAACGGCCCGCCGAGGGCGCGCGGGAAGCCGATCCCAAGAACCGCCGCAAGATCACCGTCGTCGGGGTGGCACAGAGTCGCGTCGTCCCAGCACGCGATCGACTCGGTCACGAACGCGAGTAGGAGCCTCTCCCCAGCCTGCCCCGGCGCAACGGAGCCGCCCGACGCGCCGACCAGTTCCAGCACCGCCGGGTCCAGCCCGTCACGGCGCCCGTCCCGGTAGCAGTAGAAGCCCTTGCCGAAACGCTTGCCGCGGAAACCGTCCGCGATCAAGCGCTCCAGGAGTGCCTTGATCCCTAGTACGTCGACCCGTTCGGTAAGCACCTGCTCCGCCACCTGGACCACACTCGCAGCCAGGACCAGGTCGAGCGTGACCTCATCACTGGCCTGCAACGGTCCGACGGGGAACCCCACCGCACGCGCCTCAGCCTCGATCGCGGCAGGGTCGGCGCCGTCGGCGAGCAACCGGAGTCCTTCGATCAGCCAACGGGCATAGACCCGCGAGGTGTAGAAACCGGGATAGTCGGCGACCACGACGGGCACCTTACCCATCATCCGGGCGACTCGGCCGGCCTTCTCCACGGCGTCATCGGCGCTCCGCCGGTGGGGCACCAACTCGACGAGTGCCATCTTCTCGACCGGGGAGAAGAAGTGCGTGCCGAGGAACCGTGCGGGACGGGACACCGCATCGCTGAGGCTGGCCACGGGGATCGCCGACGTGTTCGTGGTGATCAGGGTGTCCGGACCGACTTCGGCGTCGATCAACTGCAGCGTCTCGCGCTTGAGTTCGGGCGACTCGAAGACCGCCTCCACCACCACATCGACGTCCGCGAATCCAACCCACTCGGTGGTACCGCGCCACAACTGCTCGGCCTCGGGCGACGTCGCGGCCCGGTTCTGCGCCTCGGCGATCCGATCCGCGTCAATGTCGCGGACCACGGCCGACAAGCCGTGGGAGACCGCCGTGGCCGCGATCCCTGCACCCATCTGGCCGGCCCCCACCACTCCGATCGATCCCGAGCCACCAGCCCCGCGGAACCGGCGCTTGGCGGCGGTCTCCACGTGGAACAGGTGAACCAGTGCCGCGCTCTCTGACGAGCTGAGTACCCGTTGGAACGCGGCACGTTCTGCTGCCAGCCCGGCCGCGCGCCCCGAGCGCAGCCCGACCTCCACACATTCCACGACGGCGGCCGCTGCCGCCGCGCTCGGCGGACGACGCACCGCGCCGGCGGCATCAAGCGCGGCGGCGATCTCGGCAGGCGTCAACGAGGGGTGCGAGCGGATGACCCGCGAACCACGCGCCAACTCCAGCGCAGTATCGATCAGCTTCTCGGCGGGGACCAGCTCGTCGATCAGGCCCAGCTCCGCAGCTGTTGCGGCCGACACGCTGCGGCCACTGACCATCAGCTCGACCGCGACGTGCGCAGGGACTCGATTCAGCACCAACTGCGTGCCCCCACCCCCGGGGATCAGTCCCAGGGTCGACTCCGGCAGTCCGAGCACCGAGCGCTCGGTGGCGACGATGCTGCTTCCGCCGAGAGCCACCTCGAAGGCACCGCCCAGGGCGTAGCCGTCGATGGCGACCACCATCGGTTTGGCGGCGTCCGCCATCAACTCCATCAGCTCGTGGGTACGCGCCAGGAACGTGGGGGTGTGTGAGTCTCCGGCCAACGCAGGAAGGCTGTTGAGGTCGGCTCCCCCACCGAAGGAACCAGACTTGCCGGAGGCGAGTACCAGACCGTGGGCCTCATCGTCGGCGAGGAACTCGTCGACGACGTTACGCAGTTCGGTGAGCACCGCCTCGTCGATGACGTTCATGCTCCTGCCGGGCACGTCGAGGACGACCAGCCGGACATCGTCGTGCGCGGTCACGGTGAAGTGGGTCAGGTCGGACACCAGAGAACTCCTTGAGGGTGGGGCGGCGGGGCCGCGGTTCAGGGGACGGCGGGCTGCGGGAAGCCACCGGCGGCCAGCACCATGGCCGGCAACTGCCGTCCCAGTTGCTGGCTCAACCAGAGCCCTCCGGTGCGCAGCGCGTCGGCGTCGAGGGCATGTGCGATACCGCTGCGTTCCAGCGCGTAGGCGAGGTCCTCGGTTGCGACGTTGCCCGTTGCGCCGGGCGCGAAGGGACAGCCCCCGATGCCGCCGAGACTGGCGTCGAGAATCCCGACACCGGCGTCGACGGCAGCCAAGGCATTGGCCACTCCGGCGTTACGGGTGTTGTGGAAGTGAGCGCGCAGGGCTGTCCCGGTCTCGACGAGATCGGCGACCAGCCCGAAGCGTGTGGTGACGTCGCGCGGTACCGCGACGCCGATCGTGTCGGCCAGCGAAAGCTCAGCGGGGGCACCGGCTTGGACGGCTCGCGCCGCCACCTCACGCACCGTCTCCGCAGCGACCTCACCCTCGAAGGGACAGCCGAAACTCACCGCAAGGGTCAGGTTGGCCCTCACCCCTTCGGCGGCAGCAGTGGTTGCCACGTTGCGCCACATCTCGATGCCACCCGCGATGTCGGTGCCCTGGTTGCGCTGGCTGAAGGTCTCGGTGCAGTGCACCACCATGTTGACCTCGCGGACTCCAGCCGCCAGAGCCCGGTCGAGACCACGCTCGTTGAGAATCAGGGCGCTGAAGGTGACCCCGTCCACCGGCGCCAACATCTCCAGCAACACCTCGGCGTCCGCCATCGCGGGTACCGCCTTGGGGTGGACGAAGCTGGTCACCTCGATGTTGGTGGCGCCCGCCTCGATGGCAAGCCGAACCAGGGTTGCCTTCTGCTCGGTGGTCAACTGCACCGATTCGTTCTGCAGTCCGTCGCGCGGTGCGACCTCGACGATCCGGACCGCGTTACCAGTACTGGTCATTGCTTCCTCCCTCAACGCCGGGTGAACCGCCCGATCAGCTCTCGTGCTCGATCGGTCTGGATCACCTCGACCTGGTTCTCTGTCTCGGCGCGCAGCGCTTCGGCGAGCTCGATCTCCCAGGCCCGGTTCAACATCTTCTTGGTACCCGCGAGTGCAGCCGGGTTGAACCCCGCAAGCCTGATCGCTACCTGGGTGACCGTGTCGGCGAGCTCGGTGTGCGGCACGACCTTGCTGATCATCCCGATCGCGAGAGCATCGGTGGCCGAGACCTGTTCGCCGAGCAGTGAAAGCTCACGTGCCTTGCGCTCGCCCACCAACCGCGGCAGCAGCCAACTCGCACCGCTGTCCAGGGAGAGACCGATATGCACGAAGAGCTGCGCGAACCTGGCCCGGTCGCTGGCGAAGACCAGGTCGCAGGCCAGCGCCATGTTCAACGCAGAGCCGGCCGCGATCCCGTCCACCTTCGCCAGGGTCGGGATCGGCAGTGCCCGCACCCCCAGCACACACCGGTTGGAGACATCGATCCGGTCCGGCAGCGAAGGCAGGTCGTCCAGCAGACCGTCGACATCCGATCCCCCACAGAACGCTTCCCCGGCACCGGTGATGACCAGAACCCGGTCGCCGGCGGCGGGATCGATCGACGCGAGGTGCTCCTCCATCTGGGCCCACATCTCGTCCGTCATCGCGTTCCGCTTCTGCGGGCGGTTCAGGGTGATCTCGACGACGCCGTCGCGACGATCGATCAACACGCTCATGCCGAGCGCCCGTCCAATGCGTCCCTGCCGTACTCCTTCTCCAGGGTTCGGCCGACGATCTCGCGCATGATCTCGTTGGTTCCGCCGAAGATGGTCTGGATCGGCGCGTCGAGGTAGGCCCGTGCGATCGGGTACTCGCGCATGAAGCCATAGCCGCCGTGAAGTTGCAGGCACTCGCCCACGACCTCACGTTGCAGCGACGTGGTCAGCAGCTTGCCCTTGGAGGCATCGACGCTGCTCAGTTCCCCCGCGTTGTGCAACGTGATGAGGTGGTCGACGAAGACCTGCGTCGCGTCGATCCGGGCCGCGAACTCAGCCAACTTGAACCGGGTGTTCTGCATGTCCAGTACCCGGGTGCCGAACGCCTCACGTTGGGCGCAGTAGTCAACGGTCCACGACAACGCGGTCCGGCATGCCGAGATCGCCGAGACGCAGAGCCCGAGACGCTCCTGCGCCAGGTTCTCCATCAGCGTCGTGAAGCCGCGCCCCTCCCCACCGATCAGGTTGGTCGCCGGAACCCGCGCATCGTCGAAGAAGAGCTCCGCGGTGTCCTGACTGCGCAACCCGATCTTGTCCAGGTGACGGCCACGTTCGAACCCGGGGGTCGGATCCTCAACCGCGATCAGGCTGATTCCCTTGTGCTTCTCCGCCGCGTTGGTTCGAACCGCGACAACATAGAGATTCGCGTTGAGACCGTTGGTGACGAAAGTCTTCGCCCCATTGATCACATAGTCATCGCCATCCAGCCGCGCTGAAGTACGCAACGATGCGAGATCGGATCCTGCGCCGGGTTCGGTCATCGAGATCGCGGCCATGATCTCGCCGGTCACCATCCTGGGAAGCCAACGCTTGCGCTGTTCCTCGTTGGTGGACTCCATGAGATACGGCAGCATCACGTCGTTGTGCAGGGTGATGCACATGCCCGAACCGATCACCCCGGCACGCTGCAACTCCTCACCGATGATCGCGTTGTAACGAAAATCGTTCTCCCCCAGGCCGCCGTACTGCTCAGGCACCGCCATGCAGAGGAACCCCTGCTCGCCAGCCTTGAGGAACATCTCTCGGTCGACCCGACCCTCGTGCTCCCAACGATCGTGATGCGGCACGATCTCGGTCGCAACGAAAGTACGGAAGCTGGACCGGAAGTCCTCGTGGGTCTGTTCGTAGAGCGTGCGACGCACAGTGTTTCCTTTCGATCCAAGTTCAGTGGGCGGTCCAGCCGCCGTCGACGGCGAGGACCTGTCCGGTGATGAAGCTGCTGGCGTCGGAGGCCAGCAGCAGAAGGGCTCCGTCCAACTCGTCGAGCCGACCCGGGCGCCCTACCGGGGTGTTCCGCCTGACCCAGTTCAGTGAGCGCTCGTTGGCGAACATCTCGTCGGTCTGCTCGCTCGGAAACCAACCCGGCGCAATCGCATTGACCCGGATCCCGTCACGGGCCCACTCCGCCCCGAGCTGGCGGGTCAGATTGACCACGCCGCCCTTCGCTGCGCAGTACGCAGCCTGGGTAACCGGCCATGAACCGGAGAGGCCAAGGATCGAGGCGATGTTGATGATCGAGCCGCCGTTCGGCATCGCTGCGGCTGCGGCCTGCGCGACCGCGAAGGTGGCGGTCAGGTCCACCTCGAGCGTGCGTTGGAAGTCCGAGATCGAGGTCTCCGCTGCCGACGTGGGTTCGCCGAACCCAGCGGCGTTGATCACGATCTGAGGACCACCGTGAACGGTGGCAGTCTCGATCAGGCGGGCGACGTCGTCGGCCACCGTGACATCACACCGCTGGGGGACGATCCGCCCGTCGTGGGCCGCCAGCTCTTCGAGCCGCTCGAGCCGTCGCGCAGCGGCGACAACCGTGGCCCCGCTGCGGCTCAGCAGCGAGCAGAAGTGACGCCCGATCCCGGACGAGGCACCGGTGACCACGGCCACCCGGCCGCCGAGGTCTGCGGTGAGTGTCACGACAGCCGCTCGATGATCGTTGCGTTGGCCATCCCGCCGCCTTCGCACATGGTTTGGAGGCCGAAGCGGCCCTCGCTGCGCTGCAATTCGTGGATCAGGGTGACCATCAGGCGGGCGCCCGAGGCACCCAGCGGGTGCCCGAGTGAGATACCGCCTCCGTTGACGTTCACCTTCTCCAGTCCGATCCCGATCTCCTTCTGCCAGGCCAGAACCACCGGAGCGAACGCCTCGTTCACCTCGTAGAGATCGATCTCCTCTGCGGCCATGCCCGACTTCGTCAGCGCCAGCCGGGTGGCCGGGATCGGGGCGGTCAGCATCGCCACCGGATCGGCGCCGATCACGCTCATCTGGCGAATCGCGGCGATCGGCTGCAGGCCGAGTTCCCGCGCCGTCTCCTCCCGCATCACCAACAGTGCGGCCGCACCGTCGACGATCTGCGAGGCGTTGCCGGCGGTCACCTTGCCCTCCGGCAGGAACGACGGCTTGAGACCGGCCAGGGTTTCAGCTGAGCTCTCCCGGATGCACTCGTCGGTGGTGAAGAGCTCGTCGTGGACGGTCACCTCGCCGGTCTCCCGGTCACGGACCTTGCGCTGGACCGGAACGATCTCGCGCTCGAAACGGCCCTCAGCCCGCGCCGCAGCGGCCCGCCGCTGACTCGACAACGCGTAGGCGTCAAGCTCCTCGCGCGACAGCTCCCACTGCGCAACGATCGATTCAGCGGAGAGCCCCTGCGGGACCAGTCCCGAGACACCGAAGGTCTCCCGGTCGGCGTAGCGGGCCATCAGCTTCTCGCCGTAGACCGCGCGGATGTCGCCACCTGGCGCGTTGGAGAACATCGGAACCGTGCTCATGCACTCCACGCCGGCAGCGAGGACGACGTCCTGGGCACCGGAGAGCACTGCCTGCGCAGCGAAGTGGATCGCCTGCTGCGACGACCCACACTGTCGGTCGATGGTGGTGCCCGGGACCGTCTCGGGAAGGCCCGCAGCCAGGGCCGCATTACGAGCGATATTGGTGGACTGCGGGCCGACCTGGCTGACGCAACCCATGATCACGTCGTCGATGGTCGTCGGGTCGACGCCCGAGCGTTCGACAACAGCTGCGATCACCTCGGCCGCGAGCTCGACAGGGTGCCAGCCCGACAGCGAACCGAACCGCTTGCCGATCGGCGTCCGAACCGCACTGACGATTACTGCAGTAGACACTTTGGTCCTTTCAAAGAAGATGGGGAGGATCAGGCGGGCGCAAGCAGGTCGAGGCAGCCCGCCTCGACCGCGCGGTGCCGCAGAACCTCGGGGCTGCCACCTCGTGGCGCGCTCGTCCGAGCACGGCGGAAGAAGAGATGAGCGTCGTGCTCCCAGGTGAAACCGATGCCACCGGAGACCTGGATCAGACCGTCGGAGGCCGAGACGAACCTGCTTCCCGCTTCGGCCTGCGCCAGGAGTGCATAGCGGTGTGCGGATGCCGCTTCACCACGGTCGAACGCTTCGGCGCCGGCAACGACGAGCGCACGCGAGGCCGCTGCATCGATCGCGGTCTCGGCACAACGATGCTGGATCGCCTGGTAGGTGCCGATCAGGGCGCCGAACTGTTCACGGACCTTGGCATAGCCGACCATCTGCGCGAGGCATCCTTCGATACCGCCGACCTGCTCCGCGGCCAGTAGCAACCGGGTCGCCGTCCCGTAGGCCTGGGCGCTCCCCTCCGACAGGATCAGAACCGGAGCGTCGGTCACCGCGAGATCAGCGCGCGGGGTGGTCAGATCGATCGCCTCGACCGGGCGCCGCGCCGTGCCATCGGGAACCGCAAGCAGAATCAGGGCCGATCCTTCGCCGAGTTCGACCTCTGCCAACACCAGATCAGCAACCTGACCATGCGTGACCCGAAGAACGGTGCCGGTGAACAACCCGTCGACCAGGCGCCCTGCGCCAGCGCCGACACCAGCCACGACATCGCCGCCGAGCATGCCTTCGACAGCTGCCGCGATCGGGGCGGCGACGCTCTCAGGCGCTATGCCTCGTACCCCAAGGCCGACGAGCAGGGACGCGGTCACCGGCCCCGGATAAAGCGTGGCGGCGCACTCTTCGACAGCCGCGGTCAGCGCGCCCAGTCCGAGCCCGAGCCCACCCCACTCCTCCGGCGCGGCCAATGCAGCCAACCCGACCTGCTCGGCCAGCGTGGCCCAACGACCACGGTCGAAACCAGCCACGGCCAAGGCCGTCCTGGAGTCGTGGCCGTCGCGCGCACCACGCACCTCGACCAACCCGCTCTGATCGGCGAACACGTCGCGCAACACCTGGCGGATCTCGTCGGAGCTCAACTCGTCACTCATCGGTCCTCCTCCTGGACGGCGGCGACCACGGCCGAGCGCGACACCTTGCCCGTAGCGGTCTTGGGAAGGGAGTCCAGGAAGTGGATCTCCTTGGGCACCTTGTACCCGGCCATCCGAGAACGGCAGTGCGCGCGCACGTCCTCGACGCTGAGCGACTCGTCGCGGCGCACCACAGCGGCGTTGACCAGGTTGGTCCAGCGCGGATCGGGCGTCGCGAAGACGGTTACCTCGACCACCGAGGCCAGCTCGGAGATCACCGACTCCACCTCATTGGGGTGAACGTTCTCCCCGCCGGTGATGATCATGTCGTCGGAACGGCCCTCGACATAGACGTAGCCGTCCTCATCGAGACGGCCGACGTCGCGCGAGTTGAGCCAACCGTCCACGAAGACGGTGTCGCTCGCCCCCGGCATCCCCAGGTAGCCCTCAGCCATGAAGGTGGTCCGGAACCACAGGTTGCCCGAAGCGCCTGTCGGCACGGGCTCGTTGAAGACCAGGTCACGGACCTCGACCTCGACGCCCTGCGTCGGACGTCCAGCAGAGGCGAGGCGTCCAGCGTGCGGCCCACCGACCACGTGGTCGGAAGGAGGCAGGTAGGTGACCACGCCCCCGGCTTCGGTCATCCCGAAGACCTGGCACATCTCACAGCCCAGCACGTCCAGAGCCTCGCGAATCATCGGCACCGGCATCGGCGATGCGCCGTAGGCGAGGTGCCGGAACTCCGGCAAGGTGACACCTTCGGCAACGAGCTGGTCGAGGAGCATCCGGATGAGAGCGGGAACCAGAACCGCGTGGGTCACCCCGTGCTCGAGCATCCCGGCCACCAACGACGACGGCGAGACGTCAGCCAGATAGACCTGACGGGCTCCGTAGAGAATTCCGTACTGCGCCCAGTAGGAGCCGGCCAGGTGGAAGGTCGGCGGCACGATCAGCAGCGTGGATTCGTGGGTGAAGCGGTGGACCACCGGGGTCGCCGCCCCGATCTCCGTCGCCCGGCGGCTGTACGGGACGGCCTTCGGGACGCCGGTGGAGCCCGAGGTGAAGAAGATCATCGCCATGTCGTCAGGGTCTGGGACCAAGGTGGCACCGGGTGCCTGCCCCGACCATGGATCCGACGTGCTCACGTCGATCACCTCGACCACGATCTCCCGTCCGGCGGCGACAACTCGAGCCCGCTCGGCGAACGCCGGAGAGGTGAAGATGTGGGTGACCCCCACCTCGCCGCAACATGCGCTGAGCGCGTCGTCCGGAAGACGCCAGTTCAGTCCGACCAGCGCCGAACGCTGCCGGTGGGCACCGACCAGGACCATCGGGTAACCGAAGTCGTTGGCACCGAAGAAGGCGACCCGCGACCCGGCTCCACCGCTGCGCTCGATGATCCCGGCCACCCGATCCGCACCGGCGTCGAGCTGAGCCCAGGTCAAGGTGGCCTGAGTACCGACGACAGCGACCTGGTCGGGCATCTGCTCGGCATTGCGCCGCAACACCTGCTCGAGGAGGAGGGCCGGCATTTCGGCCACGAGGGGAGAACTCACTTGGCTGCCCAACCGCGCGCCGCCAACCATTCGGTGATCACCTCGACCGCCTCGTTCAGGTGCCCGACCTGCGCCGCGCCCGAGTAATAGTGCGTGGCTCCCTCGATCGTCCGCATCTGCTTGTCGGGGTGTCCGACCGCGTCGTAGAGGCGCTGGGTGTGGCTCGGCGTGCACGCGTCGTCAGCGGAGTTTCCGATCACCAGAGTCGGGACCTCAAGGTCCGCCGCGCAGACCGGTCCGTCGCCATGCGCATCGTCCCAACTCCACTGCGAGAGCCAGCTGCGCAGCGTGGAGAAGCGGGCCAGACCGACCGGCCCCATATTCACGATCCTGGGGTCGCCCAGATAGCAGCGACCCGGCACCCGGTCGTTCGGGTCCAACGTCGGGTCGAGCCAGCGCGGGTCGGCCATCGTGCCGTGAACGACGAAGCCACGCTCCATCAGCGGTTCGCCGTTCGCCTTGTACTCGGCCAACTGCTCCTTGACCCACCGAGTGATCTTGCGGTTCCGCTCGATCTGGGCGGCGCGGTACCTCTCGATGAACTCCTCGGTGTACGGCGGCTGGTTGGGGTTCTCCGGGTTGTAGATATCCAACTCGGGGTCGCGTTTCGTCGGGTCGCTCTCATCGAGGATGGACGGATCCATCCACTCGGTCAGCGTGCCGGAACGGCTGACGTGGGCGGCCAACAGCATCATGCCGTCGGCGGCCGGAAGGTCGAGCTCGGTCAGGTTCGGGCCGTCACCGGCCGGCGTCGAGGTGACCGTGGCCTTCTGGGCCTGCTGCTGGTAGTACAGCGACAGCGAGCCGCCGCCGCTCCACCCCGCCAGGATCACGTTCTTGTAGCCCAGCCGCTCCCGGGCGTCCTTGATCACTGCGCCGAGGTCCTGGACGACCTTCTCCATGATCAGACCGTAGTCCTGCCCGCGGTAGCGCGAGTTCGCATAGATCACGTGATGGCCGGCACGGGGCAGCGCGTTGCTCATCGGCAGATAGGCACCACCGCCGATCGGGTGCATGAAGACGATCACCGTCTCCGACGGGAGGTCCGTGGGGCGCAGCAGGTAACTCTCCAGGACGACGTCCTCGGTGACTCCGCCATACGTGTCGCGGAACGCCGAGTTGTCCTCGAAGACCACCAGATAAGGAATCCGCTCGTACTTGTGCTTGGTGCTCATACCCGTACCTCCTCAGGAACCTCGACCTGAACCGCTGCGGACATCACCGGCGTTGCGGTGAGTCGACGTCGGGTGTCGATAGCGATGACCTTCCATTCCACGGTCTTGTCTTCATCGTGACGACGACGGGCGCGCTCGCGGGCACGCTCGGGGATGCCGTGGTGCAAGCCCTGCGGCGCGTGGCTGATCAGCCCGACCGGCATCTCAACACCGAAGACGCTGCCGCCGTGGTAGAACGCGATCTCGTCGTAGTCGACGTTGCGGTGGTACCACGGGATCCTCTCGACGCCCTTCTTCCCTTCGGCAGGACGCGGCAGGAAGTTCATCACGTAGACGCCGGTGGCCTGCATGAACAGATGCACGGTCGGCGGCAGATGAACGTCGTCGGAGCCAAGGACGTCGTAGTCCTCGATGTTGAAGCTGAAGGGGAAGTTGTCGCCCTTCCAGCCTTCGACGTCGAGCGGGTGGAAGGTGTAGAACAGGCGGGTCTCACCGTCGCGCTGCTTGAACCGGACCTCGTACTCCCGGCGCCCGTCCTCGGCGAACGCCTCGGCCTCGGGAACGGTGATCAACGACGAGTCGAACGGGAAGAAGCGGCCCAGGTAGGCATCCCGCGGGATCCGGAAGTCGTCGGTAGCCTCGACGATCAGCAGATGGGTGCGCTCGGCGGGGACCTGACGGTAGGTACACGACTTCGGCAGGTAGACCCAATCACCCGAGCGGTACGGCAGACGACCGAACTCGGTCTCGAAGTAGCCACTACCTGTGTGTACGAAGGCGAGCTCGTCACCGTCGACGTTACGACTCCAATGTGGCGCGGCCTCGGCCCGCTTGCTGAGCAGGATCCGGCAGTCGTCGTTGTAGAACATCAGCAACGGTTCACCGGAAGGGTCCGTCTCGTCGGTCGGGGTCAACGCGAAGGTGTCGGTATCGACACCCCCGAGATCGCCCTCGAGGCGGAACTTGGTGGGGTCGTTCTTGCGATAGAGGTGGGCGACGCGGCCGCTGAAGCCGAAACGCCCCAGCTCGTCGTCCTTGAGATCCCCGACGTCGCGATGGACCTGTCGAGGTGTCCGACCGCTTCGGAGCTGGACGAACGATTCCATGGTGCGGCTCCTTACAACTCAGGTTCTGGATGGTTGCGCGGCCTGTGGGCGACCGCGGCACTTTGATTCAGGGGCGGGGCAGTCCAAGGCCTCGCTGGGCGATCACGTTGCGCTGGATCTCATCTGTCCCGCCGGCAAGGTGCAGCGCCGGGACTCCGAGCACGAACTCCGCCCAGGCGAAGGTGTCCGGTTCGCCGTGGTCGATGCCAAGACGCTCGCCGAGGACGGCCTGGACCAGCCGAACGATCTCGTCGAGGGCGCGGACCATCAGCATCTTGAGCACCGAACCGGCGACCGGCTCGAGCTGATGGCTCCACGACCCCGCACTGAGCCCCGCCGCAGCACGCATCGCGGCGACCGCCGCGACTGTCCTGGCGATCTGCGCCTGGTGGACCGGGTCTGCGTCAGCCTCAAGCCGACGCACCAGGACACTCAACCGCTCCAGGACGTAAGGGGTCAGCGGCCCGGACGCCCCACTCATCGTGGATCGCTCGGAGCCGAGGCTGGTGTTGGCGACGCGCCACCCTTCGCCCAACTCGCCGATCCGGTGACTGTCCGGCACCCGGACGCCGTCGAGGAAGACCTCGTTGAAGGCAGCGCCGCCGGTCATCTGGCGGATCGGTCGCACGGTCACGCCAGGGGCGTGCATGTCGACCAGGAACATGCTCAGACCGGCATGCTTGGAGACCGTAGGGTCCGTCCGGACCAGAGCCTCCCCGACGTCGGCCAGGTGTCCCATCGAGGTCCATACCTTCTGGCCGGTGATCACCCAGTCGTCGCCATCACGAACCGCCTTGGTCGAGACGCTGGCAAGGTCCGAGCCCGACCCAGGCTCCGAGAAGAGTTGGCACCCGATCTTGTCACCACGGTAGAGCGCGGTGAGTTCGTCGGCGCGGATCTGCGACTGGGCATGGTGCCGGATCGCAGGTGCAACGATGTTGAGCCCGACGAAGAGCGCATCGCGCGCAGGGAAGCCGAGATCGGAGAGTCCGGCCTCGACGACGGCATCGTGCGCCGCCGTCAGGCCGAGCCCACCGAACTCGACCGGCCCACTCGGCCAAGCGATCCCGGCGTCGAAGAGGGCTGCCTGCAGGCTACGGACCTGCGCGACCTCTTCCTCATGTCCTTCCCGGAGCTCTTCAACGGAAGCGATCCGGTCGTCGTTCGGGTCCGCGGCACCCTCCGGGACGAAGGTGGGGGCGAGACGCCCCAACTGCTCGCGGACGTACTCGGCGAACGCGGCCAGGTCGCTGGGCGCCGAAAGAGTGGTCATGCCAGCCCCGCGAGCTTCCGCCCGAGTGCCTTGGCGTTCTCCATGTCGTAGTGCTTGCGCGCGACGATCCGCTGGGCGTAGAGGCCGCCGCCGGACTGGATCATGGTGACGAGCTGCCAGCCCCCGTAGGCGTCAGCGGTGAAGTCACGGATCGCGTGGAACAGGCGCAGCCGATACTCACCGTCGATGCCGTCCTTGCCGGCCATGTACTTACGGATCGCAGGCCCGACCTCCTCATTCTCAAGGTCGGCGATCGACGGCGCGGTGACGATCGAGCCACCACCGATGTCGTGCAGATGCCGGGTCATCAGGCCGTACTCGGAAGCTGCGTAGTGCTTGGCGGCGTTGGTGTACAGCTCGCTCGGGAAGTACCAGCCCTCAGGGCTGGGGGCGGCATTGGCGATCGCTGCCTCGAGGCCGGAACGGACGAGCGTCGAGTAGATCACCATCTCGGCGATCTTCTCCTTGACGTGCACGATCTTCTCGGTGCCGTTGGCCTCGGCGATCAGTTGGGCCAGACCGACCAGTGTGTCGCCGAACTCCGCCATGTGCGCAGTGCCACCGAGGCGCTCCCAGAGGCCGAGTGCGTGGGCGAAGGTCGGCGAGTGCTGTGTCTCGCCAGCCAGGAAGACGCGCTCGTTGGGCACGAAGACGTCGTCGAGGATGATGAAGCCCTCGGGCATGTTGTGCTCGCTGCTGGCAGGGAAGTCCTCGGCTCGCTCCCTCGGGGCGTAGCTGGTGTTGACGATCTTCACGCCGGGCGCGTTGACCGGGATCGCACAGGCGACCGCGTACTGCTCCTCGCCCTCCTTCATCGCCTTGGTCGGCATCACCACGAGCTCGTGACTGACCGAGGCGGAGGAGATGTGCAGCTTGGCGCCCCGGATCACGATGCCGTCTTCGCGACGCTCCACGATGTGGGTGTAGGAGTCTTCGTCGCTCTGCTTGCCCGGCGAGAACTTGCGGTCGCCCTTGGCGTCGGTGATCGCCTGCACGCAGCGCAGGTCGTTCTCCTTGCAGTAGGCGAAGTACTTCTCGATCCGCTCCGCGTACTCAGGAAGGTCGGCGCGCATCCGGGCAGCCGCGGTGAGCAGGGCGAGGAGGCCCTGGCTGGTGGTCACCGTGACCATGTCCCACTTCATCAGGTCGGTCAGCAGCTCCTTGAGCTCGTCCTTGCTGCGCGGGATCTTGAAGTACGGCCCACTGGCCTCTGCACCCGGCTCGTAGTGGGCGTCGTAGCCATCGGCGACCAGGCGCAGCGACTTGGCGAACTGGGCGTGTTCTGCCAGGTCCTTGATCTCCTCACCCTCGGCGAAGATGCGCCGTCCGTCCTGCAAGGAGGCCAGGTACTGGGCCCCGTTCATCATCGCCATGCCGATCTCTCCTCAGTTCAGGGGTTCCAAAAACTTGATTCTGACGTTAGATTCAGATTTGAGTTTGCGCAACCCCCTAGGAGGAATGAATATGCTCAACCGGCGACAAGTTGCTCGGAGAGCCGCCTCACCGGCTCATCGGGCCTCCCCAACCCACGAAAGGGCGAATCAGCATGTCCGGTACCTCCAAGGGACAGCGGACCGAAGCAGCGTTCCTACAAGCGGCGCGCGAGACGTTCGCCGAGGTGGGCTACTTCAACGCGAAGATCTCGGATATTGCGGCGGCCGCTGGACGGTCCGCGGGCTCGTTCTACAACTACTACGAGAACAAGGAGCAACTCCTCGAAGCGCTGCTGACCGAGTTCACGGACGAGGTTCTCAAGGGCTCCATGCGAGCGCAGACCGGCGACCCCGTGGAGGACATCCGGGGAGCGGTCCTGACCTACTGGAACTCGTACCGCAAGTACCTGCCGGAACTGATCGGCGTCTTCCAGATGTCGATGCGCGACGACACCTACACGGAGCGGTGGCGCAGGATCAGGGCAGCCGGAATCCGCGAAGTGGTGACCACGCTGCACACGGCGGAGCGGGCGGGCCACTCCCCCGGACTGCCCGAACGGCAACTGGCCTCGGCGATCGTCTCCATGCTGGAGGGCTTCTGCTGGGTCTGGCTCGCGGCGGGAGGCGATGAAGATGTCGATGCTCCTGACGACGACACCGCCGTCGACATCCTCAGTGCGATCTGGTACCGAACCGTGTACGGGAACGGCGCCACGCACTGATCGTCACCTGATCGGAGTTGCCCGATGAGCCGCGGTCCCCTCGAGGGGGTGACCGTCGTCGAGTTGGGCGGCTTCATCGCCGGTCCGTTCGCCGGCCAACTACTCGGCGACTACGGCGCGCGGGTGATCAAGATCGAGCCGCCCGTGGGCGACCCGATGCGCACCTGGGGCGTACTCCAGGACGGCAGAAGCCTGTGGTGGCCGGCGATCGCACGTAACAAGGAGTCGGTGGTCCTCGACCTCAAGTCCGACGCCGACCGGGCGCTGGCCCGCTCGATCTGCCTACAGGCCGACATCGTGCTGGAGAACTTCGCCCCTGGCCGGATGCAGGGCTGGGGACTGGACTATGCGTCGCTGGCCCCGGACAACCCAGGCCTGATCATGGTGCACGTCTCCGGGTTCGGCCAGGATGGCCCGCGCGCCAGCGACCGCGGCTTCGGCAGCGTTGCCGAAGCGATGGGTGGGTTGCGGGCTCTGATGGGCTTCAGCGATCGTCCGCCGGTGCGAGCCGGGATCAGCCTCGGTGATTCGACGGCGGCACTCTTCGCCGTGAGCGGTGCGATGGCGGCGCTCAACGAACGCCATCGGACCGGCAAGGGCCAAGAGGTCGACGTCGCGCTCTACGAGAGCGTCTTCGCCCTTACCGAGTCGTTGGTCGCGGACTGGGAGGTCGGCGGCATCAGCAAACGGCGAGCGGGCAGCACCCTGCCCGGCGTTGCGCCGTCCAACGTCTACTCGACCAAGGACGGCGTCGAAGTGCTGATCGCAGCCAACAGCGACTCGCTCTTCGGCCGACTGGCCGAAGCGATGGGCCGGCCAGAACTGATCGAGGACCCCCGGTTCGCCACCCACCAGGCCCGCGGAGCCCACGCCATCGAGCTCGACGCGCTGATCGAGGCGTGGACCTCGAGCCAGCTGAGCGAGACCTTGGAGGCGACGATCGACGCCCACGAGATCCCTCGTGGACGGATCTTCACTCCCGCCGACATCGTCGCCGACGAGCAGTACCAAGCCCGCGGCATGGTGACCCGGATCGACGCCCCGGGCTACCCCCAACCCATGCCGATGCCGGGCGTGGTTCCCCGGTTCACCGCGACACCAGGCACGATCCGCAGCGCGGGCCCGCTATTGGGCGCCCACACCGATGCGGTCCGTGCCGAGTTCGGCTGAGGTGCCAGCTCACAACGCGGTGCGAACCGCGTAGAGCTCCGGGAAGAAGGTGAGCTCGAGCGCGCGCCGGAGGAAGGGAGCACCGCTACTTCCTCCGGTGCCGGGCTTGAGCCCGATGATCCGTTCCACCGTCTTGAGGTGGCGGAAACGCCAGAGCTGGAAGTTGTCCTCCAGGTCGACCAGCTCCTCGCAGGTCTCGTAGGCCGCCCAATGCTGCTCGGTGTCGGCATAGATCGTTGCGAAGACCGGGACCAGCTCGGCATCGAAGGTCCAGGCGGTGGTGACGTCACGCTCCAGCACCGCAGCCGGGACCGGGTAGCCGTGCCGCGCCAGGTAGCGCAGGAACTCGTCGTAGAGCGACGGTTGGGCCAACGCCTCGGCGACCATCTGGTGGGCCTGCGGGTCGGCCTCGAAAACCTTGAGCATGGCGGCGTTCTTGTTGCCGAGGGTGAACTCGACCGCCCGGTACTGCCAGGACTGGAACCCGCTGGAGTTGCCCAGTACGCCCCGGAACTCGGCGTACTCGCTCGGCGTCAGGGTCGCCAGCACCGACCACTGCTCGGCAAGGGTCTTCTGCACGTGCTTGACCCGGGCGATGTTCTTCAACGCGTGGCCAAGATCGTCGGCCCGGAGCCGGGCGCAGGCGTCGGTGAGTTCATGCAACACCAGCTTGAGCCACAGCTCGGTGGTCTGGTGCTGCACGATGAAGAGCAGCTCGTCGTGGTGCTCCGGGTCCGAGAGGGGCCGCTGCGCCGACAACAGGGTGGGCAGCTCCAGATAGCCGCCGTAGCTCATCCGGTCGCTGAAGTCGGTGACCACCGACTCCTCGATCCGGCGGGTGTTCGCCTGTACGCCGTCGTCGCCCATCTGGGCAATCTAGCTCGGACCTCGCACCTTCGGGGATCAGCCACCGGCACTGCGGCGTCAGATCACCGGCAGGCTGACCTGTTCGCCGCGACGCAGCCGGGTCACCCGATCGCCGCCGTCCGCCGACAACAGGGCGATCGCGCGGCGACGCCAGCGGATGATCTGCACCGCGCCTACGCCCCAGAAGAGGAACTGGACGGCCATCGCGAGCTTGAAGTCCCCAAGACTCCGGGTGTCGCCGTCGGTGGCGTGCAGGTCGAGGATCAACCCGATCAGGGCGGTCACGGCCAAGGTGGCGATGTAGCCGCCGCCGTTGACCAACCCGGTGACCCGGCCGATCGCCTGCGGCGAGGTGAACGTGCGGGCGACATCGAAGGCGACCATCGAGGCGGGGCCGCCGACGGCGGTGACCACGGCCATCAGGACCAGCAGCCAGACCGGGCTCTGCCCGGGCCAGAGCAGGACGACCGCCCAGACCACGGCGATCGCCACCACGACACCGACCACCAGCAGCGAACGGTAGTAGGGGAAACGGGCGATCAGCTTGGCCATCGCCCATCCGATCACCAACACCGAGGCGACCATCACCAGGAGCACCGTGGAGGCCGCTTCGTCGGAGAGCCCCTGAGCCTCTACGAGGAACGGGAAGCCCCACAGCAACGCGAAGCAGTTGATCGCGAACTGGGAGGTGAAGTGCATCCAGAATGCGAGCTGGGTTCCGGCGCTGCGCCACACGCCGCCGAGGGAACGGACCAGTTCGCCGATCCGGACCTCGGTGACCTGACGCTCCCGGTACGGCGAGTCACGGACCACCAGGAGCACCACGATCAGCACCACCACGCTGCATGTCGCGGCGGCCGCGAAGGTACGGGTCCAGCCGATCTCGCGGAGCATGATGGTCAACGGCACCGAGGCCAGCACCGAGCCGAGCTGCCCGATCATCCCCGTTCCCTGCACCACCATCGGCACCTGCCGCGCAGGGAACCAGGCGTTGGCCAACCGGATCACGCTGGCGAAGATCATCGCGTCGCCGGCACCGACGACACCGCGCGCCACCAACGCACCCCCGAACCCATCGACGACGGCGAAGGCGAACTGGCCCGCCGCCATCAGGATCCCGCCGCTCAGGAGCAGCGCACGGGGGCCGTAGCGGTCCAGGAGCACCCCTACCGGGACCTGCATCGCGGCGTAGACCAGGAGTTGCAGGACGGTGAAGGCCGCGAGTTCGGAGTTCGAGATCTCGAACCGTTCGGTCGCCAACAGGCCGGCCACGCCCAGCGAGCTGCGGTGGAAGATCGCCAGCACGTAGGCGACCATCGCGATTCCCCAGACCAGGAAAGCTCGCGAGCGTCCCAAGGGATACCGCAGCTCACGGGCCTCGCTGGTCACTCGGGTCACTCCTCCATCGGGCCGGCGCGCCGGCTACTGGCGGCAGGCAGGAACGACTCAGGCCCCCGCCTGAGGCGAGGGCCTGAGTCTTGCGCTGTGGCAGATGAAGGATTCGAACCTTCGAAGGTTTCCCGACGGATTTACAGTCCGCTCCCATTGGCCGCTCGGGCAATCTGCCGCGCACTACCCCCCGGCTTGGCCGGGTCGTAGCAAGCAGCAACAATAGCGCAGTGAGCGACCGAGTGAAAAACTGAGGTCTCTCCACCCCCGAACCCCACCGTATGCCCGCCTCTTGACCGGGCGAGGAGAAGGAGAAGCCATGGCTGACTCGTCATTCGACATCGTGAGCAAGATCGACCGCCAGGAGGTCGACAACGCGCTGGGGCAGACCGCCCGCGAGATCGCCACCCGATTCGACTTCAAGGGCACCGGCGCCAAGATCGAATGGAACGGCGAGTTCGTGATCGAGATCGAGGCCTCCGCCGACGACCGCGCGTCTGCCGTCCTCGACGTCTTCCAGGGCAAGCTGATCAAGCGGAACCAGAGCCTGAAGATCGTCGACGCCAGCGAGCCCCGCCAGTCCGGCCAGGTCTCCAAGATCACCATCAACCTCAAGGAGGGCATCACCTCCGAGGACGCGAAGAAGATCTCCAAGCTGATCCGCGACGAGGGCCCCAAGGGCGTGAAGGCCCAGATCCAGGGCGACGAGCTCCGCGTCTCCTCCAAGAAGCGTGACGACCTCCAGGCCGTCCAGCAGCTGGTGAAGTCCCAGGACTACGAGTTCGCGGTCCAGTTCACCAACTACCGCTGACCCTCGCGGGCCCCCTCACGTTGTCGCCGACCCAGGTCGGCAGCCCAGCGTGAGGGAGGCCTGCGGGCAAGTCGGGGCGAAGACGCCGTCCGGCGGATCTGCCCCTTACCCGGACAACTCCGCAGCCCACATTTCTAGACGAGGGTCATCGACAGGTCCGGGCGTTCTGGCGAAACCGCGGTCGGCCAACAACCGCTGGCAGTTCGCGTTGCGCCCATCGACGAGCCCAAAGACGGTGGCCCCTGAGCACTCAGACGCGATCCGCCGAAGAACCTCGTCCAGACATTCACGAGCCACCGCCCCACCGGATCCACGCTGGCTACCGGCGGCCGCAACCAATCGAATCTTGTAGAGCCAAGCCACACCGATGATGGAACACCAGGCTGCGACCGAGACCAACTCCTCCGATTCGTCAAAGCCGAGTAGCGCCACCCCGTCGGCCCCTGAAATGGGTACCGGCAGGGCACGTACCGCCTTCTCGACCTCACGCTCGTACGGCTTCGGATGAGGTCGAGCACGCCGGCCTGGCTCACGAGGAGTGGGAACGGTGCAGACGAACCGTTGCAGGAGGGGGCGATCCCCCTTCGTAGCCTCGCGCCAGGTCAGGGTCAACCGGCGATCCTCGCCACCCTGACCGCAGGAAGGGTTCCCTTCGGCAAGTTCTGAAAGTACTCGGCCTCAGCCTTGCTGATGGGCGCGCCCGCGCCTTCCTCAAGATAGCGACGCCCGCCGCTGCCCTCCGCCGACTCCGTGGGCATGATCTCGACGATTGCGCTCGTACCCGCCAGAATACGGAACACCCAGACGGCATCCCCTACGTCAATCTGTTGAGCATGGGCCAGGGTTGCGGGAAGAAGCACTTCGATCGGCTCACCCGCGGACGTGGTTCCGATGATGCGAACATCGTTGTCGTCGATCTCCACAACTTCACCGTCCGCGAAGATCACTTCTCGGAAGCGAGCCCAGCCATCGAGGGCCCCCTCGGTCGCAGCGAGAAGATCCTTGAAGAAGTCTGCATGCGCCAGGTCAGTCGCCGCGTGGTCTATCAGGTACCCGGCGATGCTGGCCTCGAACCGGCTCTCCAGATCGCGCGCCTGCCCGCCGAGGTACTCAGCACCTTCATCATCTCCGGCAAGTTGCGCCTTGAGAGCCAAGATCGCCAGAACGCTGTGGTATTTGCGTGAGCCGCTGAACCCGGCGCGGGTCCTGACCGGAACCCTGAAGCCTGGCGAGACGATGCCCCGCTCGGTGAGGGTCCGGTACCTGCTCCGGCTCATTCTGAGGGCAGAACCGGACGCCCCCTTGATCGCATCCAACTCGACCACAGGGGTCGGGAACGAGCGGTGACGGATGACGGTCATCTGCCCTACCTTCCCGATGGCTCCGACACTTTCAGCGTACGTCTGACTGGCGATTTCAACCAGTCAGAGGTGCGGGGCGAAGATTGCGTGGGGCGCTGCTGGTCCGCGGGTTGTTGCCCCCACTGCTGCTCGACCGGGGCCTGCTCGGGCGGAACCTGCTCGGCGGGCTGCTCGATCTAGGGCTGGACCACCGGCACCTCGCAGGTCGCGACCGGGTCGGAACCGCCTTGCTTTGGCCGAACTGCACCTGGTGTGGCTCTGTTCTTGCCGAGTCCAAGCGGTCGTTGCAGACACCCCGTTCGACTGAAGTCGACGACAACGACCGCGAGGACTCCCTCGTCTAGCAGCCGTCCGCCAGCGATGCGCGCCTCAGACGGCCGCGTTGGTCGGGACGGCGCCGGTAGGGTCGTTGGGGCTGGCCGGGCGGTAGTCGTCGCCGTAGCGCAGATCGGCGTCCTTCAACTGCTTGCCGAGCCAGTCCTCCCATAGGTCGACGCCGCGCCGCTCCTCGACCTGCTTGCGCAGGCCTTCCTTCGCCTCGGCGAAGGTCGGGTTCTTGGCGGCGATGACCTTGTCGACGCGGCCCACGTGCCAGCCCGACCAGGTCTTGACCGGTCCGAAGAGGGCACCGGCCTTGGCCGCGAACGCCAGCTCGGCGTAGGCCTCCTCCAGGTCCTTCTTCGCAAACTCGCCCAGGACGCCGCCCTGGGCCGCGGTCGCAGTGTCGATCGACCGCTTCTTGGCCAGCTTCTCGAACGAAGCCCCGCCACGGAGCTGGGCCAGCACCTGCTGGGCGCTCTTCTTGTCCTTGACCACGATCGAACTGACCACCCGCTTCTCCGGCGTGGCCAGGTGGCCCGACGCCGAGTCGAACGCGGTCCGCAGCTCGTCCTCGTCCACCGGCTCGATCTTCGCGGTCACGTCCTGGTAGAGCTGCTGGGCGATCAGCTGCCGGCGCAGTTCGACCAGGACCTGCTCCTGGGTCGCGCCCGACTGATCGAGGTAGCTGGCGAACTTCTCGGGGGTCGTCTTCAATCGGGTGAGCAACTCGTCGAGCGTCTTCTGCTCGGCGCCCTCCGGGACCGTGATCCCCCGCTTCTCGGCGGCCGCGTCCAGCACCTCGGAGATCGCGATCGACTTCGCCATCTGGCGGCGGAAGACCTCCTGCGCGCCGGCGTCGCCGGGCACCTGGAGGGCGTGAATGGCGATCAACGCGGCGCTGCGGTCCTGGAAGTCGTCGACCTTGACGACGTCGTCGCCGTACTGGACCACGACGTCGTCGTCGAGCGGTGCGTCACGGAACCCGAAGAACCAGACCGCGCCGGCGATCACCGCCAGAACAGCGATCACCAGGCCGATCGTGCCGGTACCGAATCGACCCTTCGTGGCGTCCATGCCGCACTACCTTCTTCCCGGAGCCGAACACCGGCACCAGGAAACAAGTCTCCCAGGAGGCGCCAAGCCTCCCGAATCGCGGCGCGGTCGGCTCAGGTCGAGCGGATCGCGACGGCGTCCGCGAAGGCTTCGAGCGCCTCGCGGACCGGGCCCCGGGGCAGCGCTTCCAGGAGCGCCTTCGCCTCGTTGGCACGCCCGACGACGTAGGCCTTCGCCTCGTCCATCGCGGGGTGCTTGCGGATCAGCTCCAAGGCCTCGGCGAGCGCGGCGTCGTCGCTGAGGTCGGAGCGCAGCAGCTCCTGGAGCCGGGCGTCGGCCGGGTCGTTCGAGCGCTGGACCAGCAGCACCGGCAGGGTCGGCACACCTTCGCGCAGATCGGTGCCGGGCGTCTTGCCGGACTCGTCGGTCTCCGAGGCGATGTCCAAGATGTCGTCAGAGATCTGGAAGGCGGCGCCGACGATCTCGCCGTAGGCGGCCAGCGCCTCCTCGACCTCGCGCGTCGCCCCACCGAAACGGGCGCCGTAGCGAGCCGAGGTGGCGATCAGCGAACCGGTCTTGCCGGCGATCACGCGCAGGTGATGCTCCAGCGGGTCGGCTCCCTCAGCGGGCGCCACCGTCTCCAGGATCTGCCCCTCCACCAGGCGGGTGAACGTCTGCGCCTGGATCCGGACCGCGTCCGCGCCGAGGTCGGCGGTCAGCTCCGACGACTTCGAGAAGAGGAAGTCGCCGGTCAGGATCGCGACGTGGTTGTCCCACCGGGCGTTGGCGGACTCGGTGCCACGACGCAGCTCGGCCTCGTCCATCACGTCGTCGTGGTACAGCGACGCCAGGTGGGTCAGCTCGACCACACAGGCAGCCGTGACCAAGTCGTCGGAGTCCGGCGTGGTGCCGGCCTCGGCGGCCAGCAGCACCAGCAGCGGGCGGAACCGCTTGCCCCCGGCAGTCATCAGGTGCCGGGCCGCAGTGGTCACGAAGTCGGCCTCGCTGCGGATGTGCCCGACCAAGGCTTCTTCGACGACGGCCATCCGCCGGCGAAGGCGGTCGGCAAGCTCCTCGTCGAGGATCGGCAGGGCAAGTGCCGCAGGAGTTTCGGCTGCGTTACTGGTGGTCACCTGATGAAGTCTCCCGCATGGGCCGCTAGGTCGAGCAACGGGCCGGGCAACACGCCGAGAATCACGGTCGCCAGGACGCCGAAACCGATCGTAACGCTCGTCGCCATACTCGGCAGCGCCACGGTCGGACCGTCGCCCTCGGGCTCGGAGAAGAACATCACCACGATCACCCGGATGTAGAAGAACGCAGCCAGGGCACTGGTGAGCACGGCGGCCACCACCACCTGCCATTGGCCGGCCGACATCGCGGAGGCGAAGACCGCCCATTTGCCGGCGAAGCCCGCCGTCAGCGGGATACCGGCGAAGCCGAGCAGGAAGAGGGCGAAGACCCCGGCCACCAGCGGCGACTCCTTCCCCAGGCCCGCCCAGCGGGCCATCCCGGTGGTCTCGCCACCGGCGTCACGGACCAACGAGACGACGGCGAAGGCGCCGAGCGTCATGAAAGAGTAGGTGACCAGGTAGAAGAGGACCGCCTGGGTCGAGGAGATCTGGCCGTCCGCCAGTTCGCCGCTGGCGCGTGCCCCGATCAGACCGGTGAGCAGGAAGCCGGTGTGGGTGATCGAGGAGTAGGCCAGCATCCGCTTGATGTCGGTCTGGGCGATCGCGAGCAGCGCGCCGACGACCATGGTGACCACGGCGATGACGGCGAGCACCGGGACCCAGGTCCATCGCTCGGAGCCGAAGGCCACGTAGAAGAGGCGCATCATCGCGGCGAAGGCCGCCACCTTGGTGGCCGCGCCCATGAAGGCGGTGACCTGGGTCGGTGCTCCCTGGTAGACGTCCGGGGTCCAGGCCTGGAACGGCGCGGCGCCGATCTTGAAGAGGAGCCCGACGCTGATCAGGCCGAGGCCGACCAGGAGCAGCGGCCGGTTGTCGGCGCTGTTGGCGATCGCCTCGTGGATGCCGGCGTAGCTCATCGTGCCGGAGTAGCCGTAGACCAACGCGATGCCGTAGATCACGAAGCCCGACGAGAATGCCCCGAGCAGGAAATACTTGAGCGCGGCCTCCTGGCTGAGCAGACGACGGCGGCGTGCCAGCCCGGTCAGCAGGTAGAGCGGCAACGACAGCACCTCGAGCGCCACGAAGAAGGCCAACAGGTCCGCCGCCGCTGCGAAGAGCATCATTCCGGCGAGGGCGAACATCAGCAGTGGATAGACCTCGGTGTGGTCGAGGCGGTGCGCGGCAGCCTCCTGCTCGGCGTCCGAGCCGGGAACCGCTGCGGCCTGGCCCGCGAACGCGCTGACGCCGCCCTCGAGGCGCCGCTCGGCGAAGAGCAGGATGCCGGCGATCGCGATCACCAGAAGCAGACCCCAGACGAAGATCGCCGGGCCGTCGACGACGATCGCACCCATCGCGGCCACAGTGCCGTCGAGACGGTCACCGTTGTCGTGGTCGATCCCGATCAGGACGACGCCGACCAGAGCGGCCACCGTTCCTGCCAACGCCAGGGTGACCTGGGCCAGGTAGCGCACCGCACGCGGGGCGAACGCCTCGATCAGCACCCCGACGCAGGCGATCGCGAAGACCGCCATCAACGGCCACAGTTCGCCGTACTCCAGTGCGGGCTTGGAGAACTCGATCACTGGTCCACCTCCTCGTGCGTCTGGTCGGAGACCACCTGGTCGATCGGCACGGTGGGCGGATCATCGGTCTCATCGACGCTCACCAACACCGCGTCGACCGCCGGGTTGATCACGTCCAGTACCGGCTGCGGGTAGAAGCCGAGGACCACCATCACCAACACCAGCGGGGCGATCGCGCTGACCTCGCGGACCTTGAGGTCACCCACGGCCGGGCCGCTGGGGCCGGTCATCAGCCGCTGGTACATCCGCAGCACGTAGACGGCGGCCAGCACGATCGCGGTGACCGCGAAGGCACCGACGACCCAGTGGTAGTTGAACGCCCCCAGGATCACCAGGAACTCCGAGACGAAAGGAGAGAGCCCCGGCAGGCCCAGGGTGCCCAGGCCACCGATCAGGAAGAGCCCGGCCAGCACCGGCGCATGCTTCTCGATGCCGCCGTGCTCCCCGATCAGCTGGGAGCCGGTCCGGCGGATCAGGTAGCCGGCGACCAGGAAGAGCACCGCGGTAGCGAGACCGTGGTTGACCATGTAGAAGGTCGCCCCGGAGATGCCCTGGGTGCTCATCACGAAGATCCCCAACGTGATCAGGCCGAAGTGCGACAGCGACGTCAGACCGATCAGCTTGAGCATGTCGTCGGAGACGATCGCCAGCAGGGCGCCGTAGACGATGCTGATCACGGCCAGCGTGATCACCACCGGGGTCGCCCACTTCGAGGCCTCCGGGAAGAGCTCCAGGCAGAACCGGATCATGCCGTAGGTGCCGATCTTGTCGAGCACACAGATCAGCAGGACCGAGGTGCCCGGCGTCGCGTTGGCGGTGGTGCTCGGCAGCCAGGTGTGGACCGGGAAGAGCGGTGCCTTGATCGCGAAGGCGATGAAGAAGCCGACGAAGAGCCAGCGCCCGGTCTCCTTGTCGAAGCCCATCGCGGAGAGCTCGGAGATCAGGTAGGTCGGCTCCCCTGCCGCCGCCGAGACCGCGTAGAGGCCGACCACCGAGGCCAACATGATCAGACCGCCGGCCAGCATGTAGAGCAGGAACTTCATCGCTGCGTGGGCGCGCTCCGCACCGTGACCGTAGGAGCCGATCAAGAAGTAGGCCGGGATCAACGTCGCCTCGAAGACGACGTAGAACAGGAAGACGTCCTGGGCCATGAAGACGAAGAGAGCGAGACCCGAGAGCGTCAAGATCCAGGCGAAGAAGGCCGAGGTGTTGCGTTCGTCCGCGTCGTGCCACGACGCCAGCACGACGACCGGGAGCAGGACCGCGGTGAGCAGGACCAGGGCGAGGCCGATCCCGTCGACGCCGAGCGCGTAGTGCGCACCGAACGCCTCGATCCAGGTGTGGGTCTCGGCGAACTGCATGCCCTCGTCCGGGTCGAACCGGAGCCCGACGACGATCGCGATCACCAGGGTGACCAGCGAGGTACCGAGGGCCACCTGCTTCGGCAGCGCCGCGCCGGGCCTGGACGGCGTCAGCGCGGTGAGCAGGGCACCGGCCAACGGGACGATGCCGAGCAGACTGAGCCAGGGGAAGTCGTTCATCACCAGTTCACCGCCAGAAGGGCCAGGACGACCAGCGCCGCACCGAGCAGGATGGAGAGCGCGTAGGAGCGGACGTAACCGTTCTGCACCTTGCGCAGCAGTCCGGCGATGCCGCTGGTGGCGAGGCCTTGGCCTTCCACCGCGCCGTCGACGAAGGTGTCGTCGAAGGTCTGCGGGCCGCGGGCCAGGCTCATCGTCGGCGCTACCACCAGGGTGTCGTTGATCGCGTCGCCGTAGAGGTCGGCGCGCGCTGCCTTGGTCAGCGGGGAGACGTCGCTGGGGGCAGTGCGCGGCACCTCGGACCTGCCGATGGTGAACCAGGCCGTCGCGACACCGACGGCGACCACCGCGACGATGATCGCGGTCAACGCCAGGGCCGGGATCGGCGGGTCATGGTGCTCGGCGTGGCCGACCACCGGTTCCAGCCATTCGATGATCCAGTCACCGGCCAGCATCACACCGCCGAAGATGGAGAGGGCGGCCAGCACGATCAACGGGACGGTCATCACCGCGGGCGACTCGTGCGGGTGCGGCTCCTCGCCGGTCTCCGGGTCCGCCCACCGCTTGTCGGTGAAGAAGGTCATCAACATCAACCGGGTCATGTAGAACGCCGTGATGCCCGCTCCCAGCAGGGCGGCGAGACCGACGACCGTGTTCTCCGCGAACGCGGTCTCGATCAGCTTGTCCTTCGACCAGAAGCCCGAGAAGCCGGGGAATCCGATGATCGCCAGGTAGCCCATCGCGAAGGTGAGGAAGGTGACCGGGACGAACTTCCGCAGCGCGCCGTAGTGCCGCATGTCGACGTCGTCGTCCATCGCGTGCATCACCGAACCGGCGCCGAGGAACATGTTGGCCTTGAAGAAACCATGCGTGATCAGGTGGAAGATCGCGAACGCGTAACCCGCCACTCCCAGTCCGGCCCCCAGCATCATGTAACCGATCTGGCTCATCGTGGAGCCGGCCAGTGCCTTCTTGATGTCGTCCTTGGCGCAACCGATGATCGCGCCCCACAACAGGGTGACCACGGCGACGACGACGACCGCGGTCTGCGCGGCCGGAGCGTTCTCGAAGATGAAGTTGGAGCGGGTGATCAGGTAGACGCCCGCGGTGACCATGGTGGCCGCGTGGATCAGAGCGGAGACCGGGGTCGGGCCCTCCATCGCGTCCAACAGCCAACCCTGCAACGGAACCTGGGCACTCTTGCCGCAGGCCCCGAGCAGTAGGAGCAGACCGATCGCGTTGAGCGTGGACTCGCTCGCCCCGCCGACACCGGCCGCGACCGCAGCGAACCCGGTCGCGCCGAAGGTGACGAACATCAGGCTGATCGCCAGCACCATGCCGACGTCGCCGACCCGGTTCATCACGAACGCCTTCTTGGACGCCGCAGCGGCGGAGTCCTTGTGCTGCCAGAAACCGATCAACAGGTAGGAGGCGAGTCCCACGCCTTCCCAGCCGAGGAAGACACCCAGGTAGTTGCCCGCCAGGACCAGCATCAGCATCGCGGCGATGAAGAGGTTGAGATACCCGAAGAAACGACGACGCCTGGCGTCATGCGCCATGTAGCCGATCGAGTAGATGTGGATCAGCGATCCGACTCCGGTGATCAGCAGCACGAAGAGTGCCGAGAGCGGGTCGTAGAGCAGGTCCATCCCGACGTCGAGCCCACCCACCTGGAACCAGGTCCAGAGGTGGTCGTAGTACTGGCGGTTGTCGCTCTCCTCGCCGAGCAGCGCGAAGAACATCGCCAGGCCCACCCCGAAGGAGGCGAGCGCCGTCGCGGTGCCCAGCAGGTGGCCCCACCTGTCGGTGAACCGGCCACCGATCAACAGGATGGCGGCACCGGCCAACGGCAGTGCGATCACCAGCCAGGCAAGGCCGAAGACGCCGTCCGCAGCAGCGGGGACCGGCACGACGGTGGTCAGGGTTGTCAGCAACTCAACTCACCTCAGTACTTCAGCAGGCTGGCGTCGTCGACCGAAGCCGAACGACGGGCGCGGAAGATGGTCATGATGATCGCCAGACCCACCACTACTTCGGCGGCCGCGACGACCATCACGAAGAAGGCGGCGATCTGTCCCTCGAGATTGCCGTTCGCCTTGGCGAAGGTGACCAGCGCGAGGTTCGAGGCGTTGAGCATCAACTCCACGCACATGAAGACCACGATCGCGTTGCGTCGCACCAGAACACCGATGCAACCGATCGTGAACAGGATCGCGGAGAGCAGGATGTACGGCTCGGTCTCCATCAGGCGTCCTCCTTCCCCTCGGCCGGCGGGCCCTCGCTCGACGGACCCTCAGGCAGATCGCTGGGGGCCTGTGCGGGAGGCGCCGCCGCGGCGTCATCGGCGAGGACGACGTTCTCCTCGTCACGTGCTTCGGGTGTGAGGGTGGACGGCGCCGGGCCGACGGCCGGTGCGCCCAGTTGGCGCAGCACCTCGTTGATCTGTTCGACGGGAGCGCTCCGCACCGCCCCGCGGGCCGCCAGGACCCGCGAGATGGAGGCGTAGGACGGCGAGCCGTCGGGCAGCAGTGCGGGGGTGTCGACCGCGTTGTGCCGGGCGAAGACACCGGGGGCCGGCAGCGGCCCGGGGTGACGGCCGGTCTCGGCGTACTCGGTCATCCGCTGGTTGGCGTGCTCGCGCTGGCCGAGCTTGGCGGTGATCCGTTCCCGGTGCGCCAACAGCATCGCGCCCATCGCTGCGGTGATCAGCAGCGCCGAGGTGGTCTCGAAGGCGAAGACGTAGTTGCTGAAGAGCAGGTTGGCCAGCGCCTCGACGTTGCCGCCGTTGTTCGCCTCGTCGAGACCGACGACGGTGCCGAAGGTCAGCTGGGAGAGCGAGAGGATCAGCGTGGCACCGAAGGCCAGACCCACGATGGTGGCCAACAGCCGCTGTCCGCGGATCGTCTCGACCACGGAGTCGGAGGCGTCGACACCGACCAGCATCAGCACGAAGAGGAAGAGCATCAGGATCGCGCCGGTGTAGACGATGATCTGCACCGCGAAGAGGAACGGGGCCTCCAGCACCGCGTAGAGCACGGCGAGGGAGACCATCACCACGGCCAGCAGCAGGGCGGCGTGGACGGCCTTGCGGACGAAGAGGATGCCGAGGGCGGCGATCACCATGATCGGCGCCAGGATCCAGAACGCGGTCACTGAGACACCTCGCCCTCGGCGGGCTTGCGGTAGGCGCCCCGGTAGTAGTCGCCCTCGTCGTCGCCGAGCCGCATCGGGTGCGGGGGCTGCTCCATGCCGGGCAGCAACGGCGCGAGCAGGTCGTTCTTCTCGTAGATCAGCGACTCGCGCGAGGAGTCGGCCAGCTCGTACTCGTTGGTCATCGTGAGCGCCCGGGTCGGGCAGGCCTCGATGCAGAGACCGCACAGGATGCAGCGCAGGTAGTTGATCTGGTAGACCCGGCCGTACCGCTCACCGGGCGAGAACCGTTCACCCGCCGCGTCGTCGTTCGAGGCACCCTCGACGTAGATCGCATCCGCCGGGCAGGCCCACGCGCAGAGCTCGCAGCCCACGCACTTCTCCAGCCCGTCCGGCCAGCGGTTGAGCTGGTGCCGACCGTGGAACCGTGGTGCGGTGGGGTTCTTCTCGAACGGGTACTGCTCGGTCACCACTTTGCGGAACATCGTCCGGAAGGTGACCCCGAACCCCGCGATCGGGTCGATCAACTGCTCCTTGAGGTTGGGCGAGTCAGCCATCACTTCTCCTCTCGGAAGGTGAGCGGGGCGGCCGCACCGCGGACCGCGCCGTTTGCGGGCATCGGCGGGACCGGGAAACCACCCGGCCTGGCCTCGGGCATCGGCTCGGGTGCCGGTGGCGCCTTCTTCTCCGGGACCAGGAAGAGGACCAGGAAGATCACGGCGAGTACGCCGACCACGCTGAGCAACTGGTTGCGGGTCAGGCCGTCGTCGAGGGTGGCCGCGCGGATGGTCGCCACCGCGACGATCCAGACCAGCGAGATCGGGATCAGCCGCTTCCAGCCGAACGCCATGAACTGGTCGTAGCGCAACCGCGGCAGCGAGCCGCGCAGCCAGATGAACATGAAGATGAAGAGGTACATCTTCGAGAAGAACCAGAGCAACGGCCAGTAACCCTCGTTCGAGCCTTCCCACAGCTGGGAGATCGGCCACGGCGCGTGCCAACCGCCGAGGAAGAGCGTCGTGGCCAGCGCGGAGACGGTGGCCATGTTGATGTACTCGGCAAGGAAGAAGAGGGCGAACTTGAGCGACGAGTACTCGGTGTGGAAGCCACCGACCAGCTCGCCCTCGGCCTCCGGCAGGTCGAACGGCGCACGGTTGGTCTCGCCGACCATCGCGATCACGTAGATCACGAAGGAGGGCACCAGGACGAAGGCGAACCAGACGTCGTCCTGGGCGGCGACGATCTCCGAGGTCGACATCGACCCGGCGTAGAGGAAGACCGCGACCAGGGCCAGGCCCATCGCGACCTCGTAGGAGATCATCTGCGCACTGGAGCGGAGGCCACCGAGCAGCGAGTAGGTGGAGCCGGAGGACCAACCACCGAGGACGATGCCGTAGATGCCGATCGAGGCGATCGCCATCACGAAGAGCACCGCGACCGGCATGTCGGTGAGCTGCAGCGGGGTGCGTTCCCCGAAGAGGTTCACCTCGGGGCCGAACGGGATCACCGCGAACGTCACGAAGGCCGGGATCGCCGCCAGGATCGGCGCCAGGACGAAGACCACCTTGTCGGCCGCCTTCGGGATGATGTCTTCCTTCAAGGCCAGCTTGACGCCGTCCGCGAGCGACTGGAGCAGACCGAACGGACCGTGCACGTTGGGGCCGACGCGGTGCTGCATCCGGGCCACCACGCGACGCTCGAACCAGATGTTGAAGAGCGTGAGAACGACCAGCACGACGAAGATCAACAGGGACTTGACCGCGATCAACCAGACCGGGTCGTTGCCGAACGAGGCGAGCGGCTCGGTGGCCATCGGCACTACCGCAGTGATCACAGCTGCGCTCCCTTCACAGTGACCGCAGACCCCGGTGAGGCGAGGTCGGCCAGTACGCCGCGGCCCAAGCTGTTGGCCGGCAGCCAGACCACGTCGTCAGCGATGTCGGCGACCTCGACCGGAACGGTCACCTCGCCCCGATCACCGGTCAGAGTGACGGCGCGGGCACCCTGCAACGCGTTCGCGGTGGAAGCGGAGACCTTCGCCACCGCCGGGCGGGCGGTCGCGGCCATCGCCTTGTCGCCCTCCTGGAGCAGCCCGTTGTCGAGCAGCAGCTTCCAGCTGGCGAGCCAGAACCTGTTGCTGGCAAGTCGCCTCGGCTTCGCGGACGGCGCCTCGACAGCGGGCGCGCGGGCCCCGTCCCAGGCGCCCACCTCCGCCATCTCGGCCTGTGCCTCGGCAACGGTGCGGAAGCCGAGGGTGGTTCCCATCTCCTCGGCGATCCCGGCCAGCGACCGCAGGTCGGGGAGCACCCCCGGTGCGCTCAGCGCAGCCGCGAAGCTGCGCGGACGGCCCTCCCAGTTCACGAAGGTTCCGGCCTTGTGACTGGTCGGCGCGACCGGGAAGACCACGTCGGCGAGCTCGGTGATCTCGGTGTTGCGCAGGTCGAGGGCGACCACGAAGCTCGCCGCCTGCAAGGCGTCGCGCGCCGCCGCCGGGTCGGGCAGGTCGTCGATGCTGACCCCCGCCACGACCACACCCGCCAACGTCTTCTCCCTCAGCGCCGAGAGGATCTCGGTGGTGTCGCGGCCCGGCCGCTCCGGCAGCGGGTCAACGCCCCAGGCCGTGGCCACGTCGACCCGGGCGGCGGCGTCGCCGACCGGGCGCCCGCCGGGCAACAGCCCCGGCAGGCAGCCAGCCTCCAGCGCACCACGGTCACCGGCCCGGCGCGGAACCCAGGCCAGTCGGGCGCCGGTGCTCCGCGCCAACCGGACCGCGGCCGCGTAGGCACCCGAGCCGGAGGCGAGCCGCTCGCCGACGAGGATCACCGCGTTGCCGTCGAGCTGACCGTCCAACGTGGCAAGGGCTTCGGCCTCCTCGCCCGGCGCCGTCGAGACGACCTCGGCCCGGAGCTTCGCCGAGCCTCGGGTGGTGAACGGTGCGACGGTGACCACCTTGATCGCGCCCGCCTGCTGCGCCTTGCGCAGCCGCAGGAAGATCGAGCCGGCCTCGTCCTCAGGCTCCAGACCCACCAGCAGAACGGTGGAGGCTTGCTCCAGGTCGCGGTAGGTGACCGGCATAGTGCCGACCACCTCGCTGGCCAGGAACGCCGCCTCCTCGGCCGAGTGGGGGCGGGCCCGGAAGTCGATGTCGTTGGTGCCGAGCACCGTTCGGGCGAACTTGCTGTAGGCGTAGGCGTCCTCGGCGATCAATCGGCCACCGGTGAGTACCCCGACACCGCCGCCGTCGCGGGCCGCGGCGAGCCCACGGGCCGCCACCACGAACGCTTCGGGCCACGAGGCAGCGCGCAGCTCGCCGGTGTCGGCGTCACGGACCAGCGGGTGGCCGAGCCGGTCGGCCGACCGCGTGTACTGGAAGGCGAAACGGTCCTTGTCGGTGATCCACTCCTCATTGACCTCGGGGTCGTTGCCGGCCATCCGCCGGACGACCTTGCCGCGTCGGTGGTCGACCCGGATCGCGGCCCCGCTGGAGTCGTGTTCGGTGACGCCGGGCGAGGAGACCAGGTCGAAGGGCCGGGAACGGAACCGGTACTCGGCACTGGTCAGCGCACCGACCGGGCAGATCTGGATCACGTTGCCGGAGAAGTAGGAGTTGAACGGGACGCCTTCGGCGATACCGATCTGCTGGTAGGCGCCGCGCTCGATCAGCTCGATGAACGGATCGCCGGCGACCTCGTCGGCGAACCGAGTACAACGCTGGCAGACGATGCACCGCTCCCGGTCGAGCAGGATCTGCTCGGAAATGTTGATCGGCTTGGCGAAGGTCCGCTTGGTGCCGCCGGTGTCGGCGAACCGCGACTCGCCCTGGCCGTTGCTCATCGCTTGGTTCTGCAGCGGGCACTCGCCGCCCTTGTCGCAGACCGGACAGTCGAGCGGGTGGTTGATCAGCAGAGCCTCCATCACCCCACGCTGTGCCTTGTCCGCACCGGGCGAGGTGAGCTGGGTGTTGACCTGCATGCCTTCCGAGGCGGTCAAGGTGCACGAGGCCTGGGGCTTCATCCGGCCGGGCGGGCCCTGCATCTGCCGCAGCTCGCCGTCCGGACCGGGGAGCGCGACCTCGACCAGGCACTGGCGGCAGGCGCCGACGGGCGCCAGCAGCGGGTGGTCACAGAACCGCGGGATCTGGATGCCGATCTGCTCGGCGGCCCGGATCACCAGGGTCCCCTTGGGGACGCTGACCGCGACGCCGTCGATGGTCAGCGTCACCAGATCGGTCGTCTCCGGTGCTCCGGTGCTCATACCGCTGCTCCTTCCGGGGCGAACAACGTCGAGGCAACCGGGTCGAAGGGGCAACCGCGGTTGGTCAGATGCGCCAGGTACTCCTCACGGAAGTACTGGATCGAGGAGGTGATCGGGCTGGTCGCACCGTCGCCGAGCGCGCAGAACGAACGGCCCAGGATGTTGTCGCACTGATCGAGGAGCAGTGCGAGCATCTTCTCGCCGTCCTCGGGGGCGATGGTGCCGGCCTCCATCTTGGCGAGGTTCTGCACCAGCCACCAGGTCCCTTCACGGCACGGGGTGCACTTGCCGCAGGACTCGTGCTTGTAGAACTCGGTCCAGCGCAGCACGGCGCGGACCACACAGGTGGTCTCGTCGAAGATCTGCAGGGCTCGGGTGCCGAGCATCGATCCGGCCGCCCCCACCGACTCGTAGTCCAACGGCATGTCGAGGTGTTCGGCGGTCAGCAACGGCGTGCTGGAGCCACCCGGCGTCCAGAACTTGAGCTGATGACCCTCACGGATACCGCCACCGAGGTCGAGCAGCTCGCGCAAGGTGATCCCGAGCGGCGCCTCGTACTGTCCGGGACGCTTCACGTGCCCCGACAGGCTGTAGATGACGTGGCCCTTGGACTTCTCGGTGCCCATCGCGGAGAACCACCCGGCGCCGTTGGCGACGATCGCGGGGACCGAGGCGATCGACTCCACGTTGTTGATCACCGTCGGGCTCGCATAGAGGCCGGCGACGGCGGGGAACGGCGGGCGCAGCCGCGGTTGGCCGCGGCGGCCCTCCAGCGAATCGAGCAGCGCCGTCTCCTCGCCACAGATGTAGGCACCGGCACCGGCATGGATGACGAGGTCCAACTGATAGCCGGATCCGTGGATGTTCTCGCCCAGGTGCCCGGCCGCATACGCCTCGCGGACGGCGTTCTGCAGACGCCGGACCACGTGCAACACCTCGCCGCGGACGTAGATGAAGGCGTGGTTCGCACGGATCGCATAGGCGGAGAGGATGACGCCCTCGACCAGGGTGTGCGGACTCGCCATCATCAGCGGGATGTCCTTGCAGGTTCCCGGCTCCGACTCGTCGGCGTTGACCACCAGGTACTTCGGCTTCGGCAGATCCTGCGGGATGAAGCTCCACTTCATCCCGGTCGGGAAGCCGGCGCCGCCGCGTCCGCGCAGGCCGGAGTCCTTGACCATGGTGATCACGTCGTCGGGCTGGAGCTCCGCCAGTGCCTTGCGCAGCGCGCCGTAGCCGCCTTGGGCCTCGTAAGAGGCCAGCGACCAGGCGCGGTCGTCGCCCCAGTTCGCGGTGAGTACGGGGGTCAGGGTGTCGGTCACCGTGCTGCCTCCTCGCCGTCGGCGCTCGGAGCGCTCCAGTTCTGCTCGCGGGCGATCTCCAAGCCAGCAAGGGATGCCGCACCGGCGGACGGCCCTTCGTCGGCGCGACCGTCCTCGAATCCCGCCAACACCCGCTCGGCCTCCCGCCAGGTGCAGAGCCGCGGGCCACGGGTCGAGGAGACCTCGACGCCGGCGCGCAGATCGTCGACCAGCTGCGTCGCCGAGCTCGGCGTCTGGTTGTCCATGAATTCCCAGTTGACCATCACCACCGGGGCGTAGTCGCAGGCCGCGTTGCACTCGACGTGCTCCAGGGAGACGGTGGCCTGGTCGCCGGGACGCCGCTCGGCAACCTCGTCGTTGCCGACGTCCAGGTGCTCCTTGAGCCGTTCGAAGATGAGGTCCCCGCCCATCACCGCACAGAGCGTGTTGGTGCAGACGCCGACGTGGAAGTCACCGACCGGGCGGCGCTTGTACATCGTGTAGAAGGTGGCCACTCCCGACACCTCGGCGGCGGAGAGACCCAGCACGTCGGCACAGGCCTGGATGCCCTCGGGGGTGATCCGGCCCTGCGCGCTCTGCACCAGGTGCAGCATCGGCAGCAGGCCGGAACGCGCCTCGGGGTACCGCGCCGCGATCTCAGCCAGCTCACGCTTGGTGGTCTCGGTGATCGCCGAAGTCACCGGCCCTTGGCTCGGCTCGGTCACAGTCATCGGTCCACGCCTCCCATCACCGGGTCGATGCTGGCGATCGCGACGATCACGTCGGCCACCATGCCGCCCTCACTCATCACGCTGGTCGCTTGCAGGTTGGTGAACGACGGGTCGCGGAAGTGCACGCGGTAGGGGCGGGTTCCGCCGTCGCTGACTACGTGGGCACCCAACTCACCTCGCGGCGACTCGACCGGGATGTAGGCCTGGCCCGGTGGGACCCGGAACCCTTCGGTGACGAGCTTGAAGTGATGGATCAACGCCTCCATCGACTCGCCCATGATGTGCCGGATGTGGTCGAGGCTGTTGCCCATCCCGTCCGAGCCGATCGCCAACTGGCTGGGCCAGGCGATCTTCTTGTCGGCCACCATCACCGGGGCGCCTTCCAAGCCGGCAAGGCGATCTACGCACTGTTCGACGATCCGCAGCGACTCGTGCATCTCGTTGAGCCGGATCCGGAACCGGCCGTAGGAGTCGCAGGTGTCCCAGGTCTGGACGTCGAAGTCGTAGGTCTCGTAGCCGCTGTACGGCTGGGTCTTGCGCAGGTCCCAGGCGTAGCCGGTCGAGCGGAGCACCGGCCCACTGATCCCCAGCGCCAGGCAGCCTTCGAGGTCCAGGTAGCCGACGCCCTCCAAACGGGCCTTGAAGATCGGGTTCGCGTTACACAGTGCCGCGTACTCGGGCAGCCGCTTCTTCATCAAGGTGATGAAGCTGCGGATCTCGTCGAGCGCTCCGGCGGGCAGGTCCTGGGCGACTCCGCCGGGGCGGAAGAAGGCGTGGTTCATCCGCAGACCGGTGATCAGTTCGAAGAGGTCGAGGACCAGCTCGCGCTCGCGGAAGCCGATCGTCATCACGGTCAGCGCACCGATCTCCATGCCACCGGTGGCGATCGCGACCAGGTGCGAGGAGATCCGGTTGAGCTCCATCAGCAGAACGCGCATCACCTGCGCCTTCTCCGGGATGTCCTCCTCGATGTCGAGGAGCCGCTCCACACCGAGGACGTAGGTCATCTCGTTGTAGAACGGGGAGAGGTAGTCCATCCGGGTGCAGAAGGTGACGCCCTGGGTCCAGGTGCGGAACTCCATGTTCTTCTCGATACCCGTGTGCAGGTAGCCGATCCCGCACCGAGCCTCGGTGACGGTCTCGCCCTCGAGTTCGAGGATCAGCCGCAGCACACCGTGCGTCGAGGGGTGCTGCGGACCCATGTTGACGACGACCCGCTCGTCGGCGTGCTCGCCGATCCCCTCGACCAGGGTGTCCCAGTCCTGACCGGTCAGGGTGTAGACCCGGCCACTGGTGGTCTCCGAGCTGCCTGCGTAGGCGTCGGTGCTGTTCGCGTTGGTTGAGCTTGTCGAAACCATCAGTTGTAGCTCCTGCGCTGGTCCGGCGGAGGAACGGTTCCGCCCTTGTACTCCACGGGAATGCCGCCGAGGGGGTAGTCCTTGCGCTGCGGGTGGCCGGGCCAGTCGTCGGGCATCTGGATCCTGGCCAACGCCGGGTGGCCGTCGAAGATGACGCCGAAGAAGTCCCACACCTCGCGCTCGTGCCAGTCGTGGGTGGGATAGAGCGCCACCGTGCTCGGCAGGTGCGGGTCGCCGTCCGGGCAGGTGGATTCGACGCGGATCCGGCGGTTGAAACTCATCGACAGCAGGCTGTAGACGGCGTGCAGTTCGCGGCCGGTGTCGTCGGGATAGTGGACGCCGGAGACGCCGGCCGAGAACTCGAACCGGAGGGCCGGGTCGTTGCGCAGCTTCTCCATCGCCGCGTAGAGCGACTCCCGACGGACGTGGAAGGTCGCCTCACCTCGGTGGAGAACGACGTACTCGACGAGATCGCCGAGGGCGTCCGCGACGTCGTCGAACCAGCCGCCGTAGGGGCGGGTCGCCGCGCCGGGGAAGACCTTGGGGCTGACCAGTCCGCCGTAGCCGCTGGTGTCGCCGGTACCGCTGGCGCCGAACATGCCACGTCGCTCACCGACCTGCTGGCCGGTGGCCTGGGCGGCTTCGACGATCTCCTTGCCCTCGCTCATCGCAGCAGCCCCCTCTGCTCGGAGGTCGGCAGCGCCACCAGGCCGGCACGCTCCAACTCGACGATCTGCTCCTGGCGGTTCTTGCCGAGCTTGGTGTGCTGGACCTGGTCGTGGAGCTTGAGGATCGCATCGATCAGCATCTCCGGCCGCGGCGGGCAGCCCGGGAGGTACATGTCGACCGGCACCACGTGGTCGACACCCTGGACGACGGCGTAGTTGTTGAACATGCCGCCGCTACTGGCACAGACACCCATCGCCAGCACCCACTTGGGTTCGGCCATCTGGTCGTAGATCTGGCGGAGCACCGGCGCCATCTTCTGGCTCACCCGGCCGGCCACGATCATCAGGTCCGCCTGGCGCGGGCTGGCCCGGAAGACCTCCATCCCGAACCGGGAGAGGTCGTACTTCGGTCCGCCGCTGGTCATCATCTCGATCGCGCAGCACGCCAATCCGAAGGTCGCCGGCCAGAACGACGCCTTCCGCATGTACCCGGCCACACCTTCGACCGTGGTCAACAGCACCCCACTCGGGAGCTTCTCTTCGATACCCATCACAGACTCCAATCAGGGCGTGGTGCGGAGCGCAGGGAAGGCGACCTCCGTGCGGAGCGCAGCGGAGCGGTCGCCGACCGACAAGAACGCAGGCATGTGCAGTGCATCGCGACTCTCAGCCCCGCTGAGGGTTGCGAGGCGCTGTGCAGGCCAAGGCCAAGGAGGGAAGGCGACCTCCGTGCGGAGCGCAGCGGAGCGGTCGCCGACCGACAAGAAC
>NZ_JBLBWI010000018.1:0-86239 GCF_047308515.1 Nocardioides sp. Bht2
ACCTGATCTCGACAAGCTCGATCACCGGTGGACCTGATCTCGACAAGCTCGATCATCGGTGGTCTTGATTTCGGCAGGCTCGATCATCGGTGGTCTTGATTTCGGCAGGCTCGATGACCGGTGGTCTTGATTTCGGCAGGCTCGGTCACCGGTGGTGTTGGTCTCGGCAGGCTCGGTCACCGGTGGTCCGTTGGTCGAGCTTGTCGAGACCCGTCCACCACGGGGTTGAGCACGCACCATTGGTGCGCGAACCGCAGTTGGCGCCGAGCCAGTACCAGCGAGGTTTCGTGGCTCTCGGAGATCACCGCAAGCAGACAACCCGCATCGAGGTCAGTGACCTCATACGGGACGTGCCGGGCGTCGATCTCGATCATGAGAACAGTCGATCAGAACCGCCCGACAGAACCGCCGAATCTAACCCCGGCCCGGTGGGCTCGCCCCAGCTGAAGGTGCTGCCAGCCCGGCGCGGCGGGCCTTCCGGCGGGCCCAGCCGCGCCGGATCAACCGGATCGCGAACCAGAGGAAGGCGAGCCCGAGGACCAGGAGGGTCGCTGCGATGCTGGCAGCGATCACCGGGTGTTCGATCGCGAACCAGACCACGGCAAGGACCACAACGTCTTCAGCAGTGCTGGCAAGTATGTTGGTGACCGGCTCGGGGGAGTTGTTGATCGCGAGTCGGCCGCCCATCTTCACGGCGTGCGACGCCAACGCCGTGCCGCCGCCCACGACGGCAGCGACCGCCCCGTTGAGGGAGTCGGCGTCGCCGGCGATCAGCACGCCGATGATGGCTCCGGTGGTCGGTCGGATCGCGGTGGAGATGGCGTCCCAGGTGGAGTCGATCGCCGGGATCTTGTCAGCGATGAATTCCATCGCGTAGAGGGCTCCGGCGATGGCGAGCACCGCCGGGTTGCCCAGCACATTGGGGATCTGGTCGTAGCCGCCCACCCGGTCCGCGATTCCCAGCACCAGGACCACGAGGTAAGCGTTGACCCCACTGGCCCAGCCGCTGGAGAAGACCAGAGCGAGCGACTCCATCTCAGCTGCCGGCCTGCTCGATGACCCGGGCCAGGGTCTCGGGGTCGCGGGCGATCACGGCGCTGCCGTCGTCGAGCGTGATGATCGGGCGCAGGATCAACCGCGGGTTCTCGACCAGCGTGGCGATCCAGGCGGGCCGGTTCTCGGCGTCCTTGGGTAGCGCGCGAAGCCCCACCTCCTTGGCCGCGGCGTCGCCGGTCCGGGCGACGTCCCACGGCTCGAGCCCGAGGCGGCCGAGTAGCTCGTCGAGCTCGGCGACCGTCGGGGGCTGGTCGAGGTAGCGGCGCTGGGTGTACTCGGCGCCCGCCTCGTCGAGCGTCGAGACGGCGGTGCGGCACTTCGAGCACGCGGGGTTGATCCAGATCTCCATCAGGCCACCTCAATTTCGGTTGCGCCGGTCATCGCCAGCAATTCGTCGTAGCTGGTCGAGAAGACCGCGGCCGGATGTCCGGCTGCGGCCCACACCACCTCATAGTTTCGGAGTTCGGTGTCGATCCAGGTCGGGATCGGTGCCGGGTGCGCCAACGGGGAGACGCCGCCGATCACTTGGCCGGTGTGGGTGCGGACGAACTCCGGGTCGGCGCGTCGCAGGATGCCGGTGTGCGCGGCGACCTTCGCAGTATCGACCCGGTGCCCGCCGCTGGTCAGGATCAGCACCGGAGTGCCGTCGGTGTGGAAGAGCAGGCTGTTGGCGATCGCCCCGACCGGGCAGCCCAGGGCCTCGGCAGCCAACGCAGCGGTGTGCACCGAGTCGGGGAGTATCCGGATCTCTCCGGTGCCGCCGGCAGCGTCGAGTGCGGCGGCGAACCGGGCCACGGAGGGATGCTCGACAGTCATGCCCGCATCGTAGGCCGCGAGTTCTGTCGGAGGGTGCTGAGAGGTTGCCAGAAGTTTCTGAGTGTCGGCCCTTGAGTGAGTCGGGAGGTGCCGGTACCGTGAGGATTGTTCGAACATGTGTTCGAGCCAGTGATCAAGGAGTCCACGATGGCGGTTTCAACCCTGGCAGTCACGCCGTACCTGCTGCCGGCGACCACGCATTCGTACTTGCAGCGCTCGGCGGAGTCGCTGCACGAGGCGATCACCGCCACCGACGCCGCTAGCCGGTACTCCTTCGCGCATGTCGCCGCATTGCGTGCGGCAGCGGCGCTGATCGCGGCCCGCTCGGTGCCGTCCGCCTCCGGACGGCGCCGCCAGCGGAACGCGTGGATCCTGCTCTCCGAGGCCGCCCCGGAGCTCGCCGACTGGAGCGGCTTCTTCGCTGCGGGTGCGGCGAAGCGTGCCGCTGCCGAGGCCGGCTCCACCCGGGCTGTCAGCCAGGCCGAGGCGGACGCGTTGGTCCGTTCCGCCGATCAGTTCTTGGCCGTGATCGAACAGGCGTTGGGTCTGGTACCCCATGTTTCGGCACAGAACGAATCGGCGTGGAGGGCTGAGCGCAGCGCCTGATTCCGCCGCGTAGGGTGGCGGCATGGTCGCTAGCGAACGTCGTAGTTCTGCCCGCTCCACTGCGCTCTGGGAGCGGCTTCAGCCGGTCGTGGAGAACGTCACGACCGTCCTGGATATCGGTGGCGGAACGGGTGGCCTGGCGGTACCCATCGCCGAACGCGGTGCGACCGTCCGGGTGATCGACCCCAGTCCCGATGCTCTTGCTGCCTTGGCTCGACGGGCTCAGGAGGCCGCTGTCTCCGACCGTGTGGTTGGTCAGCAGGGTGACGTCTTCGCGCTCGACTCGCTGGTGGAGGCGGGCACCGTCGACGTCGTGCTCTGCCACGGCGTCCTCGACGTCGTCGGCGAACCCGCTCGCGGCCTCCAGCAGATCGCGACCGCCCTCAAGCCTGGTGGAGTGATCAGCCTGGTGCTGGCCCAGCGGCATGCCGCCGTGATCGCGCGGGCGATGGCCGGCCACTTCGCCCAGGCCGCGGGTCTCCTCGACGGCCTCGGCGAGGCGACGACGGGCCGCGGCGTCCGGCACCGTTACACCGCAGAGCAGGCGGGGGAGTTGCTGGCCGCGGCCGGGTTCGAGGTCACCGGGATCCAGGGCCTCCGGGTCTTCGCCGACCTCGTCCCGGGCTCGTTGATCGACCTCGAGCCGGGCTCGGCGTCCGCGCTCCAGGAGTTGGAGCGAGCGGTAGCGGACCGCCCCGAGTATCTACCGCTGGCCAGCCAGGTCCACCTGCTGGCGCAGAAGCGGTGAGAATTTCCTAGGTGCGGCTACCGCCTTTGCATCACCCTGCCTAGACTTGGGGGTGATGGCCCGCCAGTCGACTGCGGGGAAGTTCACCGGGAGGAACCAGTGCCACTCTCCGAAGAGGAGTTGAGACTGCTCGAGCAGATGGAGCGCGCCCTCTCTGAAGAGGACCCGAAGTTCGCCTCCACGCTGCGCGGCACGTCGTTGCGTCACGCTGCTCGTCGCCGGGCTGTCATCGCCGGCGTCATCTTCGTTCTCGGGATCGTCGTGCTGATGACCGGCGCGATCACAGAGATGATCGTGGTCGGTGTCATCGGCTTCGTGGTCATGCTGGCCGCGGCGATGGTGGGTCTTACCGCGTTGCGCGGGCAGAACGCCGCCCCTGCCGCACAGGCCCCGCGCACCACCCGACACGAAGGCTTCAGCATCCTGGACGGCGGTCGCGCGTCCCGCGGCCGTAAGCGCGGCTCCGACGGTTCCTTCATGGAACGCATGGAGGAGCGCTGGCGCAAGCGCCGCGACCAGGGCTTCTGAGCTCGACCGACACCAACGAACCGACCATCTGCTCAGGTGAGCAGGTGGTCGTTCCTGTCTTCGGCGCTCTCCTCGTCCATGGCCGGCTCGGTGACCCCGCCCTTCGCGGCGGTGCGTCGCAGCACGGAGCGCGGGAACCAGTGGGCGCGGCGCCGCATCCGCGGAGCGACACCGGCGATCAGCGCGGCGCTGACCTCGTCGGTCAGCGCGCGCACGGTGGCGGCATCGGTCTGGTCGGCGGTCGAGGCATAGCGGCTGCGCTCCACCATGCCGACGATCTCGGCAAGCGCGGCCGCTGCCTCGGGCGCCACCTGTGGCCCGGTCCCGGGCCGCGCGGAGGTGTTGCCGACGGCGCCCAGCCAGGAGCGCAGGTAGGCGCCGGTGACCCGCGGCGAGGTCCCTTCTGGCCACTCGCGCCCGACGTCGATCACGGTGTCGCGCAGTTCGGCCCAGGCTGCCTCGGCGGGTGAACCCGCGTCGGCGGCTGCCCAGCGGCGCTCGCGGCGCCGACTCCGAAGCCAACGCGGGGCGAGTGCTGCCCCGGCGAGGAGGACGAGGATGGCCGGAACAAGCAGCCACCAGGCCCGGTTCCTCTCGTCCTGGGTCGGGGCCTTGGTGCTCTCCACCGGGGCCGGGTCGCGAGGGGCGGCCGTAGGTGCCCGGCTCGGCTGGTTGGGCTGGGCGGACGCCGAGCTGCTCGGCTCGGCCGACGGCGTGTTCCGCGGCGGCGCCACCTCGAACTCGGTGTACTCGGGTACGGCGGTCGCCCGGCTGGCCGGGGTCGGCTCGAAGGCGACCCAGCCGGCGTCCTCGAAGTAGAGCTCGGGCCAAGCGTGGAGGTCGTGGCTGGTGAAGACCCAGTTGTTGGTGGAGAGGTTGTCGGCGCTCAGGAAACCGACGGAGACGCGGGCCGGAATGCCGAGGCTGCGCGCCATGATCGCCATCGCCGAGGCGAACTGCTCGCAGTAGCCGACCCGCCCGTCGGGGGAGAGGAAGTGCTCCAGCGCGAGGTTGCCACTGCCGAAGCTCTTGTCATCGGGGTGCAACGAGTAGGTGAAGTTGGCCGGGTCCCGGAACCACTGCTGCAGGGCGACTGCCTTGCGATAGGCCGTCGTCTCGTCCTCGGTGACGGCGTCAGCCAGGTCGCGGACGATCTGCGGCAGGTCTCCGGGCACGGTCGCATAGGTACGCACCAGGTCGCCGGGGGCTGGCGGCGCCTCGTCCAGCTGTTCCGCGGTGATGTCGACCTCGAGTTGCTCCAGGGAGTAGGCGAACTCGGCGGTGGTGATGTCGTTGTCGGCGGAGTGGATGTCGAGCACCTTGGCGTCGTAGCGCCAGTCGTCGCCGGCGGAGAGGCTCTGGGTCCGCAACGGCGTGGGCAGCCAGAGTGAGGCGAACTCCTTGGTGGCCCTCAGCTCCATCCGGGTGCTGGAGCTCGGCGTCGCGGCGTCGAGCCCGGTGGGGCTGGGCAGCTCGCCGTCCGCGGCGTTCTCTGCCGGGAGATCGCGGTCGCCCGGCGTCCAGGTGGCGCCGGTGTAGCGGGTCAGTGCGGCGATCCGGTAGTAGCTGGGGGCGTTGGTGCCGCGGACCTCCAGCAGCGGCACCTCGGCCTTGCGGACCAGATCGCGACGCAGATCGGTGATCGGGTTGGTGATCGTCACCTGGTTGTCGTTGCCGCCGCGGCCACCGAGTAGGTCGACCCCGGCGGTCGGGATGATCAGTGGGAGCGAGACCGCTGCCAGGATCGCCAGCGACCCGAGCGCGACGGGGTGCCGCCGGGCGGGATAGAGCGTGGTCGGCATGGTGTCGACCGAGGCGCCGAGGGCGCGGCCCCAGCGGTTGGCGCGGCTGGCTTCGTGGACGACCAGCATCAACAGGAACCCGGCCGCGCCGAGGATGAACACAGTCGCCGGTACTCCGCTCTCCAGGACGCTGACCGGCACCGTGTAGGCGGCCAGCAAGGGAAGCCCGGCGAGTGGCGGACGGCCGAGAGTGCAGGCGAACAGGTCGACCAGGAGATGGGTCAGCAACGCGAAGAGGACGAGTGCGATGGCGATCTGTGCCTCGTTGCTGGGCACCGGCGAGGCGAACTCGGCGATGTCGCCGAACGCGGTGTCGAGTCGTTCCACCACGGTCCGGATCGAACTTGGGGTCGGGAGCGGGGCGGAGCCCCAGCCCACGTTGAGGATCAGGAAGATGGCGAGCAGTTGACTTCCCATCACCAACATCAACGGGAAGCGCGCGACGCGGGCGAGAGCGCCGGCCAGGCTGACGATCGGCAGCCCGACGGCCAGTGGCATCAGGAAGTCGGAGGGCTGGTCGGTGAAACCGTTCCAGGACAGGAAGGTGAGCCAGCTGGTGAGGGCGGTGACGATCAGCAGCGGCAGTTGAGCGGTGCGGTTGAGGTTCAGGCTCATGGGGCACTCCGCTCGGCCACCGGCGCTCCGGTCGGGCGGTCGGCGCGCCGTCCGAGCTCCTGCCAGGCCGGCGCGAGGGCGTCGCCCGGGCGCAGGTCGATCGCCGCCCACCCCAGGCTGGAGAGCCAGGCTGCTCGACCCGCGGGGGCAGCGTTGCGCTGGGTCCAGGCGTTGACGTCGAGGGTCATCGCCAGCGGACGTCGTCCGCTGATCCGCATTCTGCGTAGCGCGCCGTGATCGTGGTCGTCGAGTTCGCCGAGGACGGCGATGAGCACGCCTTGGTGTCCGGCGTCGGCGATCCAGTCGGTGGCCAGGTGGGCGCGGCGGGTGGTCTCAAGCACGGCCAGCGCTTCCAGGATCGGACTGACGTCCTGGCCGCGGGAGCGGTCGTGCCAGACCGAGTTCGGGTCTTCGCCGTCGGCGGTGACGAGGCGAACGGTGAAGCCGCGTTGGGTCAGGTGGGCGGCGATCGACGCGGTGTGGGCGACCGCGGCTTCCAGGGAGGAGGCAGCGCCGGTGCCGCGGTGGGCGGTGGCGCGGTTGTCGAGGACCAGAGTGGCCCGTGACTGCCAGGGCTGTTCTTCGCGGCGCACCATCAACTCGCCGGTCCGGGCGCTGCTGCGCCAGTGCACCCGGCGCAGGTCGTCGCCGCGCCGGTACTCGCGGACCGAGACATCTTCGGCGCTACCGGTGGCGAAGGCGCGGGGGCGGTTGTCTCCGGCCCCGGTCCAGGCGCCACCGATCGGGATCGGTGGCAGCGGTGTGATCCGCGGCGTGACGACCAGGTTCGTGCTGGCGTGGAAGGAGCGACCCAGCTCCACCATCCCGAACGGGTCGTTGATCCGGACCAGGAGCGGGCCGATCACGAAGTTGCCGCGGACGTCGCTGCGTACCTGGTAGGTGGTGGTCCGGGGAGTCTGTGGCTTGAGCCCGTCGACGACGAACCGGGGACGGTTGCCCAGCGCGTAGGGGAGCTGATCCTCGACCAGGAGCAGCCCGGTTCTGATCCGGCCCTCGTTGCGCAGGGTGAGTTGCACGGTGGCCGGCGCCCCGGCGCTGACCAGGCCCGGACTGAGGGTGCGGCTGAGCGCGAGTTGATACCGGTTACGGCCGACCAGGACGGCGCAGAGCAGGGGGAGGGCGACCAGGAGGACTCCGACCCGGGTCAGCGCGGGTTGGCCGAGCACGATCGCACAGCAGATCGCGGTCAACCCGGCCGCCAGGAAAGAGCGGCCACGGCTGGTCAGCCCGGAGAGTCCTCGACGCACGGCTACCTCAGTGGGGTGCGGGAACCGGCACGGTGGCCAGGATCGTGTCCAGGATCTGGTGCGGGGTGTGGCCGCTCATGGTGGCCTCGACGCTCGGCATCAGACGGTGGGTGAGGACCGGGCGTGCCATCAACTGGACGTCGTCGGGCAGCACGTAGTCGCGGCCGCTGATCGCGGCGTGTGCCTTGGCCGCGCGGACCAGTTGCAGGGAGGCCCGCGGTGAGGCGCCGAGTAGCAGCGACGACGTCGCGCGGGTCGCTTCGGCGAGTGAGACCACGTAGCGGAGCACGGCGTCCGCGGCGTGGACGCCCGCGACGATCGAGATCAGCTTGGCGATCTCGGCGGTGTCGGTGACCGGCTCGAGGTCGTCGAGCGGGTTGGAGCGCGTGTGCGAAGCGAGCATCGCGATCTCGGCGGCGGCCGGCGGGTAGCCCATCGAGACCTTCGCCATGAACCGGTCCCGCTGTGCTTCGGGCAGCGCGTAGGTGCCCTCCATCTCGATCGGGTTCTGGGTGGCGACCACCATGAACGGCGACTCCAGCGGCCAGGTCTGGCCGTCGACGGTGACCTGGTGCTCCTCCATGCATTCGAGGAGCGCGGACTGGGTCTTGGGCGAAGCACGGTTGATCTCGTCGCCGACCACGATGTTGGCGAAGATCCCGCCGGGCCGGAACTCGAACTGGCGGTTCTCCTGGTTGTAGACGCTGACGCCGGTCAGGTCGGAGGGCAGCAGGTCCGGGGTGAACTGGATCCGGCGCACGGTGGCGTCCACGGAGCGCGCCAACGCCTTACTGAGCATGGTCTTTCCGACTCCGGGCACGTCCTCGATCAGCAGGTGGCCCTGAGCGAGGAGGACGGTGACCGCGGTCCGGGCGACCTCGCTCTTGCCTTCGATGACCTGCTCGATGCTCTCGCGAATCCGGGTCGCCACCCGGGCTACCGCACCGACGTCGCCTGCCTGCGCCTCCACCTTGCCTCCGCTCACTGTTCAACCGTTGTGCCCAGTCAACCGTATGGGAGGTCGCGAGGGCAGGGGAGTGGTGCTCCGGAGGCCTTCCTCCACGGTCCTCCACCTTTCCCTCCACTTTCCTCCACCTCTGCTCGAAATGGGAGGGGCCCAGGCGTGGCGCTGGCGCACCGAGCGCCCTCGTGAGCGGGAAACGACGCGCCGACGTCGATCTGCGGGTTTCCGGCTTCTCCGCCTGTTTCAGGCGTGGAAGGGGAGCGAAACGCGCCCCGCCATGGTTGACGGTGGGGAGATGTGGAGTAAAGTGGGGCGCAGTGGAGGAAAAGTGGGCTGAAGGGGTGAGGCCAGGTGTTCTTTGGCACCTACACCCCCAAGCTCGATGACAAAGGTCGGCTTTTCCTTCCGGCGAAGTTCAGGGACGAGTTGGCGGAGGGTCTTGTGATCACACGAGGACAGGAGCGCTGTCTGACTGTGTGGTCGATGGAGGACTTCGGCCGACTCACTGAGCGGCTCCGCGAGGCGCCGGTCACCAACAAAGGCGCACGGGACTACGTGCGCATGCTCTTCGCCGCAGCTTCACAAGAGGTTCCCGACAAGCAGGGGCGAGTCAGCATCGCGCCGGTACTGCGGGAGTACGCCTCGATTGAGCGAGACGTGATGGTCATCGGAGCGATGAACCGGATCGAGATCTGGGACCCGACTGCCTGGCAGAGCTACTCCGCCGAGCAGGAGGAGAAGTTCGCCGAGATCAGCGATGAGGTCTTCCCCGGCTTCTGAGCTGAGCCCACAACACAAGAACTGGATTCACCGCGCGAGGTCTCGAGCCCGCTCTCAAGCCTTCTGGGGCACCTTCCCCGGTTCCAGACGGCGTCTTCCCCCAAGGGGGCGGGCAGGGACCTGGCGTTGTGAATCTTTCGGTGACACCAGTCGGCATCTCGATGCGGTCACCCCACCAACCAGCCACTCTCTCTCAGTAAAGGTCCAGTCAGATGAACCCCAGCGTCAGCGGATCACCGCACGGGGAACAGCCACGCCACGTCCCGGTCATGCTCGACCGGGTGGTCGAGCTGCTGGCTCCCGCGCTGGCCGCGGACGGCGCCGTCGTCATCGACGCCACCCTGGGCCTGGGCGGACACAGCGAGGCACTGCTGACGGCGTTCCCGAACGCCCGGCTGATCGGCATCGACCGTGATCTGCACGCACTCGAACTCTCCGGACGGCGGCTCGCGCCGTTCGGAGACCGGGCCACCCTGGTCCACGCCGTCTACGACGAGATCCCCGACGTGCTGGCCGATCTCGGCCTGAGCTCGGTCAACGGGGTGCTCTTCGACCTCGGCGTCTCGTCGATGCAGTTGGACGAGGCCGACCGCGGCTTCGCCTACTCCCAGGACGCGCCGCTGGACATGCGGATGGACGACTCGCGCGGGATCACCGCTGCCGAGGTGCTCAACACCTACGACGCGCCGGCGTTGGCCCGGATCCTGCGGGTCTACGGCGAGGAGAAGTTCGCCAAACGGATCGCGGACCGGGTCGTGGAGGCCCGGGAGGCCGAGCCGTTCACCACCTCCGGCCGCCTCGTCGAACTGCTCTACGACGCGATCCCGGCACCGGCCAGACGGACCGGCGGGCATCCCGCCAAACGGACCTTCCAGGCCCTGCGGATCGAGGTGAACGACGAGCTGCAGGTGCTGTCCCGGGCGATGCCCGCGGCGCTGGACGCCGTCAGCGTGGGTGGCCGCGTCGTCGTCGAGTCCTACCAATCCCTGGAGGACCGGATGGTGAAGCAGGCCTTCACCGCGGTCACCACCACCGACGTCCCGCCGGACCTGCCGTTCGTCCCTGAGGAGCTGCAGCCGCGCTTCGTCAACGTCACCCGAGGCGCGGAGAAGGCCCGGGAACCAGAACTGACCGATAACCCGCGTGCCGCCTCCGTGCGGTTGCGCGCCGTGGAGCGAACTCGAGGAGATGCAGCATGAACTCGCCCTTGCCGCAGAGCCGAGTACGCGTCCAACGGATTGCCGAAGCTGCGGTCGAGAGGGCGCGGCTGACGGTTGTTCCCCGGGTGCGCGCGCGCACCCCGCGGTTCCCGTTCGTGATCATGGTCTCGATGCTGCTGGTCGCAGGTGTGGTCGGGCTGTTGATGTTCAACACCACGATGCAGCAGAACTCCTTCACCGCAACCGACCTGGAGAAACAGGCCGGTCAGCTCGCGGCTCGGCGGGAGGGCCTGCAGATGGACCTCGACGCCCTCAACGCTCCGCAGCGGATCGCGCAGCGGGCCGGCGAGCTTGGCATGGTCCAAGGACCGACGCCGGCCTTCATCGACCTTCGGCAGGGCAAGGTGACGGGTGGAGCGGCGACGCCGGCCGACGCCACCTTGGCCTTCCCGATCGAGAGCCCGCCCGCGAAGAAGCCGAAGGTGCTGAGCCCGGACCCGAAGATCAAGTACGTCGACCCGACGCCGAGTGAGACCCGCCACCGCGACACGGGGCGCAGGTCATCGGATCGGGACTCCGCGGCAGGTAGTAATGAGACGCAGACCAACCCCTCAGGAGACCGGAGCAACCGTTGAGCCGCTTGGCCCAATCCCGCCGCGAAGCTAGCGGATCGGCGATGTTCCGGCTGCGGATCGGCTTCATCGTGATTGCGATGGTGCTCTCCTTCTTCGGTGCCCGTCTGGTGCAGTTGCAGGCGATCGACCCCAAGTCCTATGCCGCGATGGCGAAGCGGGACGGCGTTCAGACCGTCGAGCTGCCGGCCGAGCGTGGGGCGATCGTCGACCGGACCGGCATCGAGTTGGCCGCCTCGGTCGACGGGATGATGGTGATCGGCGACCCGGAGTTGGCGCGTGACGACGCCCCGCAGATCGCCCGGATCCTGGTCGAGGAACTCGGCCTCGACTATGTCTCCACCCTGGAACGGCTCCGCAAGAGCGGAACCCGCTACCAGTACCTGGCCCGCCGGGTCCCGGCGACCAAGGCCGAGGCTGCGCTCAAGGTGATCAAGGACCGCGGGTTCAAGGGCATCACCGTCGACCGTGACCCGATGCGCAACTACCCGAGCAACGACGTCGCCGCCAACCTGATCGGCTTCTTGGGCGAGGACGAACCGCTCCGCGGCATGGAACGTACCTTCGACGGGCAGTTGGCGGGCACCGACGGCAAGGCCACCTACGAGGTGGGCGCCGGCTACCGGATCCCGCTCGGGGAGAGCACCACCGTCAAGCCCAAGAACGGTGAGACGTTGCAGCTCACCATCGACCGCGACGTCCAGTACTACACCCAGCGCGCGTTGGCCGCAGCGGTCCGCAAGGCCGGAGCCGAGTCTGGCCGGGCCGTGGTGCTCGACACCAAGACCGGTCAGACGCTGGCTCTCGCCGACGTACCGACCTTCAACGCCAACAAGCCGTTCGAGGGCACCAAGAAGGGTGACCTCGGCGCCCGTTCGCTCTCCAACCCCTACGAGCCCGGCTCGGTGCAGAAGGCGTTGACCTTCGCGGCGTTGATCGATGCCGGGAAGGTGAGCGCCCGGACCCGGATCGTTGTGCCCAGTGAGCTCAAGCGGCCCGGCGCCGCGCCGATCGGTGACCACTGGGACCACGACAAGATCAAGCTGACAGCGGCCGGCGTGTTGGCGAAGTCGTCGAACATCGGCACCGTGATCGCGGCCAAGCGGCTGGAGAGCACCACCCTCTACGACTACCTGCGGGCGTTCGGTCTCGGCTCGAAGACCGGGATCGGGGTCCCCGGTGAGACCGCCGGCGTCGTCGCCGACGGCTCCACCTGGAGCTCCGGCACCCACGACACGATCGCGTTCGGTCAGGGTCTGAACGTCAACGCCATGCAGATGGCGGCAGCGATCAACACCATCGCCAACGGCGGTACCTACGTCTCGCCCAGCCTGGTGATGGGCCGCGCGACCACCGACACCGGACAGCAGGTCGGCACCGATGAGGTGAAGACGCGCCGGGTGGTCAGCGAGGACGCTGCCCGCCAGACCACAGAGATGATGGAACTGGTCACCGCTGAAGGTGAGGCCGGTTCCGCTGCCGCGGTGCCCAACTACCGGGTGGCGGGCAAGACCGGGACCGCCCAGCGGGTCGGCAAGACCTGCCGCTGCTACGACGGCACCTTCACCGTCTCCTTCGCCGGATTCGCTCCGGCCGACGACGCCCGGTTCACCGTCTACGTGGTGATCGACGGACCGACCAACGGCATGGGCGGCGGCGGCAACGCAGGACCGGTCTTCAAGCAGGTGATGACCTACCTCCTCGGGAAGTACGGCGTGAAGCCGACCGGCACCACGCCGTCGACACTGCCTATTGAGTGGTGAACGGGTAACCTCACGTCGTGGTGAACACCGCAGATCTCAACAGCACGCGCCCCTCCCGACCTCAGCAGACTCCGCTGAGTGGCTTGGGGGCTGAACTCGGCGAATCCGCCGCTGGACCCGGTGATCCGCTGATCACCGGCGTCACCCTCAGCTCGCAACGGGTGTTGCCGGGAGACCTCTACGCAGCGCTTCGGGGCGCTCGGGTGCACGGCGCCCGGTTCGCGGCCGACGCCGTCGCCGCTGGGGCCGTCGCCGTCCTCACCGACGCCGCGGGAGCTGCCCTGGCCGGTGAGCTCGGTGTCCCCGTCCTCGTCGTCACCGAACCGCGCAACGTGCTCGGCCAGATCGCCGCCACCGTCTACGGTCGCCCGACCGAGTCGATGCGGATGATCGGGGTGACCGGTACCCAGGGCAAGACCACGACCACCCGGTTGGTCGAGCTCGCGCTCTCCAGAGCGGGCGTTCGCGCCGGTGTCGTGGGCACGGTCGGTACCCGGATCGCCGGCGCCGATGTCGCCACCGCGCTGACCACCCCAGAGGCGCCCGACCTGCACGCTCTCTTCGCCAGGATGGTGGAGCAGCAGGTGGAGACCTGCGCGATGGAGGTCTCCAGCCATGCGTTGGTGCTGCGTCGGGTCGACGGGATCCGCTTCGACATCGCGGTCTTCACCAACCTCGGCCGTGACCACCTCGACTTCCACGCCGACGTCGAGGAGTACTTCGCGGCCAAGGCCGAACTCTTCACCCCGGCGCGCACCAAGCGCGCCCTGGTCAACGTCGACGACGAGCACGGCCGACGGTTGTTGGCCGAGGCCCAGGTGCCGACCCTGACCTTCTCGATCACCGGTCGTGACGCCGACTGGCAGGCCGTCGATCTGGACGCCGGTCCGGCTGGCACCGCGTTCACCCTCCGCGGGCCGAACGGCGTCGACGTGCGGACCTTCGTGCCGATCCCCGGTGACTTCAACGTGGCCAACGCCCTGGCCGGACTCGCGGCCGCGATCGAAGTCGGTCACGACGCTGAACAGCTGGCCGCCGGGCTGGCTGCCGCGGGTGGCGTACCCGGGCGGTTGGAGCGGGTCGACGTCGGCGCCGACTACGAGGTGGTCGTCGACTACGCCCACAAGCCGGATGCGATCGAGGCGGCGCTACGTACCCTGCGGCCGTTGGCGAGCGGCAGGCTGATCCTGGTGATCGGCGCCGGCGGCGACCGGGACCGCGGCAAGCGCCCGCTGATGGGAGAGATCTCCGCCCGTCTCGCCGACGTCGTGGTCGTCACCGACGACAACCCGCGTACCGAGGAGCCGGCTGCGATCCGCGCCGAGGTGCTGGCTGGTGCGTCCGGTGGGCTGGCCGAGGTCCGCGAGATCGGCGAACGCCGGGCCGCGATCCGGGCGGCACTCGACCTCGCCACCGCGGGCGACATCGTGGTGGTGGCAGGCAAGGGACACGAGACAGGACAAGAGATCAACGGTGTGGTGCATCCGTTCGACGACCGCGAGGTCGTCCGTGAGGAGGCCGGACGATGATCCCGTTCAGCCTTGCTGAGATCGCCGCGGCTACCGGCGGCACCGTCGTCGGTGACGCCGACGTGGTTGTCTCCGCCCCCGCGGTCGTCGACAGCCGGCTGGCCACCGCTGGTGCGCTCTTCGTCGCCGTTCCGGGCGAGCATGTCGACGGACACGATTTCGCCGACGCGGCCGGTGCCAACGGTGCCGTCGCCGTCCTCGGCACCAGGGCGACCGGGCTGCCGACGGTCGTGGTCGCCGACCCGGTAAGGGCACTGGGTCGCCTCGCCCGCGCGGTGCGCGACCGGTTGCCCCAGCTCACCGTGGTCGCGATGACCGGCTCCCAGGGCAAGACCGGTACCAAGGACTACCTCGCCCAGATCCTGGCCACCGACGGGCCCACCGTCGCCACTGCCGGCAACTTCAACAACGAGCTCGGCGTCCCGCTGACGGTGCTCCGCGCCGAACCGGAGACCCGGTACCTGGTCGTCGAGATGGGTGCCCGCGGACTGGGGCACATCGACGAGCTCTGCGAGATCGCGCGTCCGCAGATCGGTGCCGTGCTCAACGTGGGGTCGGCCCATGCCAGCGAGTTCGGCTCCTTGGAGGTGACCGCGCAGGCCAAAGGCGAGCTGATCGCCGCCCTGCCGGCCACGGGCACCGCCGTCATCAATACGGCCGACGGACGGACCCGGGTGGGACTGGCGGCAGCGTCGGTCGGCGCGGTGCTCGGCTTCGGCGAGGAACCTGGCGGCGATCCACTGCTCGACGGTGCCGTCACCTGGCGTGAGGTGCACTACGACGACCTCGGCCGACCCAGGACCGCACTGCGTTACGGTGCCGAGACGGCCGAGCTCGTGCTGCGCCAGATCGGCACCCATCAGGTGAGCAACGCGGCCGCCGCCGCAGCCCTGGCGCTGGCCGCCGGGCTCCACTTCGATGACATCGTCGCGGCACTCAACCAGGCCACCCGGCTCTCGCGTTGGCGGATGGAGCTGACCGAGCGCGCAGACGGACTCGTGATCCTCAACGACGCCTACAACGCCAACCCCGACTCGATGACCGAGGCGCTGCACACCCTGCACGAGATCGGTCTCCGCAGCGGTCGCCGCACGGTCGCGGTGCTGGGGGAGATGAAGGAGTTGGGCGCCGAGAGTGACGCCCTGCACGCCTCCATTGGCTCCATCGCGATGCGGACCGGTATCGACGTCCTCGTCGTCATCGGTGCGGGCGCGGCTCCGATTGCGGCTGAAGCGGCGAGAATCACATCGGAGCCTGGTTCCGTCGTGTCCGTCGCCGACCGGGCCGAGGCTCTGGCATGGTTGCGCGAGAAGACGGGCGCTCGCGACGTAGTGCTGGTCAAAGCGTCCAGGTCGGCTGGGCTGGAAAGCGTGGCCGAAGGCCTGGCGGAGGAGGAAACCAGATGATTGCGGTCCTGCTTGGCGGTGGGGTGTCGCTCATCCTGTCGCTGCTGGGCACGCGTTACGCGATCCGAGTGCTGTCGTCCAAGGGCTACGGTCAAGAGATCCGCGAAGACGGACCCACCACGCACCACACCAAGCGCGGTACGCCCACGATGGGCGGGATCGTGATGATCGCCTCCACCGTGATCGCGTACGCCGTCGCCAAGTTGGTGACCGGCCAGATGCCGAGCGCATCTGCCCTGCTGCTGCTCTTCCTCTTCGTGGGGATGGGCACCGTCGGCTTCCTCGACGACTTCATCAAGATCTACAAGCAGCGCAACCTCGGTCTGCGCAGCAAGGCCAAGATGATCGGCCAGACCGTGATCGCGCTGACCTTCGGTGCGCTGGCGCTCTCGCCCTGGCTGGAGGACGAGCGCGGTCAGACGCCGGCTTCGCGGCACCTCTCCTTCCTGCGCGACTACGACCAGTGGACGCTGCCGGTGGTTCTGGTGTTGCTGCTGATCTGGCTCTTCGTCACCGGATTCAGCAACGCGGTCAACCTCACCGATGGGCTCGACGGCCTGGCTGCCGGAGCCTCGATGATGGTCTTCGGTGCCTACACGTTGGTGAACATCTGGCAGGCGAACCAGTGGTGCGGCCAGCAGAACATCTCCTACGGACAGTGCTACGAGGTCCGTGACCCGCTCGACCTCGCGGTGGTGGCGGCGGCGTTGACCGGTGCTTGTTTCGGCTTCCTGTGGTGGAACGCCTCCCCGGCTCAGATCTTCATGGGCGACACCGGTTCGCTCTCGCTCGGCGGCGCGATGGCCGGCTTCGCGATCCTGAGCCGGACCGAGCTGCTGCTCGCCGTCCTCGGCGGCCTCTTCGTGATCGTCACCCTGTCGGTGATGATCCAGGTCGGCTTCTTCAAAGCCTCGACGCATAGCGGTGCGATCCGCAAAGTCTTCCGAGTGGAGAAGGGGCACCGGGTCTTCCGGATGGCCCCGATCCACCACCACTTCGAGATGCTCGGTTGGGAACAGGTCACCGTGGTGATCCGGTTCTGGATCATCACCGGCCTCTTCGTCGGCGCAGGCATGGGCATCTTCTACGCAGAATGGGTGGCTGGCACCTGATGGACCTGCAGAACCTCGGTCGTCATAGTTCGTGGGACGGCGTCCGCGCCGTCGTCGCGGGCTTCGGGGTGTCGGGTGCCGCGGCTGCCGACAACCTGCTCTTCCTCGGAGCTCAGGTGACCGCACTCGACGAACGCGTCGACGTCGACGTCGAGCGCGCCGAACTGCTGGAGACCCTGGGCGCCACCTTCCGGCTGGGGGAGGGGAGCACGGCGGTACTGCCCGACGACGTCGACCTCGTCGTCACCTCACCGGGTTGGCGCCCCGACGCGCCCCTGCTCGCCCAGGCGGCGGCCCGTGGCATCCCGATCTGGGGCGAGGTCGAACTGGCCTGGAGGCTGCGCGACCCGGAGACGGCGGCACCCTGGTTGGCGATCACCGGCACCAACGGCAAGACCACGACCGTGCAGATGCTGAACTCGATCCTGGCCGCCGCCGGCAAGCGGACCCTGGCGGTCGGCAATGTCGGCGTGCCGATCGTGGAAGCGGTGATGGACCCGACGCCGTACGACGTGCTCGCCGTCGAACTCTCCAGCTTCCAACTGCACTGGAGCTCGTCGATGCAGGCCGAGTCCGCGGCGGTGCTGAACCTCGCCGAGGACCACCTCGACTGGTACACCGGCAGCGACGCGATGGCCGCCTACGCCCGGGACAAGGCCAAGATCTACCACCAGGTCGAGCGGGCCTGCATCTACAACGTGAACGACCCGCAGACCGAGCAGATGGTGATCGACGCCGACGTCCAGGAGGGCGCTCGGGCGATCGGATTCACCCTCGGCATGCCCGGCGTCGGGATGCTCGGCCTGGTCGAGGACATCCTGGTCGACCGTGCCTTCATCGAGGAACGGGCGACCAGCGCCGCCGAGCTGTGCACCATCTCGGACCTCGCCTCGCCCGCCCCGCACTTCGTCGCCAACGCCCTGGCCGCCGCTGCGCTGGCCCGCTCGCACGGCGTCTCGCGGACCGCGATCCGCGACGGCCTGATCGCGTTCCGGCCCGACGGGCACCGGATCGCCACGGTCGCGCAGCACAACGGCGTCACCTATGTCGACGACTCCAAGGCGACCAACCCGCACGCGGCCCGCTCCTCGCTGGCCGCCTACGAGTCGGTGGTCTGGATCGCCGGCGGCCTGGCCAAGGGGGCTCGCTTCGACGAGTTGGTCGCCGCGATGGGTGGGCGGCTGCGCGCCGCCGTCCTGATCGGTGCCGACCGTGAGCTGATCGCCGAGGCCCTTTCGCGACACGCTCCCGATGTGCCCGTCATCGTCCTCGGCGACGGCGAGACTGGAGCAGACAGCATCATGGAGCGCGCCGTCGCAGCTGCCGCGGAACTGGCCCAGGCCGGGGACACGGTTCTGCTGGCGCCGGGCTGCGCCTCCATGGACCAGTTCGCCAACTACGGCGAGCGGGGCGACAAGTTTGCCGAAGCGGTGCGCCGACTCGGTGGCTGACCAGAGAGGGCGGGGCGTGGCGAGTACGACGTCGCAGCGACCGGCCTCGGCATCGCGTTTCCGGATGCCAGCCTGGTTGCAGTCCCTGCGGTCCGCGATCGAACACCCGCTGGCCGCCTACTACATGCTGCTGGGTGCCTCGGCCCTGCTGCTCACCATCGGCATGATCATGGTGCTCTCGGCGTCCAGCGTGCACGCCTACAGCACCTATGGCGACTCCTACGCGGTGGTGAAGCGTCAGTTGATGTGGGTCGGCATCGGCCTCCCGCTGGCGTTCATCGCCTCCCGGATGCCGCAGCGACTGCTCCGGGGGCTCACCTGGCCGGCGCTCGGCATCGCGTTGCTGCTGCTCGCGTTGACCAAGACACCGCTCGGCGTCTCGGTCAACGGCAACACCAACTGGCTGGCGCTCGGACCGATCCAGATCCAGCCGTCCGAGGTCGCCAAGCTGGCCGTGGTCCTGTGGGCCGCGCATGTTTTCGCGATCAAGGAGCGGCGTCTCAACGACTGGCGTGAGGTCGCCGTCCCGGTGGTGCCGGGCGTGCTGGCGGTGGCGCTGCTGGTGGTCTGGCAGAACGACCTCGGTACCGCACTGGTGGTCTTCGCGATCCTGCTGGCGCTGCTGTGGGCGGTCGGCGTCCCGATGCGGCTCTTCGCCTTCGCGTTGACGGTGGTGGGCGTCGGTGTCTTCTATCTGGCGGCGACCAACAGCGAGCGCCGTCAACGACTCTTCAACTTCGTAGACCCGTTCAAGGAGTACCACGACGCGGGCTGGCAGCCGGCCCACGGCCTCTACGCGCTCTCCAGCGGCGGGGTCTTCGGCCAGGGGATCGGCGCCTCTCAGCAGAAGTGGGGTGACCTCCCCGAGGCCCACACCGACTTCATCTTCGCGGTGCTCGGCGAAGAGCTCGGCCTGGTCGGCACCTTGTTGGTCCTTGCCCTCTTCCTGACCATCGCCTATGCCGCGATCCGGATCGCAACCCACACCAGCGACCCCTTCGTCCGCTACGCCTCCTTCGGCATCACCGTGTGGTTGATCGGCCAGATGATGATCAACGTCGGCATGGTGCTCGCGGTCCTGCCGGTGATCGGCATCCCGCTACCGTTGGTCTCCTACGGCGGCTCGGCGCTGCTGCCCTCCCTGATCGCCCTCGGCATCCTGATCGGCTTCGCCCGACGGGAACCGGAGGCGGCCCGGGCACTGGCGGCCCGCCGTCGCGGAGGCGCTGCCGGGCTCTCCGCGCGCTGAGACGAACCGGCGCCCCAGCTCTCTCTTCCGTCCCAACAACCTGATCCGACACGAGGCTCCAGATTGCGCGTTCTGCTCGCCGGTGGGGGTACCGCCGGCCACACCTCTCCCTTGCTCGCGACGGCCGATGCGATCCGTCGCCTCGAGCCGTCCGCTGAGATCACCTGCCTGGGGACACCCCGCGGGTTGGAGACGCGCGTGGTCCCCGAGGCCGGGTACCCGCTGGAGCTGATCCCGCCGGTGCCGCTGCCGCGCAAGCCCAACGCCGACTTCTTCCGGGTGCCCGCCCGATTGCGGGCCGCGGTCAAGCAGACGATGGACGTCTTCGATCGGGTCGACCCCGACGTGGTCGTCGGCTACGGCGGTTACGTCTCGATGCCCGCCTACCTGGCCGCGCGACGTCGCAAGCTGCCGTTGGTGATCCATGAGCAGAACGCTCTGCCGGGCCTCGCCAACCGGGTCGGATCGCGGTTCGCGGACCGGGTCGCGGTCAGTTTCCCCGACACCCCGCTCAAGGGCGGCGAGTTCGTCGGGTTGCCGATCCGGCGGATGATCAGCCAACTCGACCGGGTCGCGCTCCGCGCCGAGGCGCGGGAGTTCTTCGAGCTGGACGCCGAACGCCCCACTCTGCTGATCACCGGCGGTTCGCAAGGGGCTCGCCGGCTCAACCAGTCCGTCGCCGCCGCCGCGCCGGTGCTCGCCTCGGCCGGTATCCAGGTGTTGCATGTGGTCGGCCCGAAGGGGGAGGCCGAGGTGCGTGACTCCGGCGTGCCGTACCGGGTGTTGAACTTCGTGGACCGGATGGACCTCGCCTACGCCGCTGCCGACCTGGTGCTCTGCCGCTCCGGTGCCTCCAGCGTCACCGAGGCTGCCGCGACCGGGCTGCCGGCGATCTTCGTACCGCTGCCGATCGGTAACGGCGAGCAGGCCCAGAACGCGCGTCCGGTGGTCGAGGCAGGGGGTGCCCTGCTGATCGACGACGCCGAACTCTCCGCGGACTGGATCGCCGACACCGTTCCGGCGCTGCTGGGTGACCCGGCGCGGCTCGCCTCGATGGGGGCGGCAGCTGCCGCCCTGATCGGCCGGGACGCCGACGAGAAGCTGGCGAAGATCGTTCTGGAGGCGGCACGGTGAAGGTTCCGGTCCCCGAGGTGATGCTCCCGGCCGACCAGCTCGGCCGCGTCCACTTCATCGGCATCGGTGGCGCCGGCCTCTCGGCGATCGCCCGGATCATGCTCGCCCGTGGCATCGCCGTCTCCGGGAGCGACGGGGCCGGTTCGAAGACCCTGGACGCGCTTGCCGCGTTGGGTGCCCGGGTCCATGTCGGCCACGCGGCCGCGCAGGTCCACGACGTCGACACGGTGGTGGTCTCCACCGCGATCGCGGAGACCAACCCGGAGGTGCAGGAGGCCGAACGCCAAGGGCTGCGGCTGCTGCCGCGCTCGGCTGCGCTCGCCTCGGTGATGGCCGGACGGCGCACCATCGCGGTCGCCGGTACCCATGGCAAGACCACCACCACCTCACTGCTCACCGTCGCGCTGCAGGCGGCCGGGGTCGACCCGACCTACGCCATCGGCGGGGAGCTCACCAGTACCGGTGTCAATGCTGCCGTCGGCGCGGGCGACCTCTTCGTCGCCGAGGCCGACGAGAGCGACGGCGCCTTCCTGCACTACCAGCCGTTCGCCGCCGTGGTGACCAACGTCGACGCCGACCACCTCGACCAGTGGGGCACCGAAGAGGCGTACCAACAGGCGTTCACCGACTTCGTCGCCACCCTCGACCCGGCAGGGTTCCTTGTCGCCTGTGCGGACGACCCGGGCAGTGCGGTGCTGGCCGCCGCGGCTCGCGACGCTGGGCGCCGGGTGCTTCGCTACGGGATCGCCACGGACGACGACGCCGAAGACGGTCTCGACCTGGCCGCCCGCGACGTGCGCCACGACGGCACCCGGACCCGGTTCACCCTTCGGCGCGAGGGCCGCGATCTCGGCGAGGTCGAGCTGCAGATCCCGGGGCGCCACTATGTGCTGAACGCCCTTGCCGTGCTGGCGACCGGTGCCGAACTCGGGCTCGAACTGGAGCCGCTGATCGCCGGGCTCGGCCAGTTCAGTGGCACCCGTCGCCGGATGGAGGCGAAGGGCACAGCTGCCGGCGTCCGGGTCTACGACAGCTACGCGCACCACCCGAGCGAGATCCGCGGCGACCTGCAGGCGGCTCGCGAGGTGGCCGGCTCAGGACGACTGATCGTGGCGTTCCAGCCGCACCTGGTCTCGCGGACCCGGATCTTCGGTGCGCAGATGGCCCAAGAGTTGGGGGCTGCCGACGAGGTGGTGGTCTGTGAGATCTACCTGGCCCGCGAGGCGGCTGATCCCCAGGTGAGCGGCCGTGCCATCGCGGAGGCGGTCCCGCTCGCACCGGAGTGTGTCGGATTCGCCCCTGACCTGGAGACCGCTGCCCGCGAACTTGCAGCCCGGGCCCGTGCCGGTGACCTGGTGGTCACCCTCGGCGCGGGGGACATCACCACCGTCGGCCCGCGCGTCCTGGAACTGCTGGACAGCGACGATGCCTGAATGGCGGCGCCGCAGTAGCGTCGATGACTCGGAGGCGACGCGGCGTCGGTTCACCCGCCGTCAGTGGGCGCGTCGGTGGCGGCTCGGGCGGTTGTTGGCTGCGCTCGTTGCGCTCCTGATGGTGGTCGCGGTCGGGGTCTGGTTGGTCGCCTACTCCAGCGTGCTGGGGGTGAAGCGGGTGGACGTCCAGGGCAATGACTTCGTCACCGACGCCGAGGTGCGGAGCTTGGTCCAGATCGACGACGGCGAGCCGCTGGCTCGCGTCGACATCGCTGCGGTGGCCTCTCGGATCGAGGAGTTGCCGGCGGTCAAGAGCGTCGACGTATCCCGGAAGTGGCCCAACGCGTTGTTGGTCCAGGTCCGCGAGCGGGACGTCGTCGCGGTGATCCAGGTCGGACAGCGCTATCGGGGGATGGACGAGACCGGGACCATGTTCCGCTCGTTCGCCCGCCTGCCCAAGGGTGTCCCGGTGATCCGGGCGACTGGTGAGCTGTCGGCGGAGGTCCGGGCCGAGGGTGCCTCGGTGGTCGGCGCGCTGCCGGCCAAGGTGGCTCGCCGCGTCGAGTATGTGGAGCTCCGCACCGTCGACCAGATCGACCTGGTCCTACGCGACGGCCGCAGCGTCGTCTGGGGGAGTGCCGAGGAGTCCGCCACCAAGGGCAAGGTCCTCGAGGTCCTGCTCGGCGAGGAGGGCACCACCCTCGACGTCAGCGTCCCCGGCAACCCCACCGTCAAGTAGCCCGAACCGTCACGCATACGCGCCGAACCGTCACGCATACGCGCCGAACCGTCAGGCGCACGTGCCGAACCGTCAGGCGCACGTGCCGAGGGCGCACAAATAGCACGCGAGAGTCGACCTTGGACGTCGTCCGCAACTCGCGGCTTCGCGTCGTTCCTGCGCCGCTGCCGAACGAAAAGCCCCTGAAACAAGCACATTGAGGGGCTTTTTGTCAGGGACTATCGGGATGTCGGCGTGTCGTAAGGGGTTTCGCTGCGCGTCATGCCTAATGTCTTCAGCATCGAGAGGTTGACATAACTATAACCCTTTAGTTCAGGGTTAGGGTTCACGGTTCGACTGATCGGTCTTCCCCGCCGCGGAGGGCGCCCTACCGGGTGGCACCGCACCAAGAACACAAGGCTGATCCAGTAACTCCGGACCAGCGCCAGCAGATGAACAAGACTCGACTCCCGCTCCTGGGGGCCGGGTGACACCGATCAGGAGAGGCACGCACCGCCGTGGCAGCAGCACAGAACTACCTGGCCATCATCAAGGTCGTGGGTATCGGTGGGGGTGGCGTCAACGCCGTCAACCGGATGATCGAGGTCGGACTCAAGGGTGTCGAGTTCATCGCGATCAACACCGATGCTCAGGCCCTGCTCATGAGCGACGCCGACGTCAAGCTCGACATCGGCCGTGAGCTCACCCGAGGACTCGGCGCCGGCGCCAACCCCGACGTGGGTGCCAAGGCTGCCGAGGACCACGGCGACGAGATCGAAGAGGTCCTCAAGGGCGCCGACATGGTGTTCGTGACCGCTGGCGAAGGCGGTGGCACCGGTACCGGCGGCGCGCCCGTGGTCGCCCGGATCGCCCGTTCGCTGGGTGCGCTGACGATCGGTGTGGTCACCCGCCCGTTCGCCTTCGAGGGACGCCGGCGGGCGAACTCCGCAGAAGAGGGCATCGCGCAGCTGCGCGAAGAGGTCGACACCCTCATCGTCATCCCCAACGACCGGCTGCTCTCGATCAGCGACCGCAGCGTCTCGATGCTGGACGCCTTCAAGCAGGCCGACCAGGTGCTGCTTCAGGGTGTCTCGGGGATCACCGACCTGATCACCACCCCGGGCCTGATCAACCTCGACTTCGCCGACGTCAAGTCGGTCATGTCCAACGCCGGTTCGGCGCTGATGGGCATCGGCTCGGCCCGTGGTGAGGACCGGTCGGTCGCTGCTGCCGAGATGGCCGTCTCCAGTCCGCTTCTCGAGGCGAGCATCGACGGCGCGCACGGCGTGCTGCTCTCCATCGCCGGCGGTTCGGACCTCGGCCTCTTCGAGATCAACGAGGCTGCCGCATTGGTCGCCGAGTCGGTGCACCCGGATGCCAACATCATCTTCGGTGCCACCATCGACGACGCCCTCGGCGACGAGGTCCGGGTCACCGTGATCGCGGCAGGCTTCGATGGCGGGATGCCCAAGCGTCGCGACGAGGGCACTGTCCTGCGTCGTCAGACCCAGCCGCAGCAGAGCCAGGCCGAGACCCGAGCTGCCGCGCAGGCGGTCGCCACCCAGCGCGCCGAGCAGACCCCGGCGGCACCCGCCGCTCCGGCCCAGCCCCAGCAGGCACAGCGCCCCGCGGCTCCAGCCAACCCGGCGCCCGCGGCCCCGCGCCAGGCGCCGCGTCAGGTGCAGTTCGACGACGACGATCTCGACGTCCCGGACTTCCTGAAGTAAGCCGCAGGTGTACGCCTACCGCGACCACAACGACCCCGTAGAGCTCGGTTTCACCGACCGGCTCGGCGGGGTCAGTGGCGCACCCTGGGCGTCGCTCAACCTTGCTCTCGACGGCGACGACGATCCGGCGGCGGTCGAGGCCAACTGGAGTCGTCTGCTCGATGACTTCGCGCCCGGCTCCTGGCTCGCCGACATGCGCCAGGTGCACGGCAACACGGTGGCCGTGGTCGGTGCCGGTCCAGCGCCGCGGCCCGAATGCGACGGCATCGTCACCGCGATGCCGGGCGTCGTGCTCGCCGTCCGTGCCGCCGACTGCGTCCCGATCCTGCTCGCCGACGCCGAGGCCGGTGTCATCGGGGCCGCGCATGCGGGCCGGAACGGGGTGCTGAGCGACGTCGCGTCGGCGACCGTCGCCGCGATGCGCGAGCTCGGCGCGACCGCGATCCAGGCCTGGGTGGGGCCCCACGTCTGTGGCTCCTGTTACGAGGTGCCGCAGCAGATGCAGGACGAGGTCGTCGCTGCGGTGCCTGCGGCCGAGGCTCGCACCAGTTGGGATACGCCCTCCCTCGACCTGGGGGCCGCCGTCGCCGCGCAGTTGCAGAAGGCGGGGGCCGCGGTCAGTGATGTCTCCCGCTGCACTCGCGAGTCGGCCGACCTCTACTCCTATCGACGTGATGCGGCCGATGCCGGACGTCACGTCGGGTTGATCACCCTCGCACGAAGGAACGGACCACACGATGAGTAGGCGCGCCGAGTTGGCGGCCGGCCTGGCCGCGACCCAAGCGCGGGTCGCTGAGGCGGCGCGAGCCGCCGGCCGCGACCCAGACGAGATCACCATCACCGTGGTCACCAAGTTCTTCCCGGCTGCCGATGTCCGCCATCTCGCTGACCTCGGTGTCACCGACGTGGGCGAGAACCGGCACCAGGAGGCGATGGCCAAGGCTGCCGACTGTGCGGACCTCGCGCTGCGCTGGCATTACATCGGTGGTCTGCAGTCCAACAAGGCCGCCGCGGTCGCCGGCTACGCCGACGTCGTGGAGTCGGTCGACCGCTCCCGTCTGGTCGGTGGCCTCTCGCGTGGCGCCGTCGAACGAGGACGGGACCTCGACTGCCTGGTCCAGGTCTCGCTCGACCCGCCGGAGCAACGGGACGGACGCTCCGGCGTCCACCCTGACGAACTGATGGCGCTCGCGGACTCCGTCGCGACCGCGGAGGGGCTCGTGCTCCGCGGCCTGATGGCGGTGGCGCCGCTGGGCGCCGAACCGGAGGCGGCCTTCGACGAGCTGGCTCGGCTCGCCGAACTGCTCCGGGCGCAGCATCCCGAGGCGACGGTGCTCTCCGCGGGGATGAGCAACGACCTGGAAGCCGCCGTCTCGCGTGGCGCGACACACGTACGGATTGGCCGTGCGGTGCTCGGAGAGCGGCCATGAACCCAGTAGTGTCCAACACATCACGAGCGCCACAGGGTGGCGCGCTACCCCGGAGGAAAGACTCATGAGCGGCGCGATGCGCAAGATCGGTGAGTACCTCGGCCTGGTCGAGGAGAGCGACCGTTACCTGGACGAGGACCACGACGAGTACGCAGACGAGCCTGCCCGTGAGGTCCACGAGGAGCGTCGCCCTGCACCCGTCGCCAGTATTTCGGAGCGGCGTCGGCCGCAGCCTGTGGAGGTGGCTCCGGCCGTGGCAGAACTCTCGCGGATCATCACCCTGCACCCGCGCACCTACAACGAGGCGCGCACGGTGGGGGAGAACTACCGCGACGGCGTCCCGGTGATCATGAACCTCAGCGAGATGGAGGACGCCGACGCCAAGCGTCTCGTCGACTTCGCTGCCGGCCTGATCTTCGCCACCCGCGGATCGATCGAGCGGGTCACCGCCAAGGTCTTCCTGCTCTCGCCCCAGAACGTCTCGGTGACCGCTGAAGATAAGCAGCGGATCGCCGAGGGCGGCTTCTTCAACCAGAGCTGATCCACGGGTGGAGACTGTTGGCTGGCTGATCCACATCGTCCTGTGGGTCTTCATCGCACTGCTGTGGGTGCGGTTCGTCTTCGACTGGGTGCAGGTCTTCGCCCGCACCTGGACGCCGTCCGGGCCGCTGCTCGTGCTACTCGAGGTGGTCTACTCGACCACCGACCCGCCGATCAAGGCCCTGCGACGCGTCATTCCGCCCCTACGATTGGGGAATTTCGCGCTCGACCTGAGCTTCCTGATCGTCATGGTGGGGGCCTACTTGCTGTTGAGTCTCAACAGCATGATTCTGTTGTCCTGACAGCCTTTCGGAGAGATCCGGGCTTTGGGCCAATGCCTGGTGTAGACCATCAGGCGCTATTGTTCGACCAAGTATCTGACCATCGACTACAGACGAATTGGGTGAGGTCATGCCGCTGACACCTGAGGACGTGAGCAACAAGCGCTTTACTCCCGTCCGGCTCCGCGAGGGCTACGACATGGGTGAGGTGGACCAGTTCCTCGACGAGGTGGAGGCAGAGCTGGCTCGTCTCACCAAGGAGAACGAAGACCTGCGGTCCAAGCTGGCCGCAGCTCAGTCTGGTGCCCCGGTCCAGGCTGCTGCGCCGGTTGTTGCTGCTCCCGTTGTTCCCGAGCCGGTCCGCGAGCCCACCCCGGCTCCGACCCCGGCCCCGGTTGCTGCCGCTCCGGCCGCTGCTCCGGTCGAGACGATCCGGGTCGAGACGGTTGCCCAGGCGTCCAACGCCGCGGCCCGTCTGCTCGAGATCGCGACCCGCAACGCCGACGAGCTCGTCGACGAGGCGAAGAACGACGCCGACAAGATCGTCGGTGAGGCCCGGACCAAGGCCGAGCGCCTTGAGGCCGAGTCGAAGATCAAGGCCGACCGCCTCGAAGCTGACGCCCGCACTCGCGCGCAGATGCTCGACTCCGAGACCAGCGAGCGTCGTGAGCAGATGTTCGGCGACCTGGAGAAGGAGCGCGACAAGCTCAACGCTGACGTCGAGAACCTGCGGTCCTTCGAGCGTGAGTACCGTTCGCGCCTGAAGAGCTACTTCACCGAGCAGCTTGCTTCGCTGAACGCCACCCCTGAGGTTGGCGCCGGCGAGGGTTCGCCTGCCGCTCCCAAGCGGCTTCGCTCGATCCTCGGTGAGGACGAGAGCTGAGCGGTTCACCTCGGTAACGCATGAGGAGCGGTCGACCCTGGAGGGTCGACCGCTCCTTTGCATTTGTCGCGCGTGGCGGATTGTGAGGATCTCGACGAGCCGCTAGGGTCCGAGCCACTCGTATGTGGCTATCGCCACATGGCTAGGCCCTAAGGAGGCCGGGTTCCATGGCGCGTACCAGTAGGAAGTCCCTTGCCGAGACTGCGGCTGCCGCCGCGAAACGAGTCATGACGCGCGGCAAACCTGCCGCCGCCAAGAAGGCGGCCCCTGCTGCGAAGGTCACGCCGAAGGGCGCCAGCAACGGCGTCGCGAAGAAGGCGGCGCCCGCAAAGAAGACGGTCCCCGCCAGCAGGGCCACAACGAAGAAGGCTCCGCCCGCGACGAGCGCGGCGCCCGCCAAGAAGGCGGCAGCCAAGCAAACCCCGGCCAAGCAAACCCCGGCCAAGAAGGCCACCCCGGCCAAGAAGGCCGCCGCGACGCAGGCAACGGCCAAGAAGGCCGTCGCGACGAAGAAGGCGGCTCCGGCTAAGAAGGCCGCGCCCTCTGTCGCGAAGAAGGCCCCCGCGAAGAAGGCCCCCGCGAAGAAGGCCACGGCGAAGAAGGCCACGGCGAAGAAGGCCGCCACCAAGACCACCAAGGCGGCACCCCCGAAGAAGGCCGCGCCCTCCGTGGCGAAGGCGGCCCCGGCGAAGAAGGCCGCGCCCTCCGTGGCGAAGGCGGCCCCCGCGAAGAAGGCGGCCCCCGCGAAGAAGGCGGCCCCGGCCAAGAAGACCGCAGCCAAGAAGATCGCCAACGCTGAGCCGACGACACGTCAGGCTGTACCTGCTAAGAAGGTCGCAACAAAAAAGAGCCCCTCCCAGGTAGAGAAGGCGGTACCCGTGAACCAGACCACGCCCGTCAAGAAGGTGGCAGCGCCGGCCAAGAAGGCCCCGGCCAAGACCGCGGCGAAGAAGGCCGCCCCCGCATCGCTCGCGGTCCGTGAGGACGAGAGCGCCTGGACTGCCGCCGAGCTCGACGAGGTGATGTCGGAGCTGGAAGGGCACGCGGATCGGCTGCGGCGTGAGCTGCACGATCAGCAGGAGGAGCTCGCCGGTCTGCTTCGCGACGCCGGTGACGGCGCCGGCCAGGACCAGGCCGACATGGGGGCGACCAGCTTCGAGCGCGACCACGAGCTCACTCTGGTCAACAACGCCCGCGAGATGCTGCTGCAGACCGAACGCGCCCTCGCCCGGATCCACGACGGGACCTACGGCGTCTGCGAGGAGTGCGGCAAGCCGATCGGCAAGATGCGGTTGATGGCATTCCCGCGTGCGACACTGTGCCTGTCATGCAAGCAGCGCGAGGAGCGTCGCTGAGCCCCAGCGAGCCGAACCCCCAGTCACCGTCTCCCGACGACCTCAAGCAGGCTCGGTCGAGGCGTAACCGTTGTCTGGCCCTCTTCTGGACCCTGGCCGTGGTGCTGATCGCACTCGACCAGTGGGTCAAGGAGTTGGCCATCGCCAAGCTGACCGGCGAGGGCCGCGTCGAGCTGGTGGGCGATTGGTTCGGCCTGCAGTTGGTCCGCAACCCGGGTGCGGCGTTCAGTATGGGCACCAGCTTCACCGAACTGTTGGCCGTGGTCGCCGCGATCGCCACGATCGTCGTGGTCTGGCTCTCCTTCAAGGTGCGGAGCACCTTCTGGGCGGTCGGTCTGAGCTTCCTGTTGGCGGGCGTGGTCGGCAACCTGATCGATCGGCTCACCCGTGAGCCCGGCTTCGGTCGCGGCCATGTGATCGACATGTTCGCCTTCCCGAACTTCCCGATCTTCAACGTCGCGGACATCTGCATCAACGTCGCAGCCGGCGTGATCATCGTCCAAGCGGTGCGTGGCATTCGACTCGACGGCACTCGTGAGGAAAACGATGACTGAGCAGCGTGTGGTGCTGGTTCCCGATGGTTTGGCCGGGGAGCGCGTCGACGCGGCGATGGCGCGGATGTTCGGTCTCTCGCGGACCAGGTCGGCCGACCTGATCGCTGCCGGACACGTCAGCCTGGACGGCCGCAGCGTCGGCAAGTCGGACCGGGTCAGCCCCGGCGAGATGCTCGACGTCACGATCCCGGCGGAGCGCGATCCGCTGGAGGTGGTGCCCGAGGTCGTCGAGGGGATCAAGATCATCCACGACGACGACTCGATCGTGGTGATCGACAAGCCGGTCGGCGTCGCGGTGCACCCGTCGATGGGATGGACCGGTCCGACGGTGGTCGGCCACCTGGCCGGCGCCGGGTTCCGGATCGCGACCAGCGGAGCCTCCGAGCGTCAGGGCATCGTCCAGCGTCTCGACGTCGGGACCTCCGGGGTGATGGTGATCTGCAAGAGCGAGCACGCCTATTCGCGGCTCAAGAACGCCTTCCGGCACCGCACGGTCGACAAGACCTACCACGCGTTGGTGCAGGGCCACCCGGACCCGTTGGTCGGGACGATCGACGCCCCGATCGGACGGCACCCGAAGTCGGACTGGAAGTTCGCGGTGATGGCCGACGGCAAGCCGTCGGTGACCCACTACGAGCTGCTGGAGGCACACCGCTTCGCCAGCCTGCTCGAGGTCCACCTGGAGACCGGTCGCACCCACCAGATCCGGGTGCACATGTCGGCGATCAAGCACCCCTGCGTCGGCGACCTCACCTACGGTGCGGACCCGAGCCTCACCAAGCGGGTGGGGTTGGAGCGGCAGTGGTTGCACGCCGTCCGCCTCGGCTTCGAGCACCCGGACACCGGGGACTACGTGAGCTACGAGTCCAGCTACCCCGACGACCTCGCCGAGGCCCTCGAGATCATCCGCGACGCGCACTGATGCAGTTGCGGCCGGCCACCGCTGCGGATCTGCCGCGGGTCGCCGGACTCTTCCTCTCCGCGCGGCGTGCGGCGCATGGCCAGATGCCCGCCGTCGTCCACCCGGACGCCGAGGTCCTGGCCTGGGTCGTCGGCTGGGACCTGGCGGCTCTGACGCTCTGGGTCGCCGAGGCTTCCGACGACGGCGAGTTGCTCGGTTTCGTCGCCTTCACCCCGACCTGGCTCGACCACCTCTACGTGTCACCGACCGCTCAGGGGGGTGGTGTGGGCAGGGCGTTGTTGGACGTCGTCAAGGCGATGGTGCCCTCGGGATTCTCGCTCTGGGTCTTCGCCAGCAACACCTCGGCTCGGGCCTTCTACGCCGCCCATGGGCTGGTCGAACGCGAGCACACGGACGGCTCCGAGAACGAAGAGGGTGAGCCTGATCTCCGGATGGAGTGGCGCCCGGAGTGCCGAGCAGGGGTTGTGTCGGAGGGGTGACGTAGTCTGGCGTTTCGCTTTTGTTCGACCCCTTCAAGGAGTGTGATCGGCGCCAATGTCGCAGGCCGCCAACGACTCGTTCGTGCACCTTCACGTGCACACGGAGTACTCGATGTTGGATGGTGCGTCGCTCCTTGACGGCCTGTTTAGCCGAGTCAGCAATCTCGGCATGCGCTCGATCGCGATGACCGACCACGGCAACCTGCACGGTGCCTACGATTTCTGGTCGAAGGCCAAGAAGTACGACGTCAAGCCGATCATCGGCATCGAGGCTTACATCACGCCGGGCACCTCCCGGGGCGAGCGTCGCCGCGTCCGCTGGGGCAAGGGCGACTCCAAGGAGGAGGGCGGCAACGACGTCGCCGGTGGTGGCGCCTACACCCACATGACGATGTGGGCGGAGAACACCGAAGGCATGCACAACCTCTTCAGGCTCTCCTCGCGTTCCAGCCTGGAAGGCATGTTCTACAAGCCTCGGATGGACAAGGAGATCCTCGCCCAACACAGCAAGGGCGTGATCGTCTCCACCGGCTGCCCGAGCGGTGCGATCCAGACCCGGTTGCGGTTGGGTCAGTACGACGAGGCGATCCGTGAGGCTGGCGAGCTTCAGGAGATCTTCGGTCGGGAGAACGTCTTCCTCGAGTTGATGGACCACGGCATCGACATCGAGAAGCGGGTCCGTGACGACCTGCTCCGGCTCGGCAAGCAGATGAACATCCCGCCGATCGCCACCAACGACTCGCACTACAACAACCCCGAGGACGCCGACGCCCACGACGCGTTGATCTGTGTCGCCTCGGGCAAGCGGTTGGCCGACCCGAATCGGCTCAAGTTCGACGGCGGCGGCTACTACATCAAGTCCGCCGCCGAGATGCGTGAGCTGTGGGCCGAACGGTTCGGGATGCCCGAGGCCTGCGACAACACGCTGGCCATCGCCGAACGCTGCGAGATCGACTTCACCGAGTCGACCGGTGGCTACATGGCGCGCGCCGACATCCCGGCGGGGGAGACCGAGGAGTCCTGGTTCCGTAAGGAGGTCTGGCGCGGGATCGAGGCCAGATACCCTGGCGACCGGTTGACCCAGGAGGTCAAGGACCGGGTCGAGATGGAGCTCGCGATCATCTCGCAGAAGGGCTACTGCGGCTACTACCTCGTGGTTGCCGACTTCATCCAGTGGTCGAAGGACCACGGGATCCGGGTCGGCCCCGGCCGTGGTTCCGGTGCCGGTTCGATCGCCGCCTATGCATTGCTGATCACCGACCTGTGCCCGCTGGAGCACGGCCTCTTCTTCGAGCGGTTCCTCAACCCGGAACGTCCCTCGATGCCCGACTTCGATATCGACTTCGACGACGCCCGCCGCGGCGAGGTGATCCAGTACGTCACCGAGAAGTACGGTGCCGCCCGCGTCGCCCAGATCGCCACCTTCGGTCGGCTCAAGGCCAAGGCTGCGATCAAGGACGCCGCACGCGTCCTCGACCACGGCTTCGCGATCGGTGACCGGATCACCAAGGCGCTGCCGCCGGACGTGATGGGTAAGGGCGTTCCGCTCAAGGAGCTCTTCAACGAGGGCCACAAGCGCTACGGCGAGGGCGGTGAGTTCCGAGCCCTCTACGAGCAGGACCATGAGGTCCGCAAGATCTACCAGACCGCGGTCGGCCTGGAAGGCCAGATCCGTAACTGGGGTGTGCACGCGGCCGGCGTGATCATGTCCAGCGAGCCGCTGATCGACATCGTCCCGATCATGGCGCGCCCACAGGACGGCGCGGTGATCACCCAGTTCGACTACCCGATGTGTGAGTCGCTGGGCCTGGTCAAGATGGACTTCCTGGGTCTGTCCAACCTCCGCATCCTGGAAGACGCGCTGGCCAACATCATGGCCAACCGCAACGAGAAGGTCGTCCTCGAGGAGCTGCCGTTCGACGACGTCCCGACCTACGAGCTGATGGGCCGCGGCGACACGCTGGGCGTCTTCCAACTCGATGGTCAGGGCATGCGTGCGCTGCTCCGTTCGATGCAGCCCGACAAGTTCGCCGACATCACCGCTGTCTCCGCGCTCTACCGGCCGGGCCCGATGGGTGCCGACTCGCACAACAAGTACGCCCGCCGTAAGAACGGCCGCGAGCCGATCGAGCCGATCCACCCGGCGCTGGAAGAGGCGCTGGAACCCGTCCTGGGCGAGACCTACGGTCTGATCGTCTACCAGGAGCAGGTGATGGCGATCGCCCAGGTGCTGGCCGGCTTCACCCTGGGTGCCGCAGACAACCTCCGCCGCGCGATGGGTAAGAAGAAGAAGGAGGAACTCGACAAGCAGTACGCCGGGTTCCAGGCCGGCATGCTGGAGCGCGGTTATCCGCAGGCCGCGATCAGCACCCTGTGGGAGATCCTGCTCCCGTTCTCCGACTACGCCTTCAACAAGTCGCACTCCGCCGCCTACGGCGTGATCACCTACTGGACCGCCTATCTGAAGGCGAACTACCCGACCGAGTACATGGCCGCCCTCTTGACGTCGGTGAAGGACGACAAGGACAAGATGGCCATCTACCTCAACGAGTGTCGCCGGATGAAGATCCAGGTGCTCCCGCCCGACGTCAACTCCTCCGCCCACAACTTCGCGGCCGTCGGTACCGACATCCGATTCGGTCTGACCGCGATCCGCAACGTCGGCTCGAACGTCGTCGACGGCATCGTGGCGGCCCGCGAGGGCAAGGGGCGGTTCAAGGATTTCAACGACTTCCTCGACAAGATCCCGCTCGCTGCGATGAACAAGCGCGTCATGGACTCGCTCGCCAAGGCCGGCGGTTTCGACGAGATGGGTCACCACCGTCGCGCGATCCAGTTGATCCATGAAGAGGCCGTCGACCGCTACGTCCAGGCCAAGAAGGACGACGAGGGTGGCCAGGACTCGTTGATCGAGATGCTCGGTGCCGCCGACATGGGGTCGGCCGCGACCAGCATCGATATCCCGGAGATCGACGAGTGGGACAAGATGACCCGGCTCACCTACGAGCGGGAGATGTTGGGTCTGTACGTCTCGGACCACCCGCTGCTGGGGCTGGAGCACGTGCTGTCCAACGGCACCGACACCACGATCGGTCAGCTCCTGGTCGACGAGGAGCGCCCGCACAACTCGATGATCACCGTCAGCGGCTTGGTCACCGGTGTCCAGCGCCGGATCACCAAGCGTGGCGACGCCTGGGCGACGATCACCCTGGAGGACCTCGACGGTGCGATCGAGGTGCTCTTCTTCCCGAGCGCCTACCAGCTCGCCGGTCCGCACCTCGCCGAGGACTCCATCATCCGGGTCAAGGGCAACCTGTCCCGCGACAAGGAGCAGCCCGAGATCCGCGGTCAGGAGGTCTCGCTGCCCGACCTCAACGATGGTCCCTCGGGCCCTGTGGTGATCCGGCTACCCTCTACCCGGTGCACGCCGCCGGTCGTCGAAGGTCTCCGGGACGTGCTCTCAGCGCACCCGGGAATGTCGGAGGTCCAGTTGCACCTGAAGGCTCGCGCCAGCACCACCGTGCTACGCCTCGACGATCGCCTCCGGGTGACGCCGTCCTCCTCGCTCTTCGCCGACCTCAAGCAACTCCTCGGGCCGGGCTGCCTTGGCTAGCCGGGGCCGGAAGCTCGGCGAGCTGGGCCTCGTTGCCGCGGCGTTCCTGCTGGCCGGTCTGATCGCCGGCCTGCTCTGGTACTTCTGGTGGTCCCCGGCGCCGACCACCGACGTCTACCTCCGCAACGGTGGCCGGCCGCTCTTCGAACGCGACGTGATCTTTCGGGCCACCGGGCTCTACTTCTTCATCGCCGCGGCGGTAGGTGCCGTGCTCGGCGGTCTGGCGATGTGGTTCGTCGACCGTGACGAAGTGGTCACCTTGATCACCGTCGTGGTGGCCGCGCTGCTCGGCGGTCTGTTGATGGCCTGGCTGGGCCACCTGCTCGGTCCGGATGCGCCGGCCAGCATCGACCCCAACGTCGAGCATCCCAACGGATTCCCCACCGTCAAGGCGGAGCTCACCGCGGACCGCCTCGTGGTCTTCACCGCGATGCCCGGGGGAGCGACCCTGGCCGCACTCGCCGTCCTGCTGCTCAGCGGTGGGCGTAAGGCCAAGCGGGCTGCGCTCCCGGTCGCCCAGCCAGAAGCGGCCGCGCCGAACCAGCCCTGGAGCTAGCGACCGATCGCCGCGACAGCGGCGTCGGTGAGCCGGATCAGGTCCTCCGGCGCCAGTTCGAGGTCGAGGCCTCGGCGTCCGCCCGAGACGAAGACGGTCTCCATGCTCGCCGCCGTCTCGTCGACGACGGTGCGGTGTGCGCGCCGCTGCCCCAGCGGTGAAATGCCACCGACCACGTAACCGGTGGCGCGCTGGGCAGCCACCGGGTCAGCCATCTGTGCCTTGCTGGCACCGACCGCGCGGGCCAACGCCTTGAGGTCGAGTTGGCCGCTGACCGGCACCACGGCGACGACCAGTTCGCCGTCGGCGTCCGCGAGCAGCGTCTTGAAGACCCGTTCCGGGGCCACCCCCAGCGCCTCGGCGGCCTCCAAGCCGAAGCTGGCCGCCCGCGGATCGTGGTCGTAGGGATGGGCGGTGAATGAGACCGACGCAGCGGCCAACGCCACCGTGGCCGGGGTACCGCCAGCGCCCTTCTTCTTCGCCATCAGTTCGGGGACCACCGGTTGCGGGCGAGGTTGATCGCCGGCAGCGACGGGATCGCTGCCATCGCCTCCCGCTCCAGGTTCATCAACATCTCCAGCAGATCCAACCGGTTGTCGGTGGTCTCGGCCTCCAGCAGACGCTGCTGCTCGTCCAGCGGCAGTTGGCAGGTCGCGGCGAGCACCCACGCCAGGATCGTCGGGTCATCGGGGATGTCGCCCGGGTACGCGTTGTAGCCACGGACCTTGGTCAGTGCGTCGCGGTACTTGACGAAGATCTTGCGGACCCGGGGAGCCCGGACCGGAGCGCTCGGACTCTCCACGTCGGGGAGGGTGACCAGGTCGGCGGTGATGAACGGGTCCGCCGGATGGGTCTCGATCAGCTTGATCCGGTCCCTCGCCACCGCCAGGATGCTGAAGCTGCCGTCGGGCCGCTCCTCGGCGTCGGTGAGCTCGAGGAGACACCCGATCCGATGGATCGAGTGGCCGGCCCGTTCGCCGACCTCGTACCCCTCGCGGATCGCGACCGTACAGAAGACCCGTTGTTCCGGGTCCGGGATCCGCAGCAGCTGGTGGATCATCGCCCGGTACCGGTCCTCGAACACGCTCAACGGCACCGTGACGCCTGGAAAGACGACGGTGTTCAGCGGGAAGAGCGGAACCGAACGCAACACGGTGCCAGCCTAGTGGCAGGAGCCAGGAGTTCCGGGCCAACGGCCGCGGTTTCCGCGGGGCGGCCCAGCGGCGGGTGGCCGCAGGTCGAAACCGCGTCGAGACTCAGGGCTCCGGCCACCTAGACTTGCCCCATGATCCGCCGAATCGACCTTAGGGGCAGCGACGCTGCCGTCGACTACCGCGCTGCGCTGCCGCGCGCCGAGTTCGATGTCGAGGCGGCAACTCATGCGGTGCGTCCGATCATCGAGGCGGTCCGCGAGCGCGGCGTCGAGGCAGTGATCGAGCTGACCGAGCGGTTCGACGGTGTGAAGCTGGACGAGATCGCGGTCCCGGCCACCGTGCTGGATAAGGCCCTCTCGGACCTCGCCCCCGAGGTGCGGGCTGCGCTGGAGGAGTCGATCCGGCGGCTGCGGACCACCTGCGAGGCCGATCTGACGCCGGACAAGGTGATCGAGGTGGCCCCCGGTGCGGTGATCACCCACCGCAAGGTCCCCGTCGACCGCGTCGGCCTGTACGTACCGGGCGGCGTGGCGCCGCTGGTCTCCACCGTCGTGATGAACGTGGTCCCGGCTCAGGTGGCGGGCGTCCCGTCGATCGCTCTGGCGACGCCGCCGCAGCGTGAGACCGGGATGCCCGACCTGACCACCCTTGCCGCCTGTGCGCTGCTCGGCGTCGAGGAGGTCTACGTCGCCGGTGGCGCCCAGGCCGTCGCGATGCTGGCGCTCGGAGCCGGCCCGTGCAAGCCGGTGAACATGGTGATCGGTCCCGGCAACCTCTACGTCACCGCCGCCAAGCGGCTGCTCCGCGGCGAGGTCGGGATCGACTCCGAGGCCGGCCCCAGCGAGATCGCCATCCTGGCCGACGAGACGGCTGTCCCGGCCTTCGTCGCCGCCGACCTGATGACCGAGGCCGAGCACGGCGGCACCTCGGCCTCACTGTTGATCACCGACTCGCCGGAGCTCGCCGACGCCGTCGACGTCGAGCTGGCCAAGCAGGTCGCCGCCGCCCCGCACGGTGCTCGGATCGCCGACGCCCTCGCCGGCCAGCAGTCCGCCGTCGTCCTCGTGGACGACGTCGAGCAGGGACTCGACGTCGCGAACGCCTACGCCAGCGAGCACCTGGAGATCCACACCCGCAACGCCGCCGAGATGGCCGGCCGGGTCCGCAACGCCGGTGCCGTCTTCGTCGGCGCCTTCTCGCCGGTCGCGGTCGGCGACTACTGCGCCGGTTCCAACCACGTGTTGCCGACCAGCGGCTGTGCCTGCCACTCCTCGGGCCTAGCGGTCTCCGCCTTCCTCAAGGAGATGCACGTCGTCGACTACACCCGCGAGGCCCTCGCGGAGGTCGCCGCCCATGTCGAGATCCTGGCCAACGCCGAGGACCTGCCCACCCACGGTGCCGGTGTCACGGTGCGATTCGCCGGTGACGACCGGTGACCGCGCTGCCCTGGCCCCCGCTACGTGACGCGCTGGTGGGGGAGGTGCCGTACGGCGCCCCACAGATCGACGTCCCGGTGCAGCTGAACACCAACGAGAACCCGTACGGGCCGTCGGCCGAGGCGGCAGCCGACATCGCCGACTCGGTTCGCGAGGCTGCACTCACCCTGAACCGGTACCCCGACCGCGAAGCGTTTGCGCTGCGCGCCGGCCTGGCCGACTACCTCAACGCCGACGGCGGCAAGGGGCTCACCGAGGCCAACCTGTGGGCGGCCAACGGCTCCAACGAAGTGATGTTGCAGCTGTTGCAGGCGTTCGGTGGCCCCGGACGGGTGGCGCTCTCCTTCGCGCCCACCTACTCGATGTACCCCGAGTACGCCCGCGACTCGCTCACCGAGTGGGTCGCCGGACGACGGGAGAGCGACTTCAGCCTCGACCTGGAGGCGGCGCGCGCCAAGGTGCTGGAGACCCAGCCCGCTGTGGTGCTGCTGCCCAGCCCGAACAACCCGACCGGGACGGCGTTGCCGCCCGAGGCTGTCGCGATGCTCTGCGAAGCGGCCGGCAACGGCATCGTGGTGATCGACGAGGCGTACGGCGAGTTCCGCCGCGAAGGCGTGCCGAGCGCGTTGGAGGTCCTCCCCGAGCACCGCAATCTGGTCGTCACCCGCACCATGAGCAAGGCGTTCGCCCTTGCCGGTGCCCGGCTCGGCTACCTTGCAGCGCACCCGGAGGTGGTCGACGCCGTCCGGGTGGTGCGGCTGCCGTACCACCTCTCCGCGGTCACCCAAGCGGTCGCGCTGGCCGCGCTGCGGCACGCCCCCGAACTGCTCGGCAAGGTCGCCGAATTGCGCGCCGAGCGCGACGACACCGTCGCATGGCTCCGTGAGCAGGGCTTCACGGTCGCCGACTCGGACGCCAACTTCGCGCTGTTCGGCACCTTCGCCGACCGGCATGCGGTGTGGCAACAACTGCTCGACCACGGCGTCCTGATCCGTGAGTCCGGGCCCGAAGGTTGGCTGCGGGTGTCGATCGGCACCCCAGAAGAGATGACTGCGTTCAAGAACGCCCTCGTGGCGGTAGTGGAGGAGAACCGATGAGCCGGATCGCACGCATCGAACGGAGCACCAAGGAGTCGTCGGTGCTGGTCGAGGTGAACATCGACGGCAGCGGCAAGACCGACGTCTCGACCGGCGTCGCCTTCTACGACCACATGCTCGACGCCTTCGGTCGGCACTCGCTGGTCGACCTCACCGTGCGCAGCACCGGTGACACCCACATCGACGCGCACCACGTCGTCGAAGACACCGCGATCATCCTGGGCCAGGCCCTGCGCCAGGCGCTGGGCGACAAGAAGGGCATCCGTCGCTTCGGCGACGCCACGGTGCCGCTCGACGAGGCGCTGGTCCACGCGGTCGTCGACGTCTCCGGTCGTCCCTACTGCGTGCACAGTGGTGAACCAGCCGGACAGACCTACGTCCAGATCGGTGGCGGCAACGGTGGCGTGCCGTACCTCGGCTCGCTGACCAAGCACGTCTTCGAGACGGTCGCCTTCCACGCCCACATCGCCCTGCACGTGCGGGTGCTGGCCGGCATCGAGCCGCACCACGTCGTGGAGACCCAGTTCAAGGCGTTCGCTCGGGCGTTCCGCGACGCCGTCGCCTTCGACCCGCGCGAGACCGGCGTCCCGTCGACCAAGGGCACCCTCGAAGGGGAGGGCCAGTGAGCCCTAGGGTCGTCGTCCTCGACTACGGCTCTGGCAACCTCCGCTCCGCGGTCCGCGCGGTCGAACGGGCGGGCGCCGAGGTCACCTTGACCTCCGACTTCACCACCGCGCTGGAGGCCGAAGGTCTGTTGGTGCCTGGCGTCGGTGCGTTCGAGGCCTGCATGAAGGGCTTGCGCGCGATCAAGGGCGAGCGGATCATCGGACGGCGCCTCGCCGGCGGCCGTCCGGTGCTCGGCATCTGTGTGGGCATGCAGATCCTCTTCTCCCGGGGAGTCGAGCACGGCGTGGAGACCGACGGCTGCGACGAGTGGCCCGGTGTCGTCGAGCGGCTGCAGGCACCGGTGACCCCGCACATGGGGTGGAACACCGTCGAGGTCCCGCAGGTCGAGGGCCAGCCCACCCAGCTCTTCGCCGGCGTCGAGGACGAACGGTTCTACTTCGTGCACTCCTACGGGGTGCGGGACTGGAAGCTGGTCACCAACGACCGCACCCGGGCACCCCTGGTGACCTGGGCCGAGCACGGTGGCGACCGGTTCGTCGCCGCGGTCGAGAACGGCCCGTTGAGCGCCACCCAGTTCCACCCTGAGAAGTCCGGTGACGCCGGCGCGGCCCTGCTGCGCAACTGGGTCACCTCGCTGTGACGCGGGCCGCCACGGCACCTGCCGCGGCGCCCCATCTGCTTCCCTTCCCGCCTGTGAAAGGTGATCTCGTGTCTGACTACCTCCAGCTTCTTCCCGCCGTCGACATCCGTGGCGGCCAGGCGGTGCAACTCGCGCAGGGCGTGAGCGGCACCGGCAACGCATACGGCGACCCGCTCACCCAGGCGCTGCGCTGGCAGGAGGCCGGCGCCGAGTGGCTGCACCTGGTCGACCTGGACGCCGCCTTCGGTACCGGCGACAACTTCGAGAAGAAGGCCGAGATCGTTCGCACCCTCGACATCAAGGTCGAGATGACCGGCGGTATCCGCGACGACGCGTCGCTGGAGAAGGCGCTGGCCACCGGGTGCGCCCGGGTCAACATCGGCACCGCCGCGATCGAGAACCCCGAGTGGTGTGCCCGCGCCATCGCCGAGCACGGCGACCGGATCGCGATCGCTCTCGACGTCCGGGGGACGACGCTGGCCGGCCGTGGCTGGACCTCGGAGGGCGGCGACCTCTACGAGACGCTGGCCCGGCTCGACGCGGAGGGCTGTGCCCGGTACGTGCTGACCGACGTCAACAAGGACGGGATGCTGGAAGGTCCCAACCTGGACCTGTTGCGCGCCGTCTCGGCCGCTACCTCCTCGCCGGTCATCGCTTCCGGTGGCGTCACCTCGGTCGCGGATCTGGTCGCCTTGAACGACCTGGTCGCGGGTGGCGTCGAGGGCGCCATCATCGGCACCGCTCTCTATGAGGGCCGGATCGACTTCGCCGAGGCACTGGCTGCGACCAAGGGCGGTGAGCGATGACGCTCGCGGTCCGGGTTATCCCGTGCCTGGACGTCGACGGCGGCCGGGTGGTCAAGGGGATCAACTTCGAGAACCTGCGCGACGCCGGTGACCCGGTCGAGTTGGCTCGCCTCTACGACCGCGAAGGTGCCGACGAGCTGACCTTCCTGGACATCTCCGCCTCGGTCGAGGCGCGTGGCACCACGATGGACATCGTCTCGCGCACCGCCGAGGAGGTTTTCATCCCGTTGACCGTCGGCGGGGGAGTGCGGGAGGTCGCCGACGTCGACCGACTGCTGCGGGCCGGTGCCGACAAGGTCGCCATGAACACCGCCGCGATCAACCGTCCCGAGCTGATCAGCGAGGTCGCCGACCGGTTCGGCAACCAGGTGCTGGTGCTGTCTGTGGACGCCCGCCGGGTCCGCCCGGGTGGCACGCCGACCGACTCCGGTTACGAGGTCACCACGCACGGCGGCAAGAAGGCGGTGGAGGGTATGGACGCCGTGGCCTGGGCGATCCGTGCCGCCGAGTTGGGCGTCGGCGAGATCCTGCTCAACTCGATGGACGCGGACGGAACCCGGGACGGTTTCGACATCGAGATGATCGAGCGGGTCCGCCGCGAGGTCTCCATCCCGGTGATCGCATCCGGTGGTGCGGGCAAGGTGGAGGATTTCGCGCCCGCCGTCGAGGCCGGTGCCGACGCCGTCCTGGCTGCCTCGGTCTTCCACTTCGGCACGCTACGGATCGGCGACGTCAAGCAGGCGTTGGCCGCCGCCGGCCACCCCACCCGCTGACCCGAACCGTCACACATACGCCCCGAACCGTCACGCATGCGCGCCGAACCGTCAGTCGCACGCGCCGAACTGTCGCGCATACGCGCCGAGCCGTCACATGCATGGAATCAACTGACGGTTCGGCGCGGTTGACTGACGGTTCGGCCCGAATTAATGACGGTTCGGGCGATATGCCTGACGGTTCGGGAATGGGGCGGGCGAGAGAGAGGTTGCTCAGGGGTGCGTGAGGGATTCGCAGTACTTGGTGTGGCGATTCGGCGTGAGCCGTGGGTCTTCGCGGTGTCGACGCTCGGGAGCATCCTGTTCGGTGCGTTGACGGTCGCCGATGCGTGGGTGTTGGGATGGTCCACGCAGCATGCGGTGATCCCGGCGTTCCGTGACGGCGAGATCGGCGCGGGGGTGCTCTGGGCGGTCTTCGGGCTCTTCGTCGGTGTCGCGATCCTGCGTGCGGTCGGCATCGTCGCCCGTCGGCTCGGCGCCGGCATCATGCAGTACCGGATGCAGGCGCACTACCGGCGCGCGGTCACCCGTAAGTACCTCGACCTGCCCGTCGCGTGGCACCAACGGCACCCCACCGGCGAACTGCTCTCCAACGCGAACGCCGACGTCGAGGCCGCCTGGGGCCCGATCGCCCCGCTGCCGATGGCGGTCGGCACCGTCGCGATGCTGGTGATCGCGGTCGGTCAGATGCTGTGGACCGACCTGGTGCTCGCCGCAGTGGGCCTGCTGGTCTTCCCGTGCGTGGTGATCGCCAACGTGATCTTCCAGCGGCTCTCCTCCCCCCTGATCACCCGTGCCCAGCAGCTCCGCGCCGAGGTCAGCGAGATCGCCCACGAGTCCTTCGAGGGTGCTCTGGTGGTGAAGACCCTGGGCCGCGAGGAACAGGAGACCGAGCGGTTCGCGGCCAAGGCCACCCAGCTCCGTGACCAACTGATCCAGGCCGGTCGGGTCCGTGCCGCCTTCGACCCGGTTCTCAGCGCCCTGCCCAGCATCGGCGTACTCGCGGTCCTGGCGGTCGGGGTCTCCCGCGTCGACGCCGGCAGCAGCAGTGCCGCTGACGTGGTCACCATCGCCTACCTGCTCACCGTGGTCGCCTTCCCGATCCGTTCGATCGGTTGGCTCCTCGGCGACTTCCCGCGCAGCGTGGTCGGGTTCAACCGGGTTCAGGCGGTGCTCGAGGCCACCGAGCGCACCGACTACGGTCCGCAGGCGCTGCCGAGCGGCGAGCGGCACGGCCTCCGCCTCGAGGTCGCCGACCTGGCCTACACGTATCCCGACGGCCAGCCGGTGCTGAGCGACGTCACCTTCACCATCGAGCCCGGCGCGAGTGTCGCACTGGTGGGGGAGACGGCGTCCGGCAAGAGCACCCTGACCTCGTTGGTCACCCGTCTCGTCGACCCGGACGCCGGTGCTGTCCGCGCGGACGGCGTCGACCTGCGTGAGCTGGCCCGCGGCGAACTGCCGACGGCGGTGGCGCTGGTCGGGCAGACGGCCTTCCTCTTCGACGACACGGTGCGCGGCAACGTCACCCTGGGCGGCGAGTTCAGCGACGACGAGGTGTGGTCGGCGCTTCGGGTGGCGCAGGCCGACGGCTTCGTCGCGGCGCTCCCCAATGGCCTCGACACCCGGCTGGGCGAGCGCGGTGCCTCACTCTCGGGCGGTCAGCGGCAACGCCTGGCGCTAGCCCGCGCGCTGGTCCGTCGCCCCCGCCTGCTGATCCTGGACGACGCCACCTCAGCCGTCGACCCGGAGGTGGAGGCCCGGATCCTGGCGGCACTCCGGCCCGAGGGCGCCGAGCGCGCCGACGGAGCCAGCCTGCTGGTCGTCGCCTACCGCAAGGCGACGATCGCGCTGGCGGACGAGGTGGTGCACCTCGCCGAAGGTCGGATCGCGGGACGGGGCAGCCACGCCGAACTGCTGGCCGCCAGCACCGACTACGCGACGTTGGTCAACGCGTACGACCACGACGCCGACCAACCCGCGGCTGCGGCGCAGAGCGAGGCACGATGAGCGCCACCTTGGGCACCGGCGACGAACTGCGCGCCATCGAGACGATCCGTCGGGGGATGCAGCATTCGCCTGAGCTGCGCCACGGTCTCGGCCTCACCCTCTTTCTCGCGGTGCTCGCGACCGGCGGTCAGGTGATCGTGCCGATCGCGGTGCAGCAGACGCTCGACAACGGCCTCGGTGGCTCCGGCGGCGTCGATGTGGGCTTCGTGGTCCGGATGGGCCTGCTCGCCGGGCTCGCCGTCGTGTTGACCGGAGTCGCTTCGTTCCTGATGACGACCAGGCTCTTCCGCCAGGGCGAACGCGGCCTGGCCACCTTGCGGATCAAGGCGTTCCGCCATGTCCACGATCTGCCGGTGCTCACGCAGAACACCGAACGCCGCGGTGCTTTGGTCTCTCGGGTCACCTCGGACGTCGACCAGGTGAGTCAGTTCCTCGTCTTCGGCGGCATCCTCTTCATCGTCAGCATCGGTCAGGTACTGGTGGCGACGGTGATCATGCTCGTCTACTCGTGGCAGTTGACCCTCGTGGTCTGGATCGCCTTCCTGCCGCTGCTGCTCAGCCTGCGGTACTTCCAACGCAAGCTGTCGTTGGCTTACGGCGTGGTGCGTCAGCAGGTCGGCGTGCTGCTCTCCGCGATCGCCGAGCCGGTGGTCGGGGCCGAGGTGGTCCGCTCCTACGGCATCGAGTCCCGCACCCAGCAACGGATCGACGCCGCCGTCGACGAGTACCAGGCGGCCAGCACCCGGGCGCAGGGCTTCACCGCGTTCTCCTTCTCCCTCGGTGGCCTCTCCGGCGGCCTGGCCAATGCGGGTGTCCTGATCATCGGTATCTGGCTGGGCTTCGCGGGAGAGATCACCGCCGGCGAGGTGTTGGCGTTCGCCTTCCTGGTCACGCTCTTCGTCGGCCCGATCCAGATGGGTACCCAGATCCTGACGGATGCGCAGAGCGCGATCGCGGGTTGGCGCCGGGTGATCGCGGTGCTCGACACCCCGGCCGACCTCCACGACCCGGGCGAGGCGGGCAAGGAGCTGCCGCCAGGCGCCGTCTCGGTGGCGTTCCGCGACGTCAGCTACGCCTACCCGGGTGGTCCGCCGGTGCTGCGTGATGTCGACCTGACGATCGAGCCGGGTACCCGGATCGCGATCGTCGGCGAGACCGGCTCCGGGAAGTCGACCTTCGCCAAGCTGCTGACCCGGTTGATGGACCCGGTCGCCGGCCAGGTCCTGCTCGACGACGTCGACATCCGTGACGTCGCCAGTGCGTCGCTGCGGCGCTCCGTGGTGCTGGTGCCCCAGGAGGGCTTCCTCTTCGACGACACGCTGCGGGCCAATGTCCGCTACGGCCGGCTCGACGCCAGCGACGAGGAGATCCTGGACTCGGCGCAGGCGCTCGGCCTGGCCGACTGGCTGGACGGGCTTCCCGCAGGACTCGACACCCGGGTCGGCCAGCGCGGCGAGTCGCTCTCAGCCGGCGAACGTCAACTGGTGGCGCTGCTCCGCGCGCACCTGGCCGACCCCGACCTGCTGGTGTTGGACGAGGCGACCAGCGCGGTCGACCCGCGCCTGGAGATGCGGATCGGGCGGGCTCTGGAGCGGCTGATGGCGAACCGGACCTCGGTCACCATCGCGCACCGGATGAGCACGGCTGAGAACTCCGACGAGGTGATCGTCGTCGACGCCGGCCGGATCGTGCAGCGGGGCCCGCACGCCGTCCTGGTCACCGAGCCCGGTGTCTATGCGGGACTGCACGCGTCATGGGTGGCCCAGCAGAGTGCGACAATGGGGCAGTGACAGTTCTCGACCCCACGATCGCTCAGCGCCTCAAGCGCACCACCGACGGCCTGGTTCCCGCAGTCGTCCAGCAGCATGACACCGGCGAGGTACTGATGCTCGGCTGGATGGACGACGAGGCGCTGGCCCGCACCCTGACCACCGGCCGGGCCACCTACTGGAGCCGGTCGCGCGAGGAGTACTGGGTGAAGGGCGAGTCCTCGGGCCATCGGCAGTGGGTCAAAGAGGTGCGCCTCGACTGCGACGGCGACACCCTGCTGGTCAAGGTCGACCAGGAGGGCGCGGCCTGCCACACCGGGGACCGCACCTGCTTCGACGCCGCGCTGCTCGGGCCTGCCGAGGCGTTGGCGTGAGCGACCGCCGGCGGGCCAGCTTCGGGCCGCTGGTCCTGCTGGGTCTGGCTGCCGGGGCGCTGGCCGCGGTCAGCGCCGGCAAGGACCAGGTCCGCATCGACCAGAGCGACCTGGACAGCCTGAAGCTCGGCACAGCGACCATCGAGATGGCGACCGACGGCACCGCGAACCTGCCCCTGGCCCAAGCCCTGGCGTTGGTCGCCCTGGCCTCGTGGGGCGTGCTGTTGCTCACCCGCGGCACGTTCCGTCGGTTGGTCGCGGTGCTCGCCGCGTTGGGCTCGGTCGGGGTGCTGGTCGCCGCCGTCGTCGGAATGGTCGGCCTACGTGAGGATTTCGCTGCCGACACCGTGGTGAAGGTCGGGATGCCGGCTGAGGTCGCCGACGCGTTCTCGGTGCACATCACCGGCTGGTTCTGGGCGCTGCTGGTCGGTGGACTGCTCTGCGTCGTGGCCGGTGTGCTGGCTGTCCGACTTGCCCCGTTCTGGCCGGAGATGGGGAGTCGCTACGACGCCCCGACCGGCCAAGGCAGCGCCAACACGGGGACGGCGGAGATAGAGGAGCAGAGCAACCTGGATCTGTGGAAGCAACTCGACGAGGGTCGCGACCCGACCGAGTAACTGATCAACTAGACTCAGCGCGGCGTTTGTCTGCATTACAAGGAGAGAACTGGCATGTCTGCACACCACGGCAACACCCCGGCGGCATGGACCGGAGTCATCGTTGCCCTGGCCGGCTTTCTTGTCGGCAGCATCGGCGTGATGAACGACCCCGTGAAGATGCCGATCTTCTGGGCGGGGATCGCACTGCTCCCGATCGCTTTCATCGTCTTCATCGTGATGGACAAGATGGGGTTTGGCGACAGCTGAGTTCCTGTCCCAGCGTTCGCGCCGGGTGGTCGCGCCTCTAGCCGTGGGCGCGACGGTTCTGGCTGCCTCGGTCGCGCTGCACTTTCGGGACCCCCACGAGCAGGGCTCGTGGGGGATCTGCCCGACGAAGGTGCTGACCGGTTGGGACTGTCCCGGTTGTGGTGGCCTGCGGGCCGTCCACGACCTCACCGACGGCAATCTGGCGGCAGCCGCCTCCAGCAATTTCTTGCTGGTGATCGCGCTGCCGTTCTTCTTTATCGGCTGGGTGCTCTGGCTCCGCCGGTCGTGGCGCGGTGAACGGGTTCGCCTGATGGATTGGTCGACGCCGTTCGCAGTCACCGTGCTGCTGGTGCTGGCGGTCTTCGCCGTCGTGCGCAACCTTCCTGCAGGGTCGTGGCTGGCCGCAGGTTGAGCCACCTCGGACCGGGTTCGGGCCGAGGTGAGAGGCTAGTGAGCAGATTCTCAACGGGAGGTTCCCTGCATGTCCGTGCTCGACGACATCGTCGCCGGAGTCCGTCTGGATCTGGCCGAGCGCCAGGCCAGGATCAGCGACGACGAGATCCGCGCGCTTGCAGCCGCGGCCCCGGCCCCGCGTGACCCGATGCCGCACTTCCGCGGCAGCGGGATGAGCGTGATCGCCGAGGTCAAGCGGAGCAGCCCCAGCAAGGGTGCGCTCGCCGAGATCACCGACCCCGCCGCGCTGGCTTCGGCCTACAGCCGGGGCGGCGCTGCCGCGATCAGCGTCTTGACCGAGGAGCGTCGCTTCAAGGGATCGCTGGACGACCTGCGCGCGGTGCGTGCGGCGGTTGAGACGCCCTTGCTGCGCAAGGATTTCATGGTCACCGAGTACCAGATCCACGAGGCCCGCGCCGCCGGGGCCGACCTCATCCTGTTGATCGTGGCGTCGCTCGAGCAGTCGCTGTTGACCCGCCTGCACGAGGAGGCGCGCAGCCTCGGGATGACGGTCCTGGTCGAGGTCCATGACGCCGAGGAGACCCGCCGTGCGGTCGACCTGGGCGCCGAGTTGATCGGTGTCAACGCGCGCAACCTGAAGACCCTCGCCGTCGACAACGACACCTTCGCCCGGCTCGCTCCGTTGATCCCCGATGACCGGGTCCGGGTCGCCGAGTCCGGGATCACCGGTGTGGCTGATGTGCAGCGGTTCGCCGACGAGGGCGCCAGCGTGGTGCTGGTCGGCGAAGCGCTGGTCAAGGACGGAGACCCTGAGTCCGCAACCCGGGCACTGAGCGCGGTCCGCGCCAGCAGCCCCAACCCTGCAGGAGCGTGATGAGCACCCGATTCGACGCCGACGAGCGCGGATTCTTCGGAGACTTCGGTGGGCGGTTCATGCCCGAGGCCCTGGTCGCGGCTCTCGACGAGTTGGACGTCGCCTGGCGCGGCGCGATGGCCGACCCGGAGTTCACCGGTGAGTTCGACCGGATCCTGCGCGACTACGCCGCAGTGCCGTCGAAGCTGTACCACGCGGAGCGGCTCTCCGAGGCGGTCGGCGTCAAGGTGCTGCTCAAGCGTGAGGACCTCAACCACACGGGTGCCCACAAGATCCGCAACGTGATGGGTCAGGCCCTGCTCACCAAGCGGATGGGCAAGACCCGGGTGATCGCCGAGACCGGCGCCGGCCAGCACGGTGTCGCCAGTGCCACCGCCGCGGCCTACTTCGGTCTCGACTGCACCGTCTACATGGGCGCCGTCGACACCCGTCGGCAAGCGCTCAACGTGGCCCGGATGCAGTTGCTGGGCGCCAAGGTGGTCTCGGTCGACTCCGGCAGCGCGACCTTGAAGGACGCGATCAACGAAGCGCTGCGCGACTGGGTGGCCACGGTCGACGAGACCGCCTACCTCTTCGGCACCGCTGCCGGACCGCACCCGTTCCCGAGCATGGTCCGCGACTTCTGTCGCGGCATCGGTGACGAGGCCCGGGCCCAGTGCCTGGAGCAGTACGGCGCACTGCCGGATGCGATCGCTGCCTGTGTCGGCGGCGGCTCCAACGCGATCGGCCTCTTCGCCGGATTCCTGGACGATCCCGAGGTCGCCATCTACGGCTTCGAAGCCGGCGGCGACGGCGTCGAGACCGGGCGGCACGCCGCGACGATCGGTGCCGGCGCCAGTGGCGTCCTGCACGGGGCCCGCACCTTCGTGCTCCAGGACGAGGACGGCCAGACCATCGAGTCGCACTCGATCTCGGCCGGACTCGACTACCCGGGCGTCGGCCCGCAGCACTCGCACTTGGCCCGGATCGGCCGGGTCGCCTACGAGTCGGTCACCGACGCCGAGGCGATGGACGCGATGGCGCTGCTGGCACGCAGCGAAGGCATCATCCCCGCCATCGAGTCGTCGCACGCGCTGGCCGGTGCCCTGCGGATGGCCCCGAAGCTCCGCGAGGAGAAGGGCGACGAGGCGATCCTGCTGATCAACCTCAGCGGCCGCGGTGACAAGGACATGGGCACTGCGATCGAGTACTTCAACCTGGGACAGGGAGACGACCAGTGAGCGTCAAGCCCGCATTCGACAAGGCCCGTGCCGAGGGCCGAGCCGCGCTGGTTGGTTACCTCCCGGCCGGGTTCCCGGACATCGACGGGTCGATCGAAGCGATCAAGACGATGGTCTCGGCCGGCGTCGACGTCGTCGAGATCGGTCTGCCGTACTCCGATCCGGTGATGGACGGCCCCACCATCCAGGCCGCTGCTCAGCAGGCGCTGGAGGGCGGGATCCGGATCACCGACGTGCTACGCACCGTCGAGGCTGTCGCCGCGACCGGCGTGGCCACCGTGGTGATGACCTACTGGAATCCGGTCGAGGCCTACGGCGTCGAGCGGTTCGCCACCGACCTAGCCTCCGCCGGTGGCTCCGGCCTGATCACCGCCGACATCACCCCGGACTACGCGCCGGAGTGGATCGCCGCAGCAGACGCTCGTGATCTCGACAAGATTTTCCTGGTCGCGCCGTCGTCGACCGACGAGCGGATCGCGATGACCACCGCCAACTGCCGCGGTTTCGTCTACGCCACCGCGGTGATGGGCGTGACCGGGGCGCGCGAGGCGACCAGCGATCTGGCCGGCCCGTTGGTCGCCCGGACCAAGGCGACCACCGACCTCCCGGTCGGCGTCGGGTTGGGCGTCTCCAACGGCGACCAGGCGGCCGAGGTCGCGAAGTTCGCCGACGGCGTGATCGTCGGTTCGGCCTTCGTACGGGCCCTGCAGACGCCGGACCGGGCCGCCGGTCTGAAGGAACTGGCCAGGTTGACCGAGGACCTGGCGCAGGGCGTCCGCCGTGGCTGAACGCCGACTCCGGACCCGGCTGGTCGGTGCCGTACTGGCGCTCGGCCTGCTGGCGAGCGCCTGTTCCTCGACGGAGCCCGACGGTGAGATCAGCGCCGTCGACATCACCGAGACGCCGTACCAGGTCCCGCCGGTCTCGTTGATGGCGACCACCGGTGGCGACTACTCGCTGACCGAGGACTCCACGAAGCCGTTCACCCTGGTCTTCTTCGGCTACGTGAACTGTCCCGACATCTGCAAGATGGTGATGTCGAACATCGCCTCGGCGTTGACCCGGGTCGACGACAAGGTGCGCGAAAAGGTCGACGTCGTCTTCGTGACCACCGACCCGGCCCGCGACACCACCCAGGCACTCAGCGGCTACCTGAACCGGTTCGACCCGAGCTTCATCGGGCTGACCGGAAAGATCGAGCCGCTGCGCGCGGCCGCCGAGGGGTTCCACGTGGCGTGGCAGAAGGGTAAGAAGTTGCCGGGCGGCGGCTACGACGTCACCCACGGCACGCAGATCTTCCTGGTCGACGGCGATGATCAGGTTCCGTACTTCTGGAAACAGGACACCTCGGCCGCGGTACTGGCCGAAGACCTCACCCTGCTGGTGAAGGAGAGCTGATGAGCGTCTGGAGCATTCCCAGCCCCGCGGAGTCGATCTGGCACCTAGGACCGGTGCCGATCCGCGGCTATGCCTTGTGCATCGTGGCGGGAGTGCTCGCGGCGATCTGGATCGGCGAGCGGCGTTGGGTCGCGCGCGGGGGAGAGAAGGGCCAGATCGCCGACCTGGCGATCTGGGCGGTGCCGTTCGGCATCGTCGGTGCCCGGCTCTACCACGTGGCCACCGATTGGCAGCTCTACTTCGGTGAGGGCAAGGACCCGATCACGGCGCTCTACGTGTGGCGCGGTGGGCTCGGCGTCTGGGGCGGTATCGCGATGGGTGCGCTCGGTGTGGTGATCGGCGCCCGGGTGATGGGCCTGCGGGTGCTGCCCGTGCTGGACGCCCTTGCTCCCGGTGTCCTGGTCGCCCAGGCGATCGGCCGGTTCGGTAACTGGTTCAACCAAGAGCTGTTCGGCAAGCCCACCGATCTGCCCTGGGGCCTGGAGGTCAGCGACCAGGTCGCGGAGGCTGCCGGGTACGCCGCCGGGACGCTCTTCCACCCGACCTTCCTCTACGAAGCCCTGTGGAACGTAAGCGCCTTCGCGCTGCTGATCTGGCTGGATCGCCGGTTCAAGATCGGCCACGGCCGGATGGTCGCGCTCTACGTGATGGCCTACACCCTGGGCCGCGGCTGGATCGAGAGCCTGCGCATCGACAACGTCCAACTCGACGACGTCGGCGGCCTGCGCTGGAACGTCTGGACCTCGATCATTCTGTTCGCGTTGGCCCTGGCCTGGTTCGTCTATTCCAACCGACGCTTCCCCGGCCGCGAGGCTCAGGTCTACCGTGAGGGGCGTGGACCAGGAACTGAGTCAGTCGACGCCGCCGCAACCGTCGACGAAGCCGAAGAATCTTCCGCATCGGAGTCGGACCCGGCCCGATCGTCCGACTCCGACTGAGCCGGCGTCCCACGACCATGACCTCGACGGCGGCTGGCTCCGGCCGGCGGTCTTCGGGGCGATGGACGGCCTGGTCTCCAACGCAGCACTGATCGCCGGCGTCGCCGGAGGTACCCAGGGCGGCGCGTCGAAGGCGGTCCTGCTGGCCGGCTTCGCCGGTCTGGCGGCCGGTGCCTTCTCGATGGCGGCGGGGGAGTACGCCTCAGTCGCCAGTCAGAGTGAGGCGGCCGAACGCGCGATCGCGATCGAGCGGCGCGAGATCATCGCCAACCCGGAGGCCGAGCGCGCCGAGCTGGCCGACGCACTGCGGGCCAAGGGTCTGGAGGCCGAACTGGCCGACGAGGTCTCCCGGCAGGTCCACCGTGACGTCGACAAGGCCGTCGCGGTGCACTCGATGGAGGAGTTCGGCGTCGATCCCGACGACCTGGCCTCTCCGATGCTGGCCGCGGTCTCCTCCTTCATCTCCTTCACCCTCGGTGGCGTGGTGCCGCTGCTGCCGTACCTGCTGGGTTTTCCGAACGTGCTCTTCGCGCTCGTGCTGACCCTGGTCGCGCTCTTCGGCTGTGGCGCCGTGGTGACCCGATTGACGTCGCGGCCCTGGTGGTTCGGAGGCCTGCGCCAGGCGGCTCTGGGCGGCGCGGCGTTCGCGCTGACCTGGGGGATCGGCTCGCTGGTGGGCACCGGTCTGGGCTGAACCAGCGGGGTCGGGGTGGTGAGATTCGAGTCACGGTGATGTGTCGCTGAGGTTTCGCGGCGTCTACAACTACGTATCCAGGTGCTACGCTGTCCCTCCGTTCGGGCCAACGTCGTCCCCTGCGAGCTCCACCATCTTGCACTGCCCAGTCCGCCATGTCGCGGCATTGAGCCGTGGCAGGCGCAGATGACGGGAGAATGCCATGCACGCATTCCCGCCGCCCCAGGGTCTGTACGACGGCCAGCACGAGCACGACGCGTGCGGTGTTGCCTTCGTCGCCACCCTGACCGGTGAGGCCAGCCACGACGTTGTGGCCAAGGCCCTGACTGCCCTCCGTAACCTCGAACACCGTGGCGCCGCTGGCGCTGAGCCCAACTCGGGCGACGGTGCCGGCATCCTGATCCAGGTTCCGGACGCCTTCCTGCGCGCGGTAGCCGGGTTCGAGCTGCCCGCTCAGGGCGCCTACGCCGTGGGCACCGCCTTCATCCCGGGTTCGGACGGCGAGGTCGCCGAGGCCCGGACCGCGATCGAGAAGATCGCCGTGGCCGAAGGCCTGACCGTTCTCGGCTGGCGTGAGGTTCCGGTCAACCCGGAGTCGCTCGGCGCCACCGCGCTCTCCTGCATGCCCAGCTTCGTCCAGCTCTTCGTGAGCGGCGACGCCGCGCAGACCGGGATGGAGCTGGAGCGCCTCGCGTTCTGCCTGCGCAAGCGTGCGGAGCGGGAGACCGGGGTCTACTTCCCGTCGCTGTCCTCGCGCACCTTGGCCTACAAGGGCATGTTGACCACCGAGCAGCTTGACCAGGTCTTCCCCGACCTGGTCGACGAGCGGGTCGCCTCGGCGATGGGTGTGGTCCACTCGCGCTTCTCCACCAACACCTTCCCGAGCTGGCCGCTGGCCCACCCGTTCCGTTACATCGCGCACAACGGTGAGATCAACACCGTCAAGGGCAACCGGAACTGGATGCGAGCCCGCGAAGCCCTCCTGGCATCCAACGAGATCCCGGGTGACCTGGAGCGGCTCTTCCCGATCTGCTCGCCGGACGCCTCCGACTCGGCCTCCTTCGACGAGGTCCTGGAGCTGCTCCACCTCGGCGGCCGTTCGCTGCCGCACTCGGTGCTGATGATGATCCCCGAGGCGTGGGAGAACCACGCCGAGATGGACCCGGCCCGCCGCTCGTTCTACGAGTTCCACTCCGCCGTGATGGAGCCCTGGGACGGCCCGGCCTGCGTCGTCTTCACCGACGGCACCCAGATCGGTGCCGTGCTGGACCGCAACGGTCTGCGCCCGGCCCGCTACTGGGTCACCGACGACGGCCTGGTCGTGTTGGCCTCCGAGGTCGGCGTGCTCGACATCGACCCGGCCTCGATCGTCCGCAAGGGTCGGCTGCAGCCGGGCCGGATGTTCCTGGTCGACACCGCGGAGCACCGGATCATCAACGACGACGAGATCAAGTCGGCGCTGGCGGCCGAGCACCCCTACCAGGAGTGGCTCGACGGCGGCATCCTGAAGCTCGACGACATCCCGAACCTCGAACACATCGTGCATACGCACGCCTCGGTCACCCGCCGTCAGCAGGTCTTCGGTTACACCGAGGAGGAGCTGCGGGTGCTGCTCACCCCGATGGCGAACACCGCCGCCGAGGCGATCGGCTCGATGGGTACCGACTCGCCGATCGCGGCGCTGTCGGCCAAGCCGCGGCTGCTCTTCGACTACTTCGCGCAGCTGTTCGCGCAGGTCACCAACCCGCCTCTGGACGCGATCCGCGAAGAGCTGGTCACCTCGCTCTTCGGCTCGATCGGCCCGGAGTCGAACCTGCTGGAGCCGAGCGCCGACTCGTGCCGCCAGATCGTGCTGCCGTTCCCGGTCATCGACAACGACGACCTGGCCAAGATCCGGCACCTCAACCGCGACAGCGAGCGCCCCGGTTTCGGGACCCACGTGGCCCGCGGTCTGTACCCGGTCGAGGGCGGCGGTGCCGCTCTGGCCGCGCGCCTGGAGGAGATCTGTGCCGAGGTCAGCCAGGCGATCGCCGACGGTGCCCGGATCATCGTGCTCTCGGACCGGCACTCCAACGCCGAACTCGCGCCGATCCCGTCGCTGCTGCTGACCGCGGCGGTCCACCACCACCTGGTCCGCGAGAAGAGCCGGACCCAGGTCGGGCTGCTGGTCGAGGCCGGCGACGTCCGCGAGGTCCACCACGTGGCCCTGCTGGTCGGCTTCGGCGCGGCAGCGGTCAACCCGTATCTGGCGATGGAGTCCGTGGAGGACCTGGCGCGCGAGGGTTACTACGTCACCACCGACCCCGAGATCGCGGTCAAGAACCTGGTGAAGTCGCTGGGCAAGGGCGTGCTCAAGGTGATGTCCAAGATGGGCGTCTCCACGGTCGCCTCCTACACCGGTGCGCAGATCTTCGAAGCGGTCGGCCTCTCCCAGGAGGTCGTCGACCGGTACTTCACCGGCACCACCTCCAAGCTGGGTGGCATCGGCATCGACGTCATCGCCGAGGAGGTGGCCCTGCGCCACGCCAAGGCGTACCCGGCCAGTGGGATCGCTCCGGCGCACCGCGAGTTGGAGATCGGTGGCGAATACCAGTGGCGGCGTGAAGGTGAGCCGCACCTGTTCGACCCGGAGACCGTCTTCCGTCTGCAGCACTCGACGCGGGCCGGACGCTACGACGTCTTCAAGCAGTACACCGAGCGGGTCAACGAGCAGTCCGAGCGGCTGATGACCCTGCGTGGCCTCTTCACGTTCAAGGATGCCGCGGCGCTCGGTCGCCAGGCGATCTCGATCGACGAGGTCGAGCCGGTCTCGGCCATCGTGAAGCGGTTCTCCACCGGCGCGATGTCCTACGGCTCGATCAGCCAGGAGGCACACGAGACCCTCGCGATCGCGATGAACCGGCTCGGTGCGAAGTCCAACACCGGTGAGGGTGGCGAGGACCCGGAGCGCCTCTACGACCCGGCCCGTCGCTCGTCGATCAAGCAGGTCGCCTCGGGTCGCTTCGGCGTCACCTCCGAGTACCTGACCAACGCCGACGACATCCAGATCAAGATGGCGCAGGGTGCCAAGCCTGGTGAGGGTGGCCAGTTGCCCGGTCACAAGGTCTACCCGTGGGTGGCCAAGACCCGGCACAGCACCCCGGGCGTCGGCCTGATCTCGCCGCCGCCGCACCACGACATCTACTCGATCGAGGATCTCGCCCAGCTGATCCACGACCTGAAGAACGCCAACCCGTCGGCACGGGTGCACGTGAAGCTGGTCTCCGAGGTCGGTGTGGGCACGGTCGCGGCCGGTGTCTCGAAGGCGCACGCGGACGTCGTCCTGGTCTCCGGCCACGACGGTGGTACGGGCGCGTCGCCGTTGACCTCGCTCAAGCACGCCGGTGGCCCCTGGGAACTGGGTCTCGCGGAGACCCAGCAGACCCTGCTGCTCAACGGGCTGCGGGACCGGATCGTGGTGCAGGCCGACGGCCAGCTCAAGACCGGTCGGGACGTCGTCATCGCGGCGCTGCTCGGTGCCGAGGAGTTCGGTTTCGCGACCGCTCCGCTGGTGGTCTCCGGCTGCATCATGATGCGGGTCTGCCACCTCGACACCTGCCCGGTGGGAGTCGCCACCCAGAACCCGGTGCTCCGCGACCGGTTCAGCGGCAAGCCCGAGTTCGTCGAGAACTTCTTCACCTACATCGCCGAGGAGGTGCGCGAGATCCTGGCCGAGCTGGGCTTCCGCAGCATCGAGGAGGCGGTGGGCCAGGTGGGTGCGCTCGACGTCGACCGTGCGGTCTCGCACTGGAAGGCGTCCGGCCTGGATCTCAGCCCGGTGCTGCACGCTCCCGAGCTGCCGGCCGGCGCCGCGCTGCACAACACCACCGGTCAGGACCACGGCCTGGACAAGGCACTGGATGTCGAACTGATCAAGATCGCCCAGCCGGCGATCCAGAACGGTGAGCCGGTGCGCGCGCAGGTCGAGGTCTGCAACGTGAACCGCACCGTCGGCACGATGCTGGGCCACGAGGTCACCAAGCGGTATCGGGGTGCCGGTCTGCCCGAGGGCACGATCGACATCACCTTCACCGGTTCTGCTGGTCAGTCGTTCGGTGCCTTCGTGCCGGCCGGGATCACGCTGCGCCTGGAGGGCGACGCCAACGACTATGTGGGCAAGGGCCTCTCGGGTGGTCGGATCGTGGTCCGCCCGGATCGCGCTTCGACCTTCGAGGCCGGTGCGCAGGTGATCGCCGGTAACACCATCGGGTACGGCGCCACCTCGGGTGAGGTCTTCCTGCGGGGCCAGGCCGGTGAGCGGTTCTGCGTGCGCAACTCCGGCGCCACGGCGATCGTGGAAGGCGTGGGGGACCACGGTTGCGAGTACATGACCGGCGGTCGTGTCGTCGTGCTCGGTCCGACCGGCCGTAACTTCGCGGCAGGCATGTCGGGTGGCTACGCCTACGTGCTCGACCTCGACCGGGCCCGGGTCAACCCGGAGCTGGTCGACCTCAGCCCGCTCGGTGGCGCCGCCGCCGACGAGCTGAAGGAACTGGTGACCAAGCACTTCGAGGAGACCGAGTCCGACGTGGCTCAGGCGCTGCTGGCTGACTGGGAGGCGAGTGTGGCTCGGTTCACCGAGGTCATGCCGCGTGACTACAAGAAGGTGCTCGACGCGCGCAACGAGGCGCTCGCCGCTGGCCTTACCGAGGACGAGGCTTCGGCCCGAATCATGGAGGTACTCCATGGGTGAGCGAAGCGAGCACATGGACATTCAATGCAGCATGGCCAGCCTGAGCAGGCCGACGAAGGAGGCCTGCGATGGCTGATCCCAAAGGTTTCCTGAAGGAGGGGCGCGAGGTTGCGTCCCGCCGTCCCGTCGAGACGCGGGTCAAGGACTGGAACGAGGTCTACCCCGACGGCATCGGCCGCGCGTTGCTGCCGATCATCTCCAAGCAGGCGTCGCGGTGCATGGACTGCGGTATCCCGTTCTGCCACCAGGGCTGCCCGCTGGGCAACATCATCCCGGAGTGGAACGACCTGGTCTGGCGCGACGACTGGACCGGCGCGATGGAGCGCCTGCACGCGACCAACAACTTCCCGGAGTTCACCGGTCGCCTCTGCCCGGCTCCGTGTGAGACGGCGTGCGTGCTCGGCATCAACCAGGATCCGGTCACCATCAAGAACGTCGAGGTCTCGATCATCGATCGTGCCTTCGAGAGCGGTGGCGTGACGCCGCAGGCACCGGAGTGGCTGACCGGCAAGCGGGTCGCCGTGGTGGGCTCCGGCCCGGCCGGACTGGCTGCCGCCCAGCAGCTGACCCGCGCTGGACACACCGTGGCCGTCTACGAGCGGGCCGACAAGATCGGTGGCCTGCTGCGCTACGGCATCCCTGAGTTCAAGATGGAGAAGGCGCACGTGGACCGTCGCCTCGACCAGATGCGCCGCGAAGGCACGGTCTTCCGGGCCGGCGTCGACGTGGGTGTGGACATCTCCGCCGACGATCTGCGCGACCGGTTCGACGCCGTCGTGCTGACCATCGGCTCGACCCTGCCGCGCGACCTCCCCGTCCCGGGGCGGGAGTTCGGTGGCATCCACCAGGCGATGGAGTTCCTGCCGCAGGCGAACCGGGTGGCGGTCGGCGAAGAGGTCGAGGACCAGATCCTGGCCACCGGCAAGAACGTCGTGATCATCGGTGGCGGTGACACCGGCGCCGACTGCCTGGGCACCTCGATCCGCCAAGGCGCGGCGTCGATCACCCAGTTGGAGATCATGGCTCGGCCGGGCACCGAGCGTCCGGCGGGCCAGCCGTGGCCGACCTACCCGATGACCTTCAAGGTCTCCTCGGCGCACGAGGAGGGTGGCGACCGGGTCTACGCGGTCTCCACCACGGAGTTCCTCGGCGACGAGGACGGCAACGTCCGGGCGCTGCGCCTGGTCGAGGTGGACGCGAAGTTCCAGCCGGTGCCGGGCACCGAGCGGGAGATCCCGGCCGAGTTGGTGCTCTTCGCGATGGGCTTCGTCGGCCCGCAGCGTGAGGGCCTGGTCGAGCAGTTCGGCGTCGAGCTCGACGAGCGCGGCAACGTGAAGCGCGACAACGGCTACGCCACCTCGGTGGACGGCGTCTTCTGTGCCGGGGACGCCGGTCGCGGCCAGTCCCTGATCGTGTGGGCGATCGCCGAGGGGCGGTCCGCGGCCGCCTCGGTGGACCGGTTCCTGACCGGTGCCACCAACCTGCCGGCACCGATCCCGCCGACGGCTCGGCCGTTGATGGCCTGAACGAGGCCGACCAGCAGTACCCCGCACCCGCCTCCCCGCGACGTCATGCGTCGCGGGGAGGCGGGTGCTCGGTTCGTATGACGTCCGCACGTGGGGGCGGACGTCATACGTTGGGCGGACCGTAACCAACGTGTCACATGGGACGAGTAGGGTTAAACACGTGCGAAGAGCAAAGATCGTCTCCACCCTGGGTCCTGCAACATCAACTCCGGAGGTGATCAAGGCCCTTGTCGAAGCGGGCATGGACGTTGCCCGTCTGAACATGAGCCACGGCACCCACGCCGATCACCAGTCTGTCTACGACCTCGTCCGCGCAGCGTCGGCCGAGAGCGGCCGCGGCGTCGGCATCCTGGCCGACCTGCAGGGCCCGAAGATCCGTCTCGGCAACTTCGCCGACGGGCCGGTCGAGCTGGCCGTCGGCGCCCAGTTCCAGATCACCACGCGCGACATCCTCGGCGACGCGACGATCGCCTCCACCACCTACGCGGGCCTACCGGGCGACGTCTCGGTCGGCGACCCGGTGCTGATCGACGACGGCAAGGTCCGACTCCGGGTCACCGCCGTCAGCGACGACACGGTCACTCTGGTGGTCGAGGTGCCGGGCCCGGTCAGCAACCACAAGGGGATCAACCTGCCCGGTGTTGCGGTCTCGGTGCCGGCGATGTCGGAGAAGGACATCGCCGACCTGCGTTTCGCGCTCGGCCTGGGCGTCGACTTCGTCGCGCTCTCCTTCGTCCGCAACGCCGCCGACGTCGACGACGTCCGCGCGGTGATGGACGAGGTCGGCATCCGGGTCCCGGTGATCGCCAAGATCGAGAAGCCGCAGGCGGTCGAGAACATCGACGAGATCGTCAAGGCGTTCGACGGGATCATGGTGGCCCGCGGTGACCTCGGCGTCGAGTGCCCGCTGGAGGAGGTGCCCTTCATCCAGAAGGCCGTGATCGAGAAGGCGCGTCGCAACGCCAAGCCGGTGATCGTGGCCACCCAGATGTTGGAGTCGATGATCGGCTCGCCCGCCCCGACCCGGGCTGAGGCGAACGACGTGGCGAACGCCGTCATAGACGGTGCTGACGCGGTCATGCTCTCGGGAGAGACCAGCGTGGGTGCCTACCCGATCGAGACGGTGCGCACGATGGCGCGGATCCTGACCGCTGCCGAGGACCACAACCGCGAGCACATGGCCGCCATCGACTGGCAGCCGCGGACCACGGGAGGTGTGATCGCCAAGGCGGCTGCAGAGGTCGCCGAGCGGGTGGGCGCTCGTTACCTGGTCGCCTTCACGCAGAGCGGCGACTCGGCTCGCCGGCTGGCCCGGCTCCGGACCACCATCCCGATCCTGGCCTTCACCCCCGAGGAGAAGGTGCGCTGCCAGTTGGCGCTGACCTGGGGCGTGGAGACCTTCCGGACGGCGGCTGTCGAGCACACCGACCACATGGTCCTCCAGGTTGACGAGGCGCTGCTCTCGATCGGCCGATTGGGGGAGGGCGAGACCGTGGTGATCATCGCCGGAACGCCGCCCGGCGTGCCCGGTTCGACCAACATGGTGCGGGTGCACAAGCTCGGCTCGAACGCCTGAGCCAGTACCGGTCTCCGCACGACGCAGAAGGCCCGGACCGATCGGTCCGGGCCTTCTGTCTGTTGTGGTGCCGGGTGTGGGATTCGAACCCACACGCCCTTTCGAGCAATGCATTTTGAGTGCATCGTGTCTGCCGTTCCACCAACCCGGCGCGTCGCCAGATGTTACCGGATCGAGGTGCGGTTCGACATATCGACCCGGCGCGAACGGATCTCTCTGCGTTGGTGTGGTGCGCCTTCGTGACGTGCATCGGGCGTCGATGATTTAGCCTGTCCGAGTGAACTCCAGTGCGTCGTCCATCGCTCGCCGCGTCGTCATCGCTGAGGACGAAGCCCTGATCCGGATGGATCTGGCCGAGATGCTCGCCGAGGAGGGCTACGACGTGGTCGGGCAGGCGGCAGACGGTGAACGTGCTGTCGAGCTGGCTGAGGAGCACCGCCCGGATCTGGTGATCTGTGACGTCAAGATGCCCAAGCTGGACGGCATCGCCGCGGCAGAGCGGATCGCCGCGCAGCGGATCGCGCCGGTGGTCATCCTGACCGCCTTCTCGCAACGTGAACTCGTCGAGCGGGCCCGAGACGCCGGTGCGATGGCCTATCTGGTCAAGCCGTTCTCGCGCAGTGATCTGGTGCCGGCGATCGAGATGGCGCTGAGCCGCTTCGCCGAGCTGCAGATGCTGGAGAGCGAGGTCGCCGACCTCTCCGAGCGTCTCGAGACGCGCAAGGCGGTGGACCGCGCCAAGGGTGTGCTGCAGAAGGAACTCGGGCTGAGCGAGCCCGACGCCTTCCGGTGGATCCAGAAGACCGCGATGGACCTGCGGCTCTCGATGCGCCAGGTCGCCGACGGCGTGGTGGAGCACGGCTCCGGGCTGGCGGATCGCGGCTAGGGGTGACCCGGAGGTCACAACTTCACAACGAGGTGATATAGGTCACTGTTCACGGCTGAATTGGCAGTAGTTTCGAGTCAATTCGGCGGTGCCCCGCCGGGTGTAGAACAACCGGAGGCTTCATGAAACGCAGCAAGACATTCGCCGGGATTGCCACGGTCGCGCTGGTCGGCTCGTTGGCATTGGCCGGCTGTGGATCCGATGACGGTGACGACAACAACTCGGGTTCGTCGGGCTCCGACAAGAACACGTCCGACTCGTCCTCGCCGGCCGCGAAGAAGGGCGACGGCAAGCTCGTGGTGGGCACCCTGCTCCCACAGACCGGTGACCTGGCCTACCTCGGCCCGCCGGAGTTCGCCGGCGTGCAGCTCGCCATCGACGAGATCAACAAGGCGGGTGGCGTCGACGGTCAGCAGATCACCCAGGTGAAGGCCGACTCCGGTGACGGCACCCCCGATATCGCCGGTGCGTCGACCGACAAGCTCCTCAACCAGGGTGCTGACGTCATCGTCGGTGCTGCGGCGTCCGGTGTCTCGCTGAGCGTGATCGACAAGATCGTCAACGCCGGCAAGGTGATGTTCTCCCCGGCGAACACCGCAGCGGCGTTCGACACCTACGACGACAAGGGTCTCTACTTCCGGACCTCGCCGTCCGACCGGCTCCAGGGCCAGGTGATCGGCAACATGGCCGTCGAGGACGGACACAGCAACGTTGCGGTGATGGCCCGTCAGGACGCCTACGGCGAGGGTCTGGCCGAGCAGGTCAAGGCCACGCTGGAGGAGAAGGGCGCCACCGTCTCGGAGTTCATCCTCTACAACGCCGACGCCGAGAACTTCACGGCCGAGGTGAACAAGGTGGCCGCCGCGAAGCCGGACGCCATCGTGCTGGTCTCCTTCAACGAGACCACCAAGATCGTCCCGCAGCTGATCTCCAAGGGCGTCGGCCCGAAGGACGCTCAGCTGTACTTCGTCGACGGCAACATGGCCGACTACTCCGACCAGAAGTTCGACCTCACCGGCGTCAAGGGCACCTTCCCGGCGCCCGCCGAGGTGGACCCGGGCTTCAACAAGTTGCTCGACAGCGTGGCTGACGGCGGCAAGTTGAAGGACTACACCTACGGTCCGCAGTCCTACGACGCCGTGATGCTGATCGCGCTGGCCTCCTTGGCCGCTGGCGATGACGACGGCGGCGCGATCGCTGCCAAGATCGTGGAGATGTCCAAGGACGGCGAGAAGTGCACCGGTTGGGAGCAGTGCTCCGCACTGGTCAAGGCCGGTACCGACATCGACTACGAGGGTGCCTCCGGTCCGACCGACATGAATGACACCGGTAGCCCGAACAAGGCGACGATCGGTATCCAGGAGTACAAGGGCAACAAGTACTCCCAGATCGACAGCGTCTCCGGCGTCCTGGAGTAAGCAAAGGAAGCGGCCCGCCCCAGCGCAAGCGCTGGGGCGGGCCTCTTCTTTGCTCGATGTGACCTCAGCGCGCAGATTCGGGACGAATCTGCGCGCTGAGGTCACATCGAGCTGCGGTCGGGAGTGGCGTCAGGCCTTCGACAGGGTGCCGAGGTAGAGCTCGATCACCTTCGGGTCGTTGGCCAACTGCTCACCGGTCCCGGTGTAGGCGTTGCGGCCCTGGTCCAGCACGTACGCGCGGTCGCAGATCTGCAGGCAGCGCGCAGCGTTCTGTTCGACCATCACCACCGAGACCCCGGCCCGGTTGATCCGCCGGGTCTGGACGAAGACCTCGTCCTGCATCACGGGGGAGAGGCCTGCCGACGGCTCGTCGAGGAGCAGGACCGACGGGTTCATCATCAGCGCTCGTCCCATCGCGACCATCTGGCGTTCACCACCTGACAGCGAGCCGGCACGTTGGCTGCGTCGCTCGCCGAGCGTCGGGAAGAGCGAACAGACGAAGTCGAACCGTTCGCTGAACGTCTTGGGCCGCTGATAGACGCCCATCTCCAGGTTCTCCTGGATGGTCAGGCTGCCGAAGACGTTGTTGGTCTGCGGGACGAAGCCGATCCCCGCGGAGACGAGCTTGTCGGCGCGCTGGTTGGTGATGTCCTCGCCGTCCAGGGTGACCGACCCGGTATGGATCTTCACCAGTCCGAAGAGGGCTTTGAGCAGGGTGGACTTTCCGGCCCCGTTCGGCCCGATGATGCCGACCAGTTCGCCGCGTTGGCAGTAGAGGTCGGAGCCGTTGAGGATGTTGACGCCGGGCAGATAGCCGGCGATCAGGTCGTCGGCCCGGAGCAGCGCACCTTCGGCAGCGCTCAGGTGGGCGTCGCGTTCGGGAGTGATCTCACTCATTGCTGGCCTCCTCGGCGATCTCGTCCTGTGCCGCGGCGAGGATCTTCTCCTCGGCCTCGAAGGTCAGTTTGGTGTCGTGGTGGGCGCCGAGGTACGCATCGATCACCCGTTGATCCGACATCACCGACTCCGGTGGGCCCTCGGCGATCACCTTGCCCTGGGCCATCACCACCACCCAGTCGGAGATGTCGCGGACCATATCCATGTCGTGCTCGACGAAGAGCACCGTGCGGCCTTCGTCGCGTAGCGACTTCACGTGGCCCAGCAACGACTGTTTCAGCGCCGGGTTGACGCCGGCCATCGGCTCGTCCAGCATCACCAGCTCCGGATCGACCATCAGGGCCCGGGCCATCTCCAGCAGCTTGCGTTGACCTCCGGAGAGCGAACCGGCGAAGTCGTCGGCCTTTCCGTCCAGCAGGAAGCGCTGGAGCAGGTCCTTGGCGCGCGCGGTGTTGTCGGTCTCCTGCGAGCGCCACATGCTCGGGATGACTGCGGCCCAGAGTCGTTCGCCGGTCTGGTTGCGGGCGGCGACGCGCATGTTCTCCAGCACGGTCAGCTTGGCGAGGACCTTGGTCAGCTGGAAGGTGCGCACCATGCCGAGCCGGGCCACCCGGTAGGCGGCCACCTTGTTCAGCGTCTTGCCGTTGAAGCTCCAGGTCCCGGAGTCCGGGCGATCGAAACCGGTCAGCAGATTGAAGAAGGTGGTCTTCCCCGCGCCGTTGGGGCCGATCAGCGCGGTGATCACACCCCGCTGGACCTCCAGGTGCTCCACGTCGACCGCCTGCAGGCCGCCGAAGGAGCGGGCGATGCCGTCGGCGACCAGGATCGCGTCCGGCTTCTTCGCGCCGGGCTCGCGGGCCACGTCGGTCAGGGCGGCGCGTGCCGCCCTCGAGCGCTCGCGGCCCTCCTCGGTGGAGGCCTCCAGGTTGGTGGGCAGGTTGGTCTCAGCGGCCATCGATCGCCAGCTCCCTTCGATCGCCGAAGATGCCTTGTGGTCGGAAGATCATCAACAACATCAGCGCTAGTCCCATCACGATGAAGCGCATCAGGCTGGCCTGCTGGTTGGTCATGATCGCCTCGGGGATCAGCACGCTGCCCTCGTCGTCGGTCGCAGCGCTGAGGAAGAGGTCGAGGAAGGTCAGCAGGAACCAGAAGATCACCGCACCCACGACCGGGCCGAGCACCCTGGCCGCGCCGCCGATCAACAGCACCGTGTAGGCGAAGAAGGTGACGTCGGTCGCGACGAAGGTCGGGTTCATCGCGGCGCTCTTCAGCGCGGTGAAGAAGCCGGCCAGGGCACCGATCATGCCGCCGATCATCAGTGCCTGCATCTTGTAGGCGTAGACGTTCTTGCCCAGCGAGCGGACGGCGTCCTCGTCCTCACGGATCGACTTGAGGACGCGACCCCACGGGCTGCGCATCAACAGCCAGACCAGGACGCAGCAGAGCGCGATCGTGGTCCAACCCGCGAGGACCACCCAGGCGTCGTCCTTGCTCCAACTCACGAACCCGAGATCCACCGGCCCGGAGAACGGGTTGAGCGCTCGGAAGTCGGCGGAGAAGGAGGTCAGGCCGTCCTGGGCGCCGAAGTACTTCTTCAGGGCGATCGAGCCGTAGAGTTGGCGGACGATCTCCGCTGCGGCGATGGTCACGATGGCGAGGTAGTCGGCGCGCAGCCGCAGGGTCGGAATGCCGAGCAGCAGGGCGAGCAGCGCCGCCAGCACCAGGCCGACGAGCATCGCCAGCCAGAGCGAGACGTCCCACTGCACCACCAGCATGGCCATCGTGTAGCCACCGACCGCCATGAAGGCGGCCTGGCCGAAGTTCAACAGGCCGGTGTAGCCGAAGTGGATGTTCAGGCCGATCGCGGCCAGACAGTAGACGATCGCGCTGGTACCCAGCCCTTGCTGGAACGAGCCGCTGAGAAGGTCACTGAAGTTCATGTCGTTACTCCTCTCACCCGATCCGTTCTCGTCTGCCGAGGATGCCTTGCGGCCGGATCAGCAGGACCACGATCAAGACGACGAGAGCACCCACGTACTTGAGCTCGTCAGGCACCACCAGGGTGGAGAGCTCGATGAAGATGCCGATGATGAAGGCGCCGGCGATGGCGCCCCAGATGGTGCCGAGGCCACCGAGGGTGACCGCGGCGAAGACCAGGAGCAGCGCCTTGTAGCCGACCTGGAAGTTGAAGCCCTGGGTGACGCCGAGCAGGGCGCCGGAGAGACCGGCCAGCGCGGTGCCGAAGATCCAGACCCGGTTGATCACCCGGTCCACGTTGATCCCCGAGGAGGCGGCGAGGGCCGGGTTGTCGGCCACCGCCCGGGTGGCCTTGCCGAGCCGGGTGAACTGCAGCAGGCAGCAGGCCGCGACCAGCACGCCGATCGCGATGCAGAAGACGGTGATCTGCAGGCTGGTGATCCGCAGCGCCCCGATCTCGTACGGCTGCAGGTCGGTGTACTGGCTGTAGTTCCGGTTCTCGCCACCGACCAGGTACTGGTAGGTGTTGCGCAAGAAGATCGAGAGACCGATCGAGATGATCATCATCGCGATCACACCCGTGCCGCGCCGACGGAGCGGGGCCCAGAGGCCCTTGTCGTTGAGCCAGCCGAAGAGGCCCGAGGCGACGAAGCCGACCAGACAGGCCACCAGCACCGAGAAGTCATGACCGAAGAGCGAGATCTGGCCGGGCAGCGAGTCGACCGCGAAGGCGATCAGTGCACCGAAGGTCATCAACTCGCCGTGAGCGAAGTTGGTGAGGCCGGTGGTGCCGAAGACCATGTTCAGGCCGAGGGCGGCCATCGCCAGGATCGCCGAGTAGACCAATCCGGTGGCGAGCAGGTTGAGCGCGAGATCCCAGTCCGACGGCTCGACGACCTTGTCGTCGATCGGGAAGGTGACCGAGTAGTCGGTCTCCAGCTGGAACTTCTGGGTGGTCCGCTTCACGTCCTTGGGGTTCTGCAGGGCGGTGCCCTCAGGAAGGGTGGCGGTGTCGATCTCGATCACATAGCGCTGGCCGAGGACGTCGATCGATTCGCCGAGGTTGATGTCGGCCAGACCGTCGGCGTCCGAGATCGCCTCGCCGATCGGGTTCCCGTCCAGGTCGCTGACCTTCACGGTGACCCCGGGGACCGGGTCGTTGGCGTTGCCGCGGCGGTCACGGAGGCAGACCCGGACATGGATCGTGCCGTCGTCGCGGTCAGCCTTCGCACAGTTCGCGGGCGCCTGCGGCGCACCGTTCGCCGGTGCCGCCGCTTGGGCCGGGCCGACAAGCAGTAGAAGGGGCACCAGGATCATCCCGAGGAGCGCTAGTGCAGGGATTCGCGTGATCGGTCTCAACGTTTCAGGTCTCCTGCCTCGCGCCGATGTGTGGCGCACACCACACTAAGCCGACCTTTGTTCAGGTGTCGGCACGATTCGCGCAACAGAACGACAACGATCTGGCTTCGGAGCGACGACCTTTGGCCGATAGTCACGTTGCGGAGGTGCTCGGAACCCGGTCGCGGGGCGCGACAAGAGGGCGGGAGCCGGGCGCTGACAGCACCTCGGGTGACGCGTACTCTGTTCGCTGACCGTTTTTCAGTTCTGGACCTTGAGGAGGCCCCGTGAGTCGTACCGCAGTCACGCTCCGCGAAGCCTCCGTCGAGGACGCCGAAGCCCTGGCCGAGCTCTGGGCCGAGCAGGTCCAGCGCTCGATGGCGCCGGTCGACGACATGCGCCTACTGATCAAGCAGGTCGCCACCGTCGACGGCGATCGGATCGTCGTCGCCGAGTTCGACGGTGTCTTCGCCGGAGCGGTCTTCCTCCGGATCGAGCAGCGTTCGCCGTTCGAGCAGGAGCTCGCCGTCAACGTGTTGTTCCCCTGCGTGGTCCCCGCGCTGCGCCGTCACGGCGTCGGGCGGGCTCTGGTCGAGGCAGCTGTGCAGTGGGCGGAGAACCGCGGGATCACTCAGATCCGCGCGGCCTCCACCTCGAACTCGCGGTTGGCGCACCGGTTCCTGGCCCGGCTCGGGCTCGGTCCGCTGGCCGTTCAGCGGGTCGGCGCCACCCACCTGGTCCGCTCCCGGGTCTCCCCGGGGCGGATGTCCGGCGGGCAGCCGATGCCGCGCTCGATGGGCGCGCTGCTGGCCCAGCGCCGCCGTCAGCGCGAAGGCACCTGAGCGCTACTTGATCCGGTCTGCCGGAACCAACGTGCAGGTGATCCGCGAGGTGCAGACCCGGCGCCCGCGCTCGTCGGAGATGACCACGTCGTAGGTGGCCATGCTGCGGCCCAGGTGCGACGGGGTAGCCACCCCGGTCACGGTGCCCGACGCCGCGGCGCGGTGGTGCGTGGCGTTGATGTCGACGCCGAGGGCGATCCGGTCGGGGTAGCCGTGCAGCGCTGCGCCGATCGAGCCGAGGGTCTCGGCGAGCACCACCGACGCGCCGCCGTGCAGCAACCCGTAGGGCTGGGTGTTGCCCTCGACGGGCATGGTGGCGACGATCCGGTCGGGTCCGGCCTCGACCAGCTCGATCCCCATCGTCTCGTTGAGACGGCCCATTCCGTGCGGCATCTGGGCGAGGAGGTCGGCGATCGGAATCTGGCCGGAGCTGGCGCTCGGCTGCGTGGTGGCATCGGTCATAGCCTCATTGTGGCCGAGGCGCCCAGCGGGCTCGGGACTGGATAGAGTCGGAGCGTGTCTTCCTCTCCCCAGACCGCGAACCGCCCCCGCCTCCTGCTGCTCGATGGTCACTCGTTGGCCTACCGCGCCTTCTTCGCGCTCCCGGTGGAGAACTTCTCCACGACGACGGGGCAGACCACCAACGCGGTCTACGGCTTCACGTCGATGCTGATCAACGTGCTTCGCGACGAGCAGCCCACTCACGTCGCGGTGGCCTTCGACCTGTCGCGTCAGACGTTCCGTCTGGAGGCCTACTCGGAGTACAAGGCGAAGCGGAACAAGACGCCTGACGAGTTCAAGTCGCAGGTGCCGTTGATCCAGGAGGTGCTCGACGCGCTGCGGATCAAGTGGCTGACGAAGGAAGGGTTCGAGGCGGACGACATCATCGCCACCCTGACCACTCAGGCGCTGGCCGAGGAGTTCGACGTCCTGATCCTCACCGGCGACCGGGACTCGCTGCAGTTGGTGACCGAGCACTCGACCGTGCTTTACCCGATGCGCGGGGTCTCCGAGCTCGCCCGGATGACGCCCGACGCCGTCGAGGCCAAGTACCTGGTGCCGCCGCACCGCTACCCGGAGATCGCCGCCCTGGTCGGTGAGGACTCCGACAACCTGCCCGGCATCCCCGGCGTCGGACCGAAGACGGCGGCCAAGTGGATCACCACCTACGACGGTCTCGACAACATCATCAACCGCGCCGACGAGGTGAAGGGCAAGGCGGGGGAGAACCTGCGCGCCCACCTCTCCGACGTGATCCGCAACCGCCAGCTCAACGCGCTGGTCCGAGACCTGCCGCTGGACCTGGCTCCGGCCGACCTGGCCCTGCAGCCGTGGGACCGCCAGGAGGTGCACACCCTCTTCGACGGTCTGGAGTTCCGGGTGCTGCGGGACCGGCTCTTCGAGACGCTGGAGTCGGAGGAGGACGTCGTCGAGTCGGCCTCCTCGGTCAGCGGGCTGAGCCTGGAGCACGACGGCGTCCGGGCCTGGTTGAGCGAGCTCGACTCCAGCCCGGTCGGCGTCCACGTCCGTGGCGTCTGGGGGAGCGGCACCGGCCGGGTCGACGGCATCGCGCTCGCGGATGCGGCCGGTAGGGCCGCCTACATCGACATCGAGGGGCTCAGCGCCGACGACGACGCCGCGCTCGGCGATTGGCTCGCCGACGCCTCCCGGCCCAAGGTGTTCCACGACGCGAAGGGGCCGATGCTGGCCCTGGCCGCTCACGGCTGGACCGTCAACGGTCTGGCCAGCGACACCGCCCTCGGTGCCTACCTGGTCCGGCCCGACCAGCGTTCCTACGACCTGGCCGACCTCAGCGTCCGCTACCTGAAGCGCGAGCTCAACGCCCCGGCCAGCACGGACCAGGGTCTGCTGTTCGACGAGACCGACGTCTACGTCGAGCCGTCGATGGCGCGCGCCCACGCCGCCGTCGAGCTGGCCGAGGTGCTCGCCACCGAGATCGAGGAGCACGGCGGGACCCGCCTGCTGCACGAGGTCGAGCTGCCGCTGGTCGGTGCCCTGATGGAGCTGGAACAGACCGGCATCGCGGTCGACCTCGACCACCTGCAGGGGCTGGAGAGCCAGTTCGGGGACGCCGTCAAGCAGGCCGCCGACGAGGCGTATGCGGTGATCGGCAAGGAGATCAACCTCGGTTCGCCCAAGCAGCTCCAGGTGGTGCTCTTCGACGAGCTCGGGATGCCCAAGACCAAGCGCACCAAGACCGGTTACACCACCGACGCCGACGCGCTGCAGGGTCTGTTCGAGAAGACCGAGCACCCGTTCCTGCTGCACCTGCTGCGGCACCGCGACGTGATCCGGCTGCGCCAGACCGTCGAGGGGCTGATGAAGACGATCGCCGAGGACGGGCGGATCCACACCACGTTCAACCAGCTGATCGCGGCCACCGGGCGCCTGTCGAGCACCGACCCGAACCTGCAGAACATCCCGGTCCGGACCGAGGAGGGCCGTCGGATCCGTGAGGCGTTCGTGGTCGGCAGCGGTTACGACTCGCTGATGACCGCCGACTACAGCCAGATCGAGATGCGGATCATGGCGCACCTGTCCGGTGACGAGGGCCTGATCGAGGCGTTCCGCTCGGGCAAGGACTTCCACTCGATCACCGCGGCCAAGGTCTTCGGCATCTCCGCCGACGAGGTGGGTACCGAGGAACGGGCGAAGATCAAGGCGATGAATTACGGCCTGGCCTATGGGCTCTCGGCGTTCGGCCTCTCCCAGCAGTTGCGGATCGAGCCGAGCGAGGCCCGGGTGCTGATGGCCGACTACTTCGAGACCTTCGGCGGGATCCGCGACTACCTCGCCGGTATCGTAGAGGAGGCCCGTCGGAGCGGCTTCACCGAGACCATCATGGGGCGTCGTCGCTACCTGCCGGATCTGACCAGCGACAACCGTCAGCGGCGCGAGATGGCCGAGCGGATGGCGCTCAACGCGCCGATCCAGGGTTCGGCCGCCGACATCATCAAGGTCGCCATGCTCGATGTCCGCTCGGCGCTGCGGGATCAGGGCCTGGCCTCGCGCCTGCTGCTCCAGGTCCACGACGAACTCGTCCTCGAGGTGGCTCCTGGCGAGCGGGAAGCGTTGGAGCAGTTGGTCCGCGAGAAGATGGCCGGCGCCGCCGACCTGCTGGTCCCACTCGACGTCTCCGTCGGCACCGGACGTAGTTGGCACGAAGCCGCGCACTGAGCGCGGCGTCGAGCCCGCTCAGGTTCGAGCGGGCTCGGTCTTCTGACCGAGACGGATCAGGCTGAGCACGAAGAGCAGCGCGACCAGGGTCAGGTCGACCGCGACGACCACGCCGAGCAGGCCGGTGACGGTGGTCGTCGTCGAGCCGACGACGACGATCACCACGCACGCCACCCAGACCAGGGCGATCGAGATCCGGCCCTGACGGGCAACCACGGAGTAGACCAGCAGTTGGAGCAACGACAGGGCGGTGCCGAGGACGGCGAAGGCCCACAGATCGTCGCGCACCTCCACGTACTCCTGGCCGCCGATGAAGACCAGCGCGAGGTCGTCGAGCAGCCAACCGCCGAGGACCACGCAGCCGCCGAGCACGGTGACAACCGAGAGACTGGTGGTCAGCGCCTTGCGTCGTGACTGCGGCGTACTCATCGCAGGAAAGGCGAGCACCACGACGAACTGCGGGAGGAAGACGACCGCCTTGGTCAGGATCAGCGCTCCTGCGTAGAGCCCCGCCTCGTGGCTGTCGAGCACGTTGCGTGCCACCACGATGTCGAGACTGGAGAGCGCGAAGAAGGCGAAGAGCGCCTGGGAGTTGAGCAGGGTCTCCCGCATGATCGACCGCGCCGAGTGGTCGAGGCTGGTTCCTGTGGTCGGCTCCTGGTCGCGGAGCGCCCACCAACCGACGACGACCGGTGCCAGTTGACCCAACGCCACTGCGGCCATCGCGGTGGTGACCTCGGGCTGCCAGGCGAGCAGCGCCACGCCCAGGACGATCCGCGGCAGGCCGTTGGCGACGTAGAGCAGGGCCAGCGGCAGCCAACGGCGTTCGCCCTGGAGGATGCCGGCCTGAGCGCCCATCAGGGTCATCGGCACCGCGATCACCGCGACCAGCAGGGTCGCCGGGAGATCGTCGAGGCGGAGCACGCGATCGACGACGGGGGCGAGCACGACCATCAGCGCGCCGATCGCCAGGGAGGCGCGGAGCCCGACCCGGAGGATCGAATGGCGGATCTGCGCGGTGTGCTCCGGAGTAGCAGCGATCCGGCGGGCCGCAGTCGTCTGCAGACCGAGTTGGACGACACCGATCACCAGGAGGGTCGCCATCAGGCCTGCGAGCGCGCCGTACTCCTTGGGCCCGAGCAAGCGGGCAGCCACCATGGTGAAGGCATAGGTGGCGACGTTCATCAGCGCGACGGCGACAGCGATACTGCCTGCACCGTGGAGCCAAGCGGGCAGACGATTCGCTGAGGACGACACAGCGCGAGATTCTGGCACACCGTCCGCACCGCGTTGCTATGGATGCTGTCAGGATGGGGCGGTGTCCTTCGCCAGCCAAGTCCGTCTGTTCATCGAACGCCGTCTTGAGTTTCCGGTCGGGCCCGAGGCGTTGGTCCTCGACGTGGGAAGTGGCGACAAGCCGTCCTGGCGGGCCGATGTGCTGCTCGACCGTTACGTCGGTGCCGAGTACGCAGCGCAGCGTTCCGGCACGGCCGGTGCTCGGGTCTCGCGTCCGCTCTTCGACGCCGACGCCGCGCAGATGCCCTTCGCCGACGGCGCTTTCGACTACACGATCTGTTCCAACCTGTTGGAGCACGTCCCCGACCCGGGGGCGGTGATCGAGGAGTTGATGCGGGTCTCCCGGGCGGGCTACATCGAGGTGCCGGAGGCGGCGAGCGCCAAGATCATCGACTTCCCCTCCCATGTCTGGTGGTGCCGGATGCGTGACGGGGTGCTGGTCTTCGAGCCGAAGCAGCGTCACCACTTCGACGCCGAGATCGGTGACTACCTGGATCGCACCGGCCTCAACCTGCAGGTTGCCAAGGTTCTCGACTCGCGCTTCGAGGACCGGGTGGTGATGCTCCACTGGAAGGGGAAGGTGCCTTACCAGGTGACCGGACCGGTGCCGGAGGAGTTCATGACGAAGGCGTTGCTGGAGCCGGGCCACTCCAAGGACTTCAGGGCACGCGCGATCCTGGCGGCGACCGACCTGATCACGGTCCGGCAACGCCGTCGGATCGCGGCTCGCGGGCTCCGTTTCGACGACATCGTGAAGCCGGAGTTCCGGGTCGGGGACGGCGCGCTGCTGGAGCGCAGGATCTATCGGCTCTGACCACCCCGGGCCCGAGCGCGATCAGTACGGGTCGTAGGGGGAGTCGTGGCCGAACAACCGAGCCACGCCGCGCAGCCGCAACCGCAGGAAGACCTTCACCACCACGTTGCGCAGCCACCACGGGAGCTCAGCGAGGATCCGCAACCGGTCGCGGAGCTTCGGCCGACGCCGCCGGAAGAGGGCCTGGGAGTCGCTGCGCCGTTCGTAGGCGATGTCGGAGGCGAAGAGCACGTGGCGCAGGATCGCCAGCGTGACGCCGATCGAGGAGTAGCAGTCGTGGATCACGATGCCGCCGCCCTCGGGCAGGTGACGGCGCCAGCGTAGGTCGCTGGTCACCGTCCAGTAGTCGTGCTTGCCATCGATGTAGAGCAGGTCGAAGGGCCGATCCCAGCCCGGCTCCAAGGCGGTGCTGTAGTCGGCGACCAGTTCCACGACATCGTCGAGACCAGCGGCTGCGATGTTCTTCTCGAACTTCTCCCGCGTCGACAGACCGCCGAAGAGCCGACCTTCCACGAACGGGTCGACGGCGATCACCGTTCCGCCGCCGACACGCAGTGCCTCGCCCAGGATCACCGTCGAGCGACCCTGATGGCTGCCGATCTCCAACACCGTGGCCCCGCGGGGTAGACGGACGGCCTCGTCCCAGAGGAGTTCGCCCTGGCCGGGCTTCAGCCAGCCGGGAATGGTGTCGGCGCGCCGCCAAGCGGCGTCGAACGACGGGGCGGGGTCGGGCTTGTTCACTACGGATCACCCATCGACGAAGGGGCTAGACTCCGCGGCAATCTACTGCAATTTTTCTCGCGCAGACTCCGGGAGGGTGTCTCATCAGCGAACGTGCCAAGGTCGCGTACCTGCGTCGGGCGTGGCCGAGCCTGATCGTATGGTGCCTGCTGCTCGTCGGGTCCTTTCGTCAACAACCCGGTAGGACGACCTTCGACACGAAGCACGACCTGACCGAGGACCCGGCCGGCTTCCTGGCGCGGGCGTTGCATCTGTGGAACCCCGACGCTTCCTTCGGCGAGTTGCAGAACCAAGCCTACGGATACCTCTTTCCCCAAGGCATCTGGTTCGTGCTGACGGATGCCCTGGGCATGCCGGGGTGGGTGTCGCAGCGTCTCTGGTCAGCGTTGCTGTTGATCGTCGCCTTCGAGGGCACCCGCCTGCTGGCCCGGGTCTTGGGACTTCCACGCGGAGCAGCTCTGGTCGCCGGGCTCGCCTACGCGTTGGCGCCACGGATGGTGGGCTCCTCGGGGGTGCTGACCGGGGAGCTGCTCCCGTCCACCCTGTTGGCCTGGATGCTCCTACCGTTGGTGCTGACGGCGCGTGGCCGCCTCTCCCCACGGGCGGGCGGCCTGCTCAGCGGCGTGGCCGTCCTCGGCATGAGCGGCGTCAACGCCGTTGGCACGCTGGCGATGCTTCCGGCCGGAGCGATCCTGGTGCTGGCGTACCTGCGCCGCCCGTTCGGGCGGCGTCTGGCTGCCTGGTGGGCAGTAGGTGTCGCTGCGGCGATCGCTTGGTGGGTGGTCCCGCTGCTCCTCCAAGGCCGCTACAGCCCCCCGTTCCTCGACATCATCGAACGATCGTCAGTGACCACCTCCAGCACCGGGTGGTCGAACTCGGTACGGGGCACTGAGCACTGGCTCGCCTACGCGACCACCGGCGACCGCGCCTGGTGGCCGGGGGCCTACGAGACCGCCACCACGCCGGCACTGATCGCGCTGACGGGGCTGATCGCGGCTATCGGTCTGTTCGGCCTGTGTCACCGGCGGATGCCGGTGCGGGGGCCGCTGCTGACCACCGCCGTGGTGGGCCTGCTGTGTCTGGTGGCCGGAGCGGCCGCCAGTGGCGGTTCGCTGATCGACGGGCCGATCCAGACCCTGCTGGACGGTCCGCTCGCACCGCTGCGCAACGTGCACAAGGTCGACGCGCTGGTGCGCCTGCCACTCGCGCTCGGACTGGGGCATGCTGCCGTGCTGCTCGCAGCCGGGGTGCGCACCCGGTGGGCTGAGCGGCGTGAGGGTGCCTCGCTGCCGCACGCTGAGCGTTGGCTCGCGGCGGGCCTGGCAGCGCTGCTGCTGGTGAGCGCGGCTCCCATGTGGCAGGGGCATCTCCGGATGCAGGGCTGGAGCGAGATTCCACCGGCCTGGGGGCAGGCTGCCGACTGGCTCGATGAGCAGCCCGGCTCCCGGGTGCTGGTCGTGCCGGGCACCGGCTTCGGGATGCAGACCTGGGGATGGACGATCGACGAGCCGCTCCAGGCGTTGGCGCAGAAGCCCTGGGTCTCGCGGAGCCAGGTGCCGATGATGCCTGGGCCGTCGGCACGCGTGCTCGACACCATCGAGCGCCGTCTCACCTCGGGGACCGGCGGTGACGGGCTGGCAGGATATCTGGCGCGGGCCGGCATCACCCACGTGCTGGTCCGACGCGACCTCGACCCGGTCAACGCCGACGGTGTCTCCCTGCCGCGCGTCGATGCGACTCTCCTCGGGAGCCCGGGCCTCGTCTCCGTGGCGGGATTCGGAGAGCGGGTCTACGGACTTCCGATGCTCGAGATCTTCGCGGTGGACCAGGAGGCCCCGCGGGTCGCACTGACGCCGACTGCCCAGACGCGGCACCTCAACGGGGCGCCTGACGACCTGCTCGCCGCGATCGAGCTCGGCGCGCTGGAACCGACGACGCCGACCGTGCTCAGCGGCGACGATGTGGGTGAACACCGACTCATCGGGGATGGCAATCTGAAAGTCGAGCGACAGTTCGGCAGGGTGCACGACGCGCTGGGCCCGGTCCTCGGCCGCGACGATGCTTTCCTCACGGACCGTCGATTGCCTGACTTCGAGGCCGGTCCCGACCTTCCACAGACCACTGCCGAATCGCCCAGTGGAGTCCGCGTCACCGCGACGTCCTCGGCAGGTAGCCGCGACGCGATCGGCCGGATCACGCCGGCCTACGCGCCAGGTGCTGCGTTCGACGGGCGCGCGACGACCTCCTGGCGTTCGGCACCGTTCACCGACCCCGAGCAGCAGGAGTTGCGCCTCGATCTCGACCGCCCCGCCAGCGCGGGCGCCGTCATGGTCCGCTTCGCGAACGGGACCGGCGTGGTTCGGGTCGTCCGCGCCTCGGTCGACGTCGGTGACGGTCCGGTAGTGCGCGAGGTGCCGAGCACCGGTGTCATCTCCGTCCCGGTAGCGCGCGCGAGCACGACCCGGGTGAAGGTCCGGGTGCTCCGGGTTGCCGACGGCGACCGTGAGCACGGAACGGTGGGCGTGGCAGAGGTGGTCGTGCCCGGGCTGCGTGCGGGACGCACGCGGGTCCTGCCCGGGCGCGCGGACGCCGCCACAGACATCCTGTTCACTACCCAGGTTCCGCGCCGCGCGTGTGTGGAGGTTCAGCGAGGCGCCTCCTGCGACAGCACGTCGGCGGTGCTCAACGAGGAGCAGGGCGGGCTCGACCGTACGTTCACGACGACCGAGCAGGGGGAGTGGGACGTCGAGGGCCGGGTGGTCGCGCTCCCCGGCGAGACCGTCGCGGCCATGCTCGCTCCGCTCGGCGCGGCCGCCGACGTCCGATCCGACTCGGTCTTCGCCGGTGATCCGGCCGCGGCCGGCCTCTTCGCTTTCGACGCCGACCCGATCACCGCCTGGCTGGGGGAGCTCGGTGCCGACAGGGCTACCTTCACCATGAGCGTGCCGGACGCTGGCCGCACCATCTCCAGGATCCGGGTCTCACCGGCCCTGCAGGGAGCGACGTTGCCCCGCGAGGCGGTGATCCGGTCGGAGTTCGGCGAGCGCCGGGTCGACCTCACCTCGTTGGGCACCTTCGATCCGCTGCGGGTGGGTAGCCAGCTCACCATCGAGTTCTCCCGTGGGAATCGCGGAGTCGGTGACGACGCCAAACTGGGCCTCTCGGAGATCGAGATCGAGGGTCTTCAGGACCTGCGCTATGCGCCCGATCGTGACCAGCCGACGGGCGCCGTCTGTGGTCTTGGACCCGCTGTCGTGATCGACGGCGAAGTCCGCGACACCCGTGTCGAGGGCACCGTCGCCCAACTGTTGCGCGGCGAGCCGATGCGCTGGTCGCTGTGCGGCAAGGAGCCGCTCGCCCTACGCCCTGGCGTGCACCGCCTACAGGTGGATCCGAGCGGTCAGTTCGCGCCGATCAACCTGGGCCTGGTGGCGGAAGGCAGCACTCCTGCTGCCGCGTCAGATCGGGACGTCGACATCGTGGAGTGGGAACCGACCAGCCGCCGCGTGCGCGTCGATCCTGGCCCCGAATCGGTGCTCCGGATCGCCGAGAACCTCAACCCCGGCTGGGGCGCCACGCTCAATGGCAAGAAGTTGGAGCAGGTCACTGTCGACGGTTGGCAGCAGGGCTACGTCGTCCCTGCCGGCGCCTCGGGGGAGGTGGAGGTCACCTTCGGGCCGGATCGCACCTATCGCCTCGGTCTCCTCGGAGGCCTGATCATCGCGCTCCTGTTGGTGACGGGGGCGGCTCTTGCGCTGTGGCGTGATCGCGGACGCCGGCTCACCGGCGACGCCGCCACCGGACGAGGTCCTGCGGGACGGATCGCCGCAGTGCTCACGGGTCTGGCGCTCCTGGCAGCCGGTGGTCCGTTCGCCGGACTCGGCTGGGCAGCGGCCTGGGGATGGCGCGGGCGCAGGGGCACAGCCCTGACCGGGGCGCTCGCCGTCCTGGGCTCCGCCGTGGTCGCTGCCTGGTTCTCCGGAGAGCCGACCAGCCAGCCCTCCACGTGGGCGAACGGGTTGGCCGCATTCGGCGTCGGGGCGCTGATCGCGAGCGTGGTGCTCCCACCCCGTTCCACACCGTTCCTGCGTCTGCCCAGACCGAGGCTCAGCGCGCTCACCGTGACGGCACTGGCCCTGGTCGCCGGGCAGGCCGTGCTGCGCACGGTGCTGGCCGCGGGATCGTGGTTCTGGCAGGACGATCTCGGCCATCTGCATGCCTCTCAACAGTTGGGGCTCAGCCGAGAGTTCTTGGTCCGTGACTACAGCGGCCACCTCGAGATCGGTCAGTACTTCATGTACTGGCTCCTGGATCTGCAGAGCATGAGCTTCGCAGCCGCGGCGACCTTCATGGTTGTGGGCCAGGCGCTGGCATCCCTGCTGCTGTGGGCCATCCTGCGCCGTCTCTTCGGGTACAGCTGGTGGCTGCTCGTGCCGTTCGCCGCCTACCTGTTCACCCCGCTGGGACTGATCACCGGCGCCTGGTGGGCGGCGGGTATGCAGGCGTTCCCCCTTCAGGTCCTGATGCTTGCCACCATCCTGTCTCTGATCGGGCTCCACCAGAGCAGAGGGCGGGCCCTGGCCTGGGGAGTCGGCTCGCTCATGGCACACGCGCTGGCCTTGCTCTTCTGGCAGAAGGCACTCTTGGTGCTGCCGGCCGCGGTGCTGGTGGTCGGTCTGGTCCTGTGGGCGGGCCTCCCGCTGCGGGAGCGGCTCGCCGCGCTGCGGCGGCGCTGGGTGTGGTGGGCGTTGCATGCCGTGGTCTACGTCGGCTATCTGAGCATCTACCTCTCCATGTCGGGCTCCGGAGCGCTCTCCGGTGAGCGTCAACTCACCGTGCTGGAGTTCCTGCGCACCACCCTGCTCGCTGTAGTGGTGCCTGGTGCTTTCGGCGGGCCCTGGCACACGCGAGGTGCTGAGAATTCGCTGATGCCGGAGCCCGGCGTCGCTGTCACCGTCACCTGCCTCGTGCTGCTGACTCTGGTGCTGGCCGCCAGCCTCTGGCGGCGTGGTCGTGGTGCGATCGCCGGGTGGTTCGTGCTCCTTTCCTACCTCGCCATGGACCTGCTGCTCTTGTTCACCGGGCGCGCCGAGTACCTGGGACTGGTCGCCCGGGACCCGCGCTACGTGACCGATGCGCTCCCGATCCTGGTGATCGGCATCTGCGCCGCGTTCCAGGGACCGCGGCGTCGGCCTCGGCACCGACGGGCTGAGGCCGGTCGGACCGAGTCGAGCGGGCGTCGTCCTATTCGCCGCCCGCTCGCGCTGGCCTGCTTGGTCACAGCCTCGGCGATGGCGACCGTCGTCCAGTTGGTGCCGATCGTGCAACGGACGGTGGCGCTCGACTACGTGGAGGCGACCCGCGCTCAAGTTCCTCGGGCTCCGGACGCCACCGTCGCCCTGCAACCACTTCCGCACATGGTCTCCCTGGTGGTCGATGTGCCTCAGCTGCTGGACACCGTCGGTCAGGCCCGAGGGTTCGAGCAGCCCGGCACCTCGTTGCGCACGCTGAACGTCGAAGGTGACGTCGTGGAGGCCACATTGCTGGACCGGGTGGAGGTGCAGACCGAGGGCGAGGACTGCGCGTGGTCGCTCGACGAGTACCCGACCCTGCTGACCAGGCTGGACGCCGCTGACGTGCGGCGAGCGGTGGCGGTGGAGGCCCTGGTCTCGCAGCGGGTCGTGTTGCATCTGCGTGCTGCGGGGGTCGAACAGGCAGTGGCGTTGGAGAGTGGGCCGGTCGCCGCGTGGTTCGTGGTCCCGCAGGAGACCACCAGCGTCGAGGCCTGGGTGACGCCGTGGCCCGGCGACGCCGGCGAACTGGTCCCGCAGTGCGCCACCAAGCTCGTCTCAGGAGTGCCGTGGCCGACCGGGGAGTGACTCGCGAGCGGTTGATCGGCTGGCTGTTGCCCGCCGGTCTCGCCTTCGTGATCCTGGGCCCCCTGCTGCTCGGCCGGGGTTACGCGCTGCTCGGCGACATGGTCTTCGTGCCGGACCAGCCGTGGAACGACCGTTGGCTCGGGCTCGACGGGTCCGTGCCACGCGCCGTCCCGACCGACGCCGTCACCTGGCTGCTCGGGCTGATGCTTCCGGGCGATCTGGTGCAGAAGCTGCTGCTCTTCGCGATCCTCCTGCTGGCCGGCGCCGGTGCAGCGCGGCTCACCCACGGATACAGCGCCTGGGCGCGGGCCTCCGCCGTCGTGCTGTGTATGTGGAATCCCTACGTCTACGAGCGGTTGGCGATCGGCCAGTGGGCGCTGTTGGCCGGCTATGCCGCGCTGCCGTGGGTGGCCCATCTCGGGCTCCGGATGGCGGCGGGGGAGCGCCGGGCAGGTGGGCTCCTCCTGGTACCGCTGGCGGCCGCTGCCTGGACCAGCCCGACCGGAGGTGTGCTGGCGCTCGGGGTGCTGATGGCGGTGCTCGCGCCTCGGCTGCGGCTGCTTGCCACCGGCGCGGCGCTCGGGGTTCTGGTCAACCTGCCGTGGTTGGTTCCCGGGTTCCTCAACGGCAGCGACCTGGCCCCCGACCCGTTCGGCGTCTCGGCGTTCGCAGCGCGTGCCGACACGCCCTGGGGTGAGCTCGGTTCACTGGCGACTCTGGGCGGGATCTGGAAGAGCTCGGTGGTGCCGATGGAACGCGGCTCGGCACTGCTGACCGGGATCGCCCTGGTCCTGACGCTGGCGGCGTTCGCCGCTCTGGTGCTGTTGGTCAGGTCCGACCCGCGACGTTTCGGCGGGCTGTTGGCTGTGGGGCTCGTCGGCCTGTTGATCGCGGTGACGCCGACCGTCGCTCCGGGGCGTGACGCCATCGTCTGGCTGGTCGACAACGTGCCCGGGGCCGGGCTGCTCCGCGACTCCCAGAAGTGGGTCGCGTTGATGGTGCCGGGCCTGGTTCTCGGACTGGCCCACGGGCTTGATCGGATCGCTGAGGTCGGCCGGGAGCGACCTGGACGTTGGCTACGACCGATCGCGGCACTGCTACCGATCTGTCTGCTCCCGAGCCTGGCGTGGGGCCTACTGGCCAAGCTGGAACCGCACGACTATCCGCAGGACTGGTTCGCCGCACGCACGCTGCTGACCGAGGCAGGTGCCGCCGACGATCGCAGTGTGGTGCTGCCCTTCGGCCTCTACCGCCGCTTCGACTGGAACGGGGGCCACGCGGTGCTGGATCCGGCATGGCGGTTCTTCCCCGGCGAGGTGATCACCGACGACCTGCTGGAGGTACCCGACGGCGCGGTCGCGGGCGAGGACGGAGTGGCCGCTGAGATTCGCGCCGCGGCCGACGATCCGCGTCGGCTCGACGAGGTGCTGAGTGAGCACGGGGTGCGTTGGGTGATCGTGCATCTGGATGCGGGGGAGTCCCAGGTGCCGCTTCCTTCGGGAACCCGTCTCTTCAGTGGCGAGCGCCTTGCGGTGATCGATCGGGGTGCGGAGTACCGCGCCCCTGAGGCCGACTCGCGCGACCTACTTCTCGCGTTGGATCTCGGCGTGATGATCGTGACACTCGCGGGTATTGCCCTTACCATGGTCGGGGGTAGGGTCGATCGGGAGGTCGGCTCACAGTCACAGAGCCGCAAGGCTGACGGAGGGAATCCATGAACACGCTTGTTTTCGGTCTGGTCGGCATCTTCTCTGCATCTGTACTCGTCGTCGGTGGCGTACAGGGTTACAAGGCAGCCACCGTTGACACCGACTCGGTGCCGCGGATCGTCAACGGCTCGCAGGTGACGTACGGCGACGACTGAGTCGCTTCCACCTGACGGACAACACGAACGAGGCGGTCACCTTCACGGCGACCGCCTCGTTCTGCGTTGTCTTAAGCCCCGGGGAGCAGCGTCCTCTGGACCACCTGGCGCGTCGCGTCCCAGGTGAACTCCGCGCTCCGGATCTGCGCCTTCTGGCCGAGTTCGGCACGCAGGGTGTGGTCGCTGAGCAGCCGGTCGACGAAAGCGGTGAACTGCTCGTCGTCGCCAGCAAGTAGGCCGGTGGCGCCGTCCAGGATCGAGTCGCGAACGCCGCCGGCGCTGGCAAAGGCGATCGACGGCGTGGCGACCTGGGCTGCCTCGATGATGCTGAGGCCCCACCCTTCCTTCAAGGAGGGCAGCAGGTGGACCCAGGCCCGAGCGAGTTCTTGGTACTTCTCGTCCTCGTCGACGTGGCCGACCAGCGTGACGGCGTGATCGACGTTCAAGCGGGCGATCTCGGCACGGAGTTCGTCCTCCCACCACCCGCTGCCCACGATCCTCAACTGAAGGTCGGGGAACCGCGGTAGCAGCGCGGCGACCGAGCGGATCGCATGCTCCACCTGCTTGTGCGGGACGAGGCGACCGAGCACGACCAGGCTCGGGTACGCCGTGCGGGTGGTCTCGGCGACGCCGGCGGGCACCTCCTGGGTCCCGTTCCACGCCAGCGCGACCCGTGCCGGGGTGACGCCCAACTCGGCCAACTCCATCCGTGTCACGTCGCTGACCGTCAGGTAGTCCAAATGCCGGTTGACCCGCGGCGCGACCTGCGACTCCAGGAACCAGCCGAAGCGCGCGAACTGGCCGGCCACCGGCCACTGCTCGCGGTGCACGTGGTGGACCAGGACGACGACCCGGGCGCGGGTGAAGAGGCGTGCCAGGAACGGCATGCCGTTGTGGACCTCCAGCACGGCGTCCACCGCGCCGAAGCGACGGGTGAGCAGCCCCAGCGCACCGTGCACGAAGACCGAGAACCGGCCACCGCGGCGGCGGTACTCGACGCCGTTGATGGTCTCCCGCTCGGCCGAACCGGGGTACCGCGCGGTGAAGACGGTGACCCGATGCTGCTCGGCGAGCCGCTCGCTGACCTCGAGCAGCCACCGTTCGGAACCGCCGCCCTCAGGGTGCCACGCATCGCGCCACGACAACGCGACGATGTGCTTCTTGGCCCCTCCCGAAGGCCTGATCTTGCCTCGCATCGGTCTCCCATCCGCCGCGAATACATCCACGCTAACATCGCGGAATGCCAAACGGAACGATGTGCTACTTGTCAGTAGTCGGTGCCCATGTGGCGTGACGATCTTCGGCGCAGCGTGCGGCTCTTCCGGTCCTTCCTGACCGAGCAGACCGACCCGGTGGGCTTCTATACGTTGATCGCCGACGACGCTGTCGAGCTGATCAGCAAGCACACCGCGCTGGATGGAAAGCTGATCGCCGACTTCGGCGGGGGACCGGGCTTCTACTCGGAGGCGTTCGCGCGGCATGGCGCCACCTCCGTGGTGGTGGATGCCGATCGCGGCGAGATCCTCAGTCACCGTCGGCACCCGCTGTCGGTCCAGGCGCTGGCCGAGGCCAGCCCGCTGGCCGACGCCAGCGTGGACGTGGTCTTCTCCAGCAACCTGCTCGAGCACGTCGCGGATCTGCCCGCTGTCTGCGACCAGATGGTCCGCACCGTCCGTCCGGGAGGGCTGGTGGTGTTGAGCTATACCGCGTGGCTCGGACCGTGGGGCGGTCACGAGACCTCGCCGTGGCACTATCTGGGCGGTCATCGGGCGGCCCGTCGCTACGAGCGGCGCCACGGCAAACCGCCGAAGAACCTGTACGGGACCTCGATGTATGCGGCATCCGTCGCCGAGGGAATGCGCTGGGCGCGGCGCTCCGGACTGCGCATCGTCGAGGCGCGCCCGCGGTACCTGCCGCCGTGGAGTCGGTTCCTGTTGCGGGTGCCTGTGGTCCGTGAGTTCGTCACGTGGAATCTCTGGTTGGTCCTCGAACGAGAACGAACGTGACGACGGTCACAGAATTGCAACAATCAGACGTCCTGCGCTTTTGGGTGGTCAAGACCGGCCATCCTGGGGCTACGGGCTGGTAGCATCGCGGCGCTTCGTGAGGTAAGTCATGGAGATTCTTTTTGCTTGGGAGGGCGAATGCTGGACAAGGTCAATCGGATTCTGCTGGGAGTGGCACTCTTCGCGCTCACGGCGGCTGCCCTGCTCCGCCTCTACGCCTACGACCAACTCGCGGTAGCGCCGATCGATCAGAGTTCGGTGACGACGCTCACCGGGCCGGGCGCGACGATCTTCGACACCGGGCAGCTCGCTGAGATCCAGGTCGACCTGACGACCACGGCCAAGACGGTGGGTCTGGTGCGCGAGACCGAGAAGGAGGGGAACGACGTCCGCGTCTGGGAGACCACTACGTCGACGCGTAGCGACGATGGCGTGGTTCGCTCCCGCAGCGTCGAGCGGATCGCTTTCGACGCCTACACCGGTGAGGCGGTCAACTGCTGCGGCGCCTTCGACGAGACGGTGACCGGCGACCGCGTCGAGGTCGAGCGCAAGGGCCAGTTGGTCAAGTTCCCGTTCCAGACGAAGAAGAAGACCTACACCTGGTGGGACAGCTCGCTCTCCCAGGGGGTGCCGATCAAGTTCGTCAAGGAAGAGGACGTCAAGGGCCTCGGCACCTACAAGTTCGAGCAGACCATCGAGCCGACCGTGCTGTCGAAGGCACAGGTTCCAGCTTCGGTTCTCGGCGAGGAAGGCAGCGGCAACCTCGAAGCCGAGATGACCTACTCCAACGTGCGGACGCTCTGGGTCGAGCCGCGTACGGGTGTGGTGATCAAGCGCGCTGAGCAGCAGTTCAACACCATCCGCTACAACGGCGAGGACCGGGTGACCACGACCAAGGTCACCACCGGCTTCGACGACAAGACGGTGCAGGAGAACGTCGACACCTACGGCTCGTTGAGCACCATGCTCTTCCTGCTCCGCACGCTGGTTCCGGCGCTGCTGGTGGTCCTCGCGATCCTGCTGGGTGCGATCATCGTGCTGCGCTCGCGCCGTCGGCCGAGCGACACCGCGAGCTGAGCTTCAGCTTCACCGAGAGGTCGTCTCCTGCGAGAGCAGGGGACGACCTCTTCTGGTTTCGGAGCCGGCCTGAGCGACCGCGGTGGTTTCGGTGACCGCGGCCGGTTCAGCCGAGTAGCGTCGCCACGAAGATCGCCGTGCCCGGGGTAAGCAGCCCGCGGGTGCGCGACCATCCGCCCCAGACCCGGTCGTGGTCGGCCGGCCACTCCGGCTCGACGAACCGGATCAGCGCCATGTTCACACCGCGCAGCAGGTCTACCCAGTCCTCGATGGTGCGGTGGTGCTCGACGTAACTGACCTCGTCGGTGGCGTCGTTGACCTCGACGTAGGGGGTGCGGTCCCAGTAGGACTGGCTGGCCACCAGGCCGGGCTCGCCGGGATCGTCAGGGAACATCCACCGCGTGGGGTGGGTGACCGAGAAGGCGAACCGGCCGCCCGGGCGCAGCACTCGGGCCACCTCGCTCAGCAACACCTCGCCGTCGGCGACGAACTGCAGCGCACCGAACGAGGAGAAGACGATGTCGAAGCTGGCATCGGCGAAGGGGAGTGCCGTCGCGGTCCCGCAGACCGACGGCACCGCGACGCCCGTGGCCTCGTCGATCCGGCGTGAATGCTGGAGCTGGCGGAAGGAGAGGTCCAAGCCGATGCCGCGACCGCCCTGGTCGCTGACCCAGCGCGAGCACTGACCGGCGCCGCTGCCGATCTCCAGGACGTCCCGGTCGCGGACATCGCCGAGGATGCCGAGCTCGGCCTCGGTCGTGCCTTCGGGGCCCCAGACGAAACCGACGTCGCCGAGGAAGGCGCCATGGGTGGCCTGGTACTCGTCGGCGTAGCGGTCCCAGTCGGCCTGGTTGGCCCTGCGCGATTCGGCCTCATCGGCCGGTCTACGTTCAGCGCTGACGGGTGGGTGCACGAACACTTGCTGTTCCACGAGTAGCGATTCTACGGGCCGGGAGGCGCGAAGGGGCGCCGGGGAAGAACCCCGGCGCCCCTCTACTGTGGCTGTGCTGTGAACGAGATCAGAACTTGATCGTGATCCGCTTCATGCCACGGGTGGCGCGCACGTCCTTCAAGCCACCGCGGCTCGGGTCGTAACCCTTCTTGACCTCGGCACCGTCGTTCATGCCGGCGCGGTCGGTGTCCCAGTGGCTCGGGTCGCTCTTCCGCTTCTTGTTCTTCACGTTCTTGCGGCCGGTGCGCTCGTCATTGTCGGCCAGCTTGTCGCCGTCGGTGTCCTTCTTGGTCGGGTCGGAGTGAACCTTGCCGATCTTGTAGGAGCCCTTCTTCTTCATCACCTTCTGGTTGATGTAGTAGCCGGACCGCTCGATGCCGTCGATGATGCCGTCGTTGTCGGTGTCCTTGTCGCGCGGGTCGGTGAAGACCTTGCCGATCGCCTTCGGCTTGGCACCCTTGCGGGTCACCTTGTGGCTGATCACGAAGCCCTTCACCTCAAGGCCGTCGTTGATGTAGTCACCGTCGGTGTCCGGGTTGGTCGGGTCGGTGCCCTTCTTGCCGAACCGGAGGTTGGCTGCGCCGCTGATCTCCTGGCCGTCCTTGAGGCCGTCGCCGTCGGTGTCCGGGTTCAGCGGGTCGGTTGCCCGGTTGCCGAAAGCGGTGTTGGCCGAACCGGTCACCTCGGCGCCGTCGTTGATGCCGTCGCCGTCGGTGTCGGGCTTGGTCGGGTCGGTGCCCAGCGCCGCCTCCTGGCTGTCGCTCAGACCGTCGTTGTCGGCGTCCGGGTCGGTGCCCAGGTCGTCGGCCGGGTCGAGCGGGTCGGTGCCGTTGGTGATCTCGGCGCCGTCGTTGACGCCGCCGCCGTCGGTGTCCGCCTTCAGCGGGTCGGTGTTGTGGGTGTTGACCTCTGCGCCGTCGCTGAGGCCGTCGCCGTCGGTGTCCGCCTTGGTCGGGTCGGTACCGAGGGTGGCTTCCTGGGCGTCGGTGAGGCCGTCGCCGTCGGTGTCGGCCGGAG
>NZ_JBLBWI010000019.1:0-85542 GCF_047308515.1 Nocardioides sp. Bht2
CGCCGATGGTACTGCAACCGAGAGGTTGTGGGAGAGTAGGACGCCGCCGGACAATAATTAGCAGCGGGTCGCTCCTTGTGGGCGGCCCGCTGTTGCATTTCGAGCGTGAGGTGAAAGGATGCCCGGTATGGGCAACAGTCAGCGTCCGGGTAACGATCGCAGCGGCTCTTCGTCGCGTGGCGGCAACGGCGGCCGGTCCGGTGGTAGCGGTGGTTCGTCCCGCGGAGGTGCCCCTCGGGGTCGATCCGGCGGTTCCGACGACAGCCGTGGCTACCGCGGTAACAAGGACGGCGGCAAGCCCTACGGGGGCAAGCCGTCCGGTGAGCGTTCCAGCGGCGGCAAGTCGTATGGGAAGCCGAGTGGTGAGCGTTCCGGCAGCGGTAAGCCGTACGGCGAGCGGTCCAGTGGTTCGAAGCCCTACGGCGAGCGCTCCGGTAGTGGTCGTTCCGGCGGGGAAGGTTCCAGCAGTGGACGTCCCTACGTCGGCAAGTCGAGCAGCGGGAGCCGTTCGGACGGCGGCAAGTTCGGTGGTCGCTCCAACGACCGCCGCGACGGCGACCAGCGTCGCGGAGGGGGAGACCGTCCCGGTCGTAAGAACGACTGGTCCCGTCCTCGCGACGAGCAGTTGCCTCGCTCGGAATCGCAGGCACGTTACGACGGTCCGCCGATCCCCGAGGAGATCACCGGGCGTGAGCTTGACCATCAGGTGCTGGCGCAACTGAAGGCGCTGCCGGAGAAGCTGGCCCAGCGCGTCGCACGTCACCTGGTTGCGGCCGGCCTGGTCATCGACTCCGACCCGAAGACCGCCTATGAGCACACGCTCGCGGCGCGCGCCCGTGCTGCTCGGCTCGCGGTCGTCCGTGAAGCCTGTGGCGAAGCGGCCTACGCTGCTGGCGAGTACGCAGAGGCGCTCTCTGAGCTCCGCGCCGCGAAGCGGATGAACGGTGCTACCGCCTACCTGCCGATCATGGCCGACTGCGAGCGGGCGCTGGGGCGTCCGGAGCGGGCTCTCGAACTGGCGAAGCTGCCGTCCGTCGCAAACTTCTCGTCTGAGGCTAAGGCCGAGATGACGATCGTGGAGGCGGGCGCCCGTCAGGACATGGGGCAGTTCGATGCCGCGTTGCGCACCTTGGAGGCCGCGCCGTTGAACTCGAAGTCGCGTTCGTCGTGGGTGGTTCGTCTGCGCTACGCCTACGCCGATGCACTTCTTGCGGCCGGTCGGCCGGCGGATGCGTTGGAGTGGTTCCACCGCACCGAGGCGATTGACGGTGACGAGATCACCGACGCCGGCGCTCGCGCGTCGCGCATCGAGGTCGAACTCGGCTGATTCCTCAGCTTGTGGCCCTGGGTTTCGGAGACGATGCCCAGGGTCATTGCTGATTTCAGCCTGGTTCGACCTAGTCACGTTCGGTCCGGCCACTGTCGGTGACGGTGTCAGTCGACGTCGAGTTGGCGCATCAGTACGCCGAGGTTGGGCTTCGGCTGGAACGAAGTCGCCTTGGCCGGGAGCAGCAGCCCCGAGGTTGCGGAGGCCGCGACCTGGGTGAAGCGGGGTGCGGGTAGGAGCACCGTCACGCCGTGGCCTACCCTGCTGATCGCTTCGCCCGCCGAGTGGTGGAAGGCGATCTTGGCCTCCCCGGCACCCCACGCAGGTATCAACTCCTCATGCAGCCAACGGACGAGCAGGTCGTGGCCGTTCTTCGACTCCAGAGTCGCCCAGTTCGTCCCGTCATGGAGAACCAGTGCATGGTCCAGGTGGGCCAGCGCCGCATGGCTGTTCGGCTGGCTGACGAAGGATTGTCCGGGCTTCAGCGCGGCCCGGACCGCGTCCAGGGTCAGTCGCGGCACGGTCCGGTGGATAGCGCTCAGTTGCAAGGGCGTGTCGTGTTGGTCGACCAGCATCACCAGGGTGCTCGCCCAATCGGTTCCGGGGCATCGCTGAGCGAGTTGCTGGGCGGCCTGGTACCGGTGGTGCCCGTCGGCGATCACCGTCTGTGTGCCGCTGAGTCGGGCGTTGAGCTCGCTGAGCAGGGTGGGGGAGGTGATCCGCCAGATCCGCTGCACCTGGTCGGAACGGTCGGTGTAGACCAGGTCCGGGGGCCGGGCCGCGGTGGTATCGAGGATGGCTCGTAGCTCGGGCTCACCGGCATGCATGAGAAGGATCGGTGCGGGGTTGAGGCTCATCGCTGACATCCGGTCCGCCAACTGGTTGACCTGAGGTGCGTAGGTACCTTCATGGGCGAAGACGCTGTGGCGGACCTGCGCCAGGTCGATGAGCCCGACCAGGCCACGCACCGTGACGCCTGCCGAGGTGTACTCGTGGAGGTAGATCGACGGTTCGGGATCGATCTGCAGGTGGCGGCGTCGTCGCCACTCCAAGAGTCGGCCCGGCACCGACCGATAGGGTCGGGAGATGACCCTCGCCGCCGTGGGGTCTCCGACATGGCTGTCGGTGAGCCGCAGCGCCCGGAAGGGCTGCAAGGCGAACGCCGCCACCGATGCCTGGTCCATTGGGCAGAGCCTAGGTGGCTTCGTAAAGTGCTGGGCTGACCGACGCACCGGCGGTGCAGAAGGAGTGGTGTGGTGAGTGACTCAGCCTGTTCGCTGATCGAACGGTATGACCTGTTGTTGCTCGACCTCGACGGGGTCGTCTATCGGGGTCCAGAGGCGGTGCCAGGGGCACCTGACCAGCTGCTCCGTGCCCGTGACGCGGGCGCCGAGCTTCTGTTCGTCACCAACAACGCAGCCCGTACTCCCGAGCAGGTGGCGCAGCACCTCACCGAATTGGGGATCGTCACCGGGGCGGGTGACGTGGTCACCTCGGCGCAGGCCGCAGCGGGTCTGTTGGCTGCTCGCCTCCCCGCAGGGGCACCGGTCTTCCTGCTCGGCGGCGAAGGTCTACGCGCTGCCTGCCTGGAGGTCGGACTCACACCGGTCACCGACCCCGACGCCGCACCCCAGGCCGTCGTCAGCGGCTTCGGGCCGCAGATGCCCTGGCAACGGGCGATCGATGGGGCGATCCTGATCAACGCCGGGCTGCCGTGGGTCGCCGCGAACACTGATGGCTCCTTTCCCACCGAGCGCGGTCTTGCGCCTGGGCACGGCGCATTGGTGGAGCTGTTGAGCAGGTTCACCGGGGTGACGCCGTCGGTGGCCGGCAAGCCGGACCGTCCGCTCTTCGACGAGGCGCTGCGGCGCTTCCCGGGAGCGCGGGCGCTGATGATCGGTGACCGGTTGGACACCGACATCGCCGGAGCCCGGGCGGCTGGTCTGGACTCTCTGCTCGTGTTGACCGGGGTCGACGATCTGGACGCCGTTGCGGCTGCTCCCCAGTCGCAACGCCCGACCTTCGTCGGCACCGATCTGGGCGCGCTCTTCGAACCGGTCCCGCATCGTGAAGGTGACCAGGCTCCCGCGCGGCTCGGTGCCCTGGCGTCGGAGGGTCGCGGTACGGTGGCGCCATGAACGAGACCGTCGACCCAGCGAGCCCGCAGGAGCTGGTGGCCGCCACCCTTGCGGCCACCGAACAGGTCGATTCCCTGCCACTCGCCGACCACGTGGCAGTCTTCGAAAAGGCTCACGAGCAGCTGCGTAGCGCGCTGGACGCGCCGCGTTCCTAGGAGAGATTTCAGTGCCGCCACGACGCCTACGGCTCGATGCAGAGCTGGTACGGCGCAAGCTCGCCCGTTCCCGTGAGCACGCCTCCGAACTGATCGCAGCCCGGCGGGTCACCGTCAACGGTGCGCTCGCACTCAAACCCGCCACCGGGGTCACCACGGATGTCGCGATCGTCGTCCGGGAGGACTCAGACACCCCTGACTACGTGTCGCGCGGCGGCCACAAGCTGGCCGGCGCGTTGGCGGCCTTCGGGCCTCAGGGCTTCTCCGTATCCGGACGGCGCTGCCTCGACGCCGGGGCATCGACGGGTGGCTTCACCGACGTCCTTCTCCGGGCCGGAGCTGCCGAGGTGGTCGCCGTCGATGTCGGCTATGGACAGTTGGCATGGCAGATCCGTCAGGACCCGAAGGTCCGGGTCCACGACCGCACCAACATCCGTGAACTCACCCCCGAGTTGATCGATGGCCGGGTCGACGTCGTGGTCGGCGACCTCTCCTTCATCTCCCTTCTCCTCGTCTTGGAGCCGATCCTGAGCGTCGTCAACGACGACGCGGACCTTGCCCTGATGGTGAAGCCCCAGTTCGAGGTCGGCAAAGACCGCGTCGGCAAGGGCGGCGTGGTCCGCGACCTGGCCCTGAGAGCCGAAGCGGTGCAGTCGATCGCCGATGCCGCTGCAGCGCGTGGCTGGGGCGCACGTGCCGTCTCGACCAGCCAGTTGCCTGGTCCCTCGGGCAACGTCGAGTTCTTTCTCTGGTTGAAGCGTGGTGAGGCCACGATCGGTGAAGCGGAGATCCGCGCCGAGGTCGAGCGGGGAGTCGTGCCTGTCGAGGCCGAAGCCGAGCAAGCCGCGGGCGAAGATGAGAAGGTGCAGCCGTGAGTGAGCCCCGTCGCGTGTTGCTGCTGACCCATACCGGTCGTGAAGACGCCTGCGAGGTCGCCCGTGAGATGTGTAAGGCCCTGACCGACCACGGCCTGGTCGTGCGGCTGATGGAGTCCGAGGCGATCGTGCTCGGTCTCAGCGCCTCTGCCGAAGCTCCTGTCGTCGAGATCGTCGACAACGACACGGTCCACGCGCGCGGCTGTGAACTGGTCGTCGTGATCGGTGGCGACGGCACCATTCTGCGGGCCGCCGAGCTGACCCACGGCGACGGTACGCCGCTGCTCGGCGTCAATCTGGGCCACGTCGGGTTCCTCGCCGAGGCCGAGTCCGACGCCGTGGAAGACACGATCCGGGCGATCGTCGATCGGGCCTGGACGCCCGAGGACCGGCTCACCGTCGACGTCTCGATCTACCAGGGCAAAGAGCTGGTCGCCAGCACCTTCGCGCTGAACGAGGCGAGTGTCGAGAAGGCAGCCCGGGAGCGGATGCTCGAGCTGGTCGTCGAGATCGATGGTCGTCCGCTCTCCCGGTGGAGCTGCGACGGCGTCGTCTGCGCCACCCCGACCGGTTCCACTGCCTACAACTTCAGCGCTGGTGGTCCGGTCGTATGGCCCGGAGTCGAGGCGCTGCTGATGGTGCCGCTCAGCGCCCACGCCCTCTTCGCGCGCCCGTTGGTGGTCGCCCCGACCTCGACCCTCGCCGTCGAAGTGTTGGCGGGTACCGAGGGGATGGGCGTGCTCTGGTGCGATGGCCGGCGCACCTTCGACCTGCCGCCCGGTGCCCGGATCGAGGTACGCCGCGGCAAGGAGCCGGTCCGGCTGGCCCGACTCCACGAAGCCCCGTTCACCGATCGGCTGGTGGCCAAGTTCGGGCTCTCGGTCGAGGGCTGGCGGGGTGCCAGCGAGCGACGTCGACGAGCAGGTGGCGCATGATTGAAGAGATCCGGATCTCCTCGCTCGGGGTGATCGCCGCGAGCACGCTGGAGCTTGGCCCCGGTCTGACCGTGATCACTGGTGAGACCGGTGCCGGTAAGACGATGGTGGTCACCGCGCTCGGCCTGCTGCTCGGTGGTCGCGCCGACTCCGGTGCTGTCCGTACCGGTGCCAAGAGCGCGCGGGTGGAGGGTGTCGTCGCCGCCTCCGCGCTGCCCGCCTTCCGCGACGCCGTCGAAGAGGCCGGGGGAGAGGTCGAGGACGATCGCGTCCTGCTGGCCCGCAACATCGCTGCAGAGGGCCGTTCGCGCGCCTTCGTCGGAGGGGCGGCGGTACCGATCGCTCAACTCGGCGAGGTCGCCGAGCCCCTGGTCGCCGTCCACGGACAGTCCGACCAGCACCGGTTGCTGCGACCCTCCGCCCAGCGCGAGGCGCTGGACCGTTTCGGCGGAGCCAAGATCGCCAAGCTCCTCAGTCGTTGGCAGAGCGTCTACGAGCAGTTGCGTGCTACCGAGACCGAGTTGGACGACGTCGTCCGCACGGCACGGGAGCGGGCGCAGGAGGCGGACCTGCTCAGGTTCGGTCTCAACGAGATCGAGGCTGTCTCGCCGGTGAGTGGTGAGGACGTCGACCTGGCTGCTGAGGAGTCTCGGCTGGGCTACGCCGACACATTGCGGACCGCCGCCGAGCAGGCCCGCGAAGCGCTCTCCTCCGAGCAGGAGTCCCCGGACGCCCTGGGAGCGGTCTCGGCCGCGCGGCGACTGCTGGACGGCGTCCGTGACCACGACCCGCAGGTAGCGGCTCTGGCCGACCGGCTCGCCGAGGTCAGCTACCTGTTGACCGACACCGCAGCAGACGTCGCGTCCTACGCCAGCGGGATCGACACCGACCCGGCTCGCCTGGCCGTCGTGTCGGAGCGCCGTGCTGCGCTCAGCGCGCTGACCCGTAAGTACGGCGAGACCCTCGACGAGGTGCTTGCCTGGTCGCAACGGTCGGCAACCCGACTCCTCGACCTCGACGGCACCGACGAGCGGATCGAGACGCTGCGGGCCGAGCGGTCCGAACTCCGCGCGCAGGCCGCTGAGGCGGCACAGGCGCTCTCGGCAGCCCGCGCTGCGCTCGCGGTCAGGCTGGGCAAGCAGGTCAGCGACGAGCTCACCCTGCTCGCGATGCCGCACGCCCAGCTCTCGGTCGCGTTGACCCCGTTCAGCGTGCCGGCACCTGACGACGACTCGGTGGCAGGAGCTCCGCTGCGGCTGGCAGATGGCTGGGTCCGCTACCACGCCCACGGCACGGACGACGTGGAGCTGCTGCTGGCCGCCAACACCGGCTCCGAGCCGCGTCCCTTGAACAAGGGTGCTTCCGGCGGTGAGCTGTCCCGGGTGATGCTCGCCCTGGAGGTCGCGCTTGCCGGGACCAGCCCGGTCCCGACCTTCGTGTTCGACGAGGTGGACGCCGGCGTGGGCGGCAAGGCGGCGGTCGAGGTCGGACGTCGTCTCGCCCAGCTCGCGCGGTCCGCACAGGTGCTGGTGGTCACGCACCTGCCCCAGGTAGCCGCGTTCGCGCATCACCATGTGGTGGTGGCCAAGAGCAGCGACGGCACCGTGACCACGTCGGGGTTGAGCCGGCTCGGTGCTGAGGAGCGAGTCCGCGAACTCTCCCGGATGCTGGCCGGTCAGGAGGAGTCCGACACCGCGCTCGCCCACGCCCGCGAACTGTTGGCGAGTGCCCAGGAGGCGATCGGTACCGGTGCTTCCTAGCGGGTACATTCGGCGCGTCGCCGACGCGATGTCGGCGTCTTCGGGATTCGTTGGTAGACTGGAATCCCGTAGCGGACCTGCTTCGAATTGAACGTCTGACCACGGGAGTTAGCCTTGGGCACTGTGCCGACCAAGCACGTCTTCGTTACTGGAGGAGTCGCCTCCTCCCTCGGCAAGGGGCTGACCGCCTCCAGCCTGGGTAGCTTGCTGAAGTCCCGCGGGATGCGGGTCACCATGCAGAAGCTCGACCCGTACCTCAACGTCGACCCCGGCACGATGAACCCGTTCCAGCACGGTGAGGTCTTCGTCACCGAGGACGGCGCCGAGACCGACCTCGACATCGGTCACTACGAGCGCTTCCTGGACACCGATCTCAACCAGATCGCGAACGTGACCACCGGTCAGGTCTACTCGACCGTGATCGCGAAGGAGCGTCGGGGCGACTACCTCGGCGACACCGTCCAGGTGATCCCGCACATCACCAACGAGATCAAGGACCGGATCCTCGCCATGGGCGGCGAGGATATCGACGTCGTGATCACCGAGGTCGGTGGCACCGTCGGTGACATCGAGTCGCTGCCGTTCCTGGAGGCTGCCCGTCAGGTGCGCCACGAGATCGGCCGGGACAACTGCTTCTTCATCCACGTCTCGCTGGTGCCCTACATCGGCCCGTCGGGTGAGCTGAAGACCAAGCCGACCCAGCACTCGGTCGCCGCGCTGCGTCAGGTGGGTCTGCTCCCGGACGCCATCGTCTGCCGTTCCGACCGCGAGCTGCCCGAGAGCATCAAGAAGAAGATCGCGCTGATGTGCGACGTCGACGTCGAGGCCGTGATCAACTGCGCCGACGCCCCGTCGATCTACGACATCCCCAAGGTGCTGCACCGCGAAGGCCTGGACGCCTACCTAGTCCGTCGCCTCGACCTGCCCTTCCGTGACGTGGACTGGACGACCTGGGACGACCTGCTCCGCCGGGTCCACCACCCGAAGGAAGAGGTCACCATCGGTCTGGTCGGCAAGTACATCGACCTTCCCGACGCCTACCTCTCGGTCGCCGAGGCGCTGCGGGCGGGCGGTTTCGCCAACGAGGCCAAGGTCAAGCTCCGCTGGATCCAGTCCGACGACTGCGAGACCCCGGCGGGTGCCGCCCGTGCCCTGGCCGACGTCGACGCGGTCTGCGTGCCCGGCGGCTTCGGTATCCGCGGCATCGAAGGCAAGCTCGGTGCGCTGGAGTACACCCGGACCCACCAGATCCCGACGCTGGGTCTCTGCCTGGGCCTGCAGTGCATGGTCATCGAGTACGCGCGCAACGTCGCCGGGATCGAGAAGGCAGGTTCGACCGAGTTCGACCCGACCACGGCCGAGCCGGTGATCTCGACGATCGAGGAGCAGAAGAAGTTCGTCGAGGGCGCAGGCGACCTGGGCGGCACGATGCGTCTCGGTGCTCAGAACGCGACCCTGGTCGCCGGTTCGGTGGCCAGCAAGGCGTACGGCGGCGCGACCACCGTCTCGGAGCGTCACCGTCACCGCTACGAGTTCAACGACCTCTACCGCGAGCGCTTGGAGCAGGCCGGTCTGGTCTTCTCCGGCACCAATCCGGACAACGGGCTGGTGGAGTTCGTCGAGCTTCCGGCCGACGTGCACCCGTACTACGTCTCCACGCAGGCGCACCCGGAGCTCAAGTCGCGCCCGACCCGGCCGCACCCGCTCTTCGCCGGGCTGATCGCGGCAGCGATCGAGCGGCAGCGCGAGCTCCGCTTCCCGTTGGACGAGTCGGGGCTGCACCGTCCCGACAACGACGAGCAGGACTGAACCCGGTACTGGTGACCGCCGCCCGAACAGTCGGCGGTCACCGGTAGGTTCGTGCCATGTCGATGTTGCGTGACGTCCCCGAGTCCTGGCCGGTCGAGTCGCGTACCGATCTACACCGTGACGACTGGGTCGTCGCCTTCCGTTCCGACCAGATCCGGTCGCCGCACGAACCCGACGCCGGCTCCTTCCGTCGTCTCGTCGTCGAGCACCCGGGAGCGGCTGTGGCAGTCGCGGTGGATGCCGACGACAACATCCTCTGCCTGAGGCAGTACCGGCACCCGGCGCAGATGCGGTTCGTCGAGTTCCCAGCCGGCGTCTGCGACATCGCGGGCGAGGATCCCCTCGAGGTCGCGATCCGTGAGCTCCGTGAAGAGGCGGAGTTGAAGGCTGAGCGTTGGAGCCACCTGATCTCGGTCTGGTCCAGCCCCGGCATCTCCGCCGAACAACACCACATCTACCTCGCCGAGGGGCTCTCGGAAGCCTCCCGCGGTGACTTCGAGATGCATCATGAGGAGGCGGACATGGAGACCCTCTGGGTTCCCTACGCCGAGCTGCTCGACGGCGTACTGGCCGGCCGCATCACCGATGGCCCCGTTGCGCTGGCCGTGCTCACGATCGCTGCGCGCCGCGCGCGAGCTACCGAGGGCTGAGCCCTGAGCACCCTGTCGCCGCTGACCCGCCAACTCCGGACCTATCTCGACCATCTCAGCGTCGAGCGGGGCCTGGCCGACAACACACTGACCTCCTATCGGCGCGACCTGCGGCGCTATCAGGCGTTCCTGATCGAGCACGGAGTCGAGTCGTTGGCCGGAGTGGGGGAGCAGCTCGTCGCCGCTTTCCTGATGCGCCTGCGCGAAGGAGACGCCGACCACCCGCCACTCGGCTCGACGTCGGCGGCGCGGACGGTGGTCGCCGTGCGCGGGTGGCACAAGTTCGCTGTCCGGGAAGGGATCACCGAGCACGACCCCGCGACAGCGGTGAAGCCGCCGACGCCGGCGAAACGGCTCCCGAAGGCGTTGCCGCTCTCCGACGTCGAGGCGATCCTGGAGGCGGCCGGGTCACCGGAGACGCTGCTGTCACGGCGGGACCGCGCGCTGCTGGAGTTGCTCTACGGCACCGGGGCTCGGATCTCCGAGGCAGTCGGACTCGACGTCGACGACATCGATCTGGAGCACGGTACGGTCAAGCTGCATGGCAAGGGCGGCAAGGAGCGTCTGGTGCCGATCGGCTCCTACGCCCGTGACGCTGTTGCCGCCTATCTGACCAGCTCCCGCCCGGAGTTGGTCACGGTGAAGACGCCCGGCGGCGCCCTCTTCCTCAACGCGCGAGGCGGCCGGCTTTCGCGGCAGAGCGCCTGGACCGTCCTGGTCAAGAGCGCCGATCGCGCCGGCGTCACCCGAGACGTTTCTCCCCACACCCTGCGGCACTCGTTCGCAACCCATCTCCTCGACGGCGGTGCCGACGTCCGGGTGGTCCAGGAACTACTGGGCCATGCCTCGGTCACCACCACCCAGGTCTACACCCTGGTCACCGTCGACAACCTGCGCGAAGTGTTCGCCACCGCGCATCCGAGGGCACGCCGATGAAGAATCTTGGTCAACGCATCCTGGGCACCGACCCGGACACCGTCTACAGCGAGTTCGCGAGTTGGGCCGCAGATCAGGGCCTGAGCCTCTATCCGCACCAGGACGAGGCGATCATCGAGCTGCTCAGCGGCAACAACGTGATCCTGGCGACGCCGACGGGCTCCGGCAAGTCGATGGTGGCCACAGCCGCGCAGTACTTCGCGCTCTGTGGCGATCGGGTCAGCTTCTACACCGCGCCGATCAAGGCGCTGGTCAGCGAGAAGTTCTTCGCGCTCTGCGAGGCGTTCGGCGCTGAGAACGTCGGCATGTTGACCGGTGACGCGGCGGTCAACGCCGACGCCCCCATCATCTGCTGCACCGCGGAGATCCTGGCCAACATCGCGCTGCGCGAGGGCGCCGACGCCGACGTCGGTCTGGTGGTGATGGACGAGTTCCACTACTACTCCGAGTTCGACCGCGGTTGGGCCTGGCAGGTTCCCCTGCTCGCCTTGCCGCAGGCGCAGTTCCTGCTGATGTCGGCGACCCTGGGCGACGTCAGTTTCTTCCTTGAGGACATGACCCGGCGCAACGGCCGTGACTCGGTCCTGGTCGATGACGCCGAACGTCCGGTGCCGCTCTCGTTCTCCTGGTCCTTGAACCCGCTCAACGAGACCCTCGACGAGTTGGTGGCGACCAAGCAGGTCCCCGCCTACGTCGTCCACTTCACCCAGAAGGACGCCGTCGAGCACGCGAAGACCTTGCTCACCTCGAAGCTGGTCACTCGCGGCGAGAAGGATGAGATCGCCGAGGAGATCGGGGCGTTCCGGTTCGGCGCGGGGTTCGGACGCACCCTGTCGAAGCTGCTGCGCAACGGCGTCGGTGTGCACCACGCGGGGATGTTGCCCAAGTACCGGCGTCTCGTTGAGCAGTTGGCCCAGCGGGGTCTGCTCAAGGTGGTCTGCGGTACCGACACCCTTGGCGTCGGGATCAACGTGCCGATCCGGACCGTCCTCTTCACCGGTCTCGCGAAGTTCGACGGCAGCAAACAGCGGATCCTGCGCACCCGTGAGTTCCAGCAGATCGCCGGGCGCGCTGGTCGGGCCGGCTACGACACGGCCGGCTACGTCGTCGTCCAGGCGCCTGAGCACGTGATCGAGAACGAGAAGGCGAAGGCCAAGGCGGCAGCCAAGAACGCCGCCAACCCGAAGAAGAACAGCAAGGCCCAGTTGAAGCGCGCCCCGGAGGGCTCGGTGGTCTGGACCGAGCAGACCTTCACCAAGCTGGTGGAGGGCAAGCCTGAGCAGTTGGTCTCGCGGATGAAGGTCGACAACGCGATGCTGCTCAACGTGGTGGCCCGGGAGACCGACGCCTTCGCGGTACTGCGTGATCTCCTCGGCGACAACCACGACGATCCGCGCCAGCGGGTGAAGCTGATCCGCCGTGCCCTGCGGCTCGCCCGTTCGCTGGTCCACTCGGGCGTCCTGGCCCGGCTCGACGAGGTCGACGAGTTCGGACGCCGCTACGTGCTGACCGAGGCACTGCCCGAGGACTTCGCGCTGAACCAGCCCTTGGCGCACTTCGCATTGGAGGCACTCGACGTCCTGGATCCGGAGAGCCCCGAGTACACCCTCGACGTGGTCTCGGTGATGGAGGCGGTCCTCGACTCGCCGCGCCAGATCCTCTTCGCCCAGCAGCGGGCGGCGCGGGGCGAGGCGATCGCCGAGATGAAGGCCGACGGTATCGAGTACGAGGAGCGGATGGCGCTGCTCGAGGAGATCAGCTGGCCGCAGCCGTTGGCCGAACTCCTCGGCGCCACCTACGAGATCTACCGTGGACGCCACCCCTGGCTCCCCGAGGACGGCTTGGAACCCAAGTCGATCGTCCGCGAGATGTTCGAACAGGGCTACAGCTTCACCGAGTTCGTCAGCCGCTACGACCTGGCCCGTGGCGAGGGTCTGGTGCTGCGCTACCTCACGGACGCCTACCGCACGTTGCGGCACACGGTCCCCGAGCAGCACCGCACCGAGCAGTTCGAGGAGCTGTTGGAGTGGCTCGGCGAGAGCGTCCGCCAGACCGACTCCAGCCTGCTCGACGAGTGGGAGGCGTTGACCGATCCCGATCGGGTCGCCGAAGCGGCGGCGCAGGGTGCGCCTCCGCCGCCGCGTCCCCTCTCGGAGCGGGAGCGCGCCTTCGGCGTGATGATCCGTAACGCGATGTGGCGCCGGGTGGAGCTCTGCGCCCGTGACGACATCGACGGTTTGATGCGGGGCGAGCGGGCGACCGCCGATCTCTTCGATCCGCCGCGCGAGGTGGAGATGACCCGCACTAGGTGGGACAACGCGTTGGAGGCCTACTACGCCGAACACGACGAGATCCGCACCGACGCCGACGCCCACGGCCCGAGCTACCTGCATATCGAGCGGAACGGCCGGAGCTGGCAGGTCCGGCAGACGTTGGCGGACCCGGACGACAACCGGGATTGGGTGATCGAGGCGGTCGTCGACCTCGACGCGAGCGACGAGTTGGGGGAGGCCGTGGTCACGGTCACCGACTTCCGGCGATGGGATTGACCTCTCACCTCCCCGCAAAAGGGACCACCCGCCTTGTTCCGGGTCGGCCCCGAGCCCTACAGTCAGGCGCAGACGCGACCACAAGTCGCCGTGTCGACAATCCGATGAGTGAGAGACGAGCACCCTGTGAGTGATCCCATCCCCTTCCCGGTACCGAGCCAGGCCAATCACGAGCCCGAGATCGGACCGACGGGGAGGCCGATGCCGGAGATCCCCGAGCCGCGGGTGTTGACCTCGCACGGCCCGGCCCGCGTGATCGCCATGTGCAACCAGAAGGGTGGCGTCGGCAAGACCACGACGACCATCAACCTGGGTGCGGCGCTCGCCGAGCTCGGCCGCAAGGTGCTGCTGGTCGACTTCGACCCGCAGGGCTCGCTCTCCGTCGGGCTGGGGCTCAACCCGCACGAGATGGAGCTCTCGGTCTACAACCTGCTGATGGACCGCGAGACGACCTTCGACGAGGTTGTCGTCGAGTCCGGTGTCGAGGGCGTCGATCTGCTCCCGTCGAACATCGACCTCTCCGCTGCAGAGGTCCAGTTGGTGCACGAGGTCGCCCGCGAACAGACCCTGCAGCGGGTGCTGGCTCCGGCGATCGACCAGTACGACGTGATCCTGATCGACTGCCAGCCCTCGTTGGGTCTGTTGACCGTCAACGCGTTGACCGCATCCGACGGCGTCATCGTTCCGCTGGAGTGCGAGTACTTCGCGCTGCGCGGTGTGGCTCTGCTGAAGACCACGATCGACAAGGTGCAGGAGCGGCTCAACCCGCGCCTTGAGATCGACGGCGTGCTGGGCACCATGTTCGACGGACGCACCCTGCACAGCCGCGAGGTGATGGAGCGGCTGGTCCAGGCCTGGGGCGACAAGGTCTTCCACACCGTGATCCGACGCACCGTGAAGTTCTCCGACTCCACTGTGGCCGGTGAGCCGATCACCAGCTACGCCTCCAGCTCCGCTGGCGCGGCGTCGTACCGCCTGCTGGCCAAGGAGGTGCTGGCACGTGTCGAGACGGGTGAGCCTGCCCGCGGCTGACGATCTCTTCCGGCCGACCGCGCCCGCTGCCCAACCGAGCATCGCGGAGCCGGAGGCCGAACTCGCGAAGCCACGCGCCGCCAAGCGACCGGCCAAGGCCGCCGCACCGAAACGCGCCGCGAAGACCGCCGCAGCACCGGCTGCGTCGCCGTCGGCTGATGCGGTCGAGGCGGAGTCTGCACCCCGTCGTACCAGCGGACGGGTCCGCCACGACGAGAAGATGACGGTCTACATCACTTCGGACGAGCTGATGGACCTGGAGCACGCCCGCTTGTCGCTGCGCCGTACCCACGGCCTGGCTGTGGACCGCGGTCGGTTGGTCCGCCAGGCGATCGCGCTGGCGTTGGCCGACCTGGAGGCGCACGGAGAGGACAGCCCGTTGGTCCAGCGCCTGCGGGAGACGTGAGCACCGAGGCGACCCCCGAGCTCGCCGAGGGCGGCGAACAGAGCGCCGGCTTCGCGGTCCGGCTCGCCAACTTCGAGGGGCCGTTCGACCTGCTGCTGAACCTGATCGCCAAGCACAAACTCGACATCACCGAGGTGGCGCTCTCCCAGGTCACCGACGAGTTCATCGCCCACGTCAAGGCCGGGGGACCGGTCTGGGATCTGGAGCAGACGACCTCGTTCCTCCTGGTCGCGGCCACGTTGCTCGACCTCAAAGCAGCCCGTCTGTTGCCCCAGGGCGACGTCGAGGACGAAGAGGACCTGGCGCTGCTGGAGGCGCGGGACCTACTCTTCGCTCGGCTGTTGCAGTACCGCGCCTTCAAGCAGGTGGCCGCCGTCTTCGAGCGTCGCCTCGACGACGAGACCCGGCGGCACCCCCGCTCGGTCGGCCTCGAGGACCGATTCGCCAGCCTGCTGCCGGAGGTACTGATCGGGGTCGGCCTGGAGCGGTTCGCCCAGTTGGCGGCGAAGGCGCTGACGCCGAAGCCCGTTCTGGAGTTCACCCTGCACCACATCCATGCGCCGGCAGTCTCGGTCAAGGAGCAGGCAGCGGTCGTGGTCGACCGGCTCCGCCGCCAAGGCACGATCACCTTCCGCGCCCTCTCCGGCGACTCGCCGGACATCTTGACCACTGTCGCGCGGTTCCTGGCATTGCTGGAGCTCTTCCGGGAAGGTGCGGTCACCTTCGACCAGGTGACGCCGCTCGGCGAGCTGACGATCCGGTGGACCGGTGGCGAGCAGGATTTCGAGATCGACGACGAGTTCGACGGCACCACCGAGGCCGCGCCGGACGAAGCTGAACAGGAGCTGGAGTGAACGACGCAGTCACGCCCGAGAACGAGCCTGAGCGTGTGGAGTTGCGCCCCGCCCTTGAAGCGCTGCTGATGATCGCCGACCAGCCGTTGGACGAACTCATCCTGGCGGCTGCCGTCGGCTACCCGCCGGCCGAGGTCGCGTTCGCGCTGAACGAGCTGGCTCAGGAGTACACGGCCGCGGGTCGCGGCTTCGAGCTCCGCAACGTTGCCGGCGGCTGGCGCTACTACACCCGCGAGGAGTACTCGGCCGTCGTCGAGGCCTTCGTCCTGGAAGGGCAGACCGCACGGCTGACGCAGGCCGCGTTGGAGACGTTGGCCGTGGTCGCCTACAAGCAACCGGTCAGCCGGGCCCGGGTGTCGGCGATCCGAGGCGTCAACGTCGACGGTGTGATGCGTACCCTGCTCGGGCGCGGTCTGGTGGAGGAGGCCGGGAGCGACGACGAGACAGGTGCGAACCTGTACCGCACCACCAGCTATTTCCTGGAACGGATCGGCGTCACCTCTCTCGACGACCTTCCCGAACTGGCGCCCTATCTGCCGGACATGGAAGAGATCGAAGAGGACCTGGCCGCCTTCGGCGCTCAGACCGCCGCAGGCCTGCACGGCCAGGACAGCACGACCAGCACCGAGAGCACTGAAGCGGCCCAGACCGAGGCCGCCCCGAACGGAGAACCAACGTGAGCATCGAAGTCGACGACGAGGGCCTGATCCGGCTGCAGAAACTGCTGGCCCAATCAGGCGTCGCGTCACGACGCAAGTGTGAAGAACTGATGCTCGACGGCCTGGTCGAGGTCGACGGGGAGGTCGTCACCCGGCTCGGCACGAAGGTCGACCCGACCACGGCGGTGATCCGGGTCGACGGCCGACGTCTGCCCCCGATCAGCCCCAACGTCTACCTGGTGTTGAACAAGCCGCGTGGCGTCGTCTCCACGATGTCGGACCCGCAGGGACGCCGGACGATCAGCGACCTGGTCGCCGATCGCCCGGAGCGGCTCTTCCACGTGGGCCGTCTGGACACCGACACCACCGGGCTTCTGCTGCTGACCAACGACGGCGAGTTCGCGCACCGGATGGCGCATCCCTCCTACGAGGTCTACAAGACGTACGTGGCCGAGGTCTCGGGCAAGGTCGACCGCGCGGTGCTCGACCGGCTCAAGGCCGGCGTCACCCTGGAGGACGGCCCGGTCGAGGTGCAGCGGGTCAAGGTCCTCTCCACGACCGGCCACGGCGACAAAGCCCGCAGCATCGTCGAGCTGGTCATCCACGAGGGTCGCAACCGGATCGTCCGGCGGCTGCTCGACCAGGTCGGCCACCCGGTCCTTCAGCTGACCCGCACCGCGTTCGGCCCGGTGAAGCTGGACCGGCTCGGCGTCGGCGAGCTGCGCGATCTGACCAACGCCGAACTCGGCAAGCTGCTCGACGCGGCGCAGTTGTGAGCGGGCAGTTGAAAGGTCCCGTCCTCGTTGTCGGGACAGGCCTGCTCGGTACCTCTGTCGCGCTCGCCTGCAAGCAGCGCGGCGTCGAGGTGCTACTGCGCGACGTCGCCCCGGAGCACGTCCGCACGGCTAGCGGGCTGGGCGCGGGGAAGCCGGACGACGGCTCCGCTGCACAACTCGTCGTCGTCGCGGTGCCGCCCGACCATCTCGGGGCCGAGATCGCAGCAGCGCTCGCCGGGAGTGCTGCGGTGGTCACCGACGTCGGTAGCGTGAAGTCGCAGCCGCTCGCCCAACTCGCCGCGCTCGGCGTCGGCGACCTGAAGCGGTACGTGGGCTCGCACCCGATGGCGGGCAGTGAGCGCTCCGGTCCGTTGGCCGCCTCCGCGACCCTCTTCGAAGGGCGTCCGTGGGCTATCACCGCACACGCCGACGCTGCCCCCGAGGCCATCGCCCTGGTCCGGGAGTTGATCGAACTCTGTGGCGCGGTTCCGGTCGAGCTGTCGCCGGCCGACCATGACCGGGCCGTCGCTCGGGTCTCGCACCTTCCTCAACTCATGTCGTCGCTGGTGGCCGGGCGGCTGGCCGCGGCGCCCAGCACCCATCTCGCGTTGGCTGGTCAGGGCGTGCGGGACGTGACCCGGATAGCCGGGAGCGACCCCACCCTGTGGAAGCAGATCATCACGGCCAACGCCGACGCCGTACTCGCCGTCCTCGACGAGATGAAGGAGCGGCTGGAGCGGCTGCGGGGTTCCGTCGCGGAGGCGGATGCCGAGGCGATCGCGAGCCTGCTTGCGGAAGGCGTCGCCGGTACCGCGGCGATCCCGGCTAAGCACGGTGGCGTGGCTCGTCCGATGGCGTCGGTCTTCGTCTCGCTGCCTGACCAGGCGGGCGAGTTGGCACGGCTCTTCGCGCACGTCGGCACGCTGGGGGTCAGCATCGAGGACGTCCACATCGACCACGATCCCGGCCGCCCGGTGGGTCTGGTGGAGCTCGTCGTCGAAGCCTGTGAAGCGGAGACCTTGGTGACTTCGTTGACCGAGCACGGCTGGTCGGTTCATCCGTAGGCGGGTTGCTCGGTAGGCTGACGCCGACCGTCGTCCCCCGAGGGAAGCAGGAAACCTTGACCAGCAGCGCCACCCGTTCGATCGTGATCGCACTGGACGGACCCTCGGGTTCGGGCAAGTCCAGCACGTCGCGGGGCGTCGCCAAGCGGCTCGGGTTGCGGTACCTGGACACGGGTGCCATGTTCCGGGCGATGACGTGGTGGATGCTGGAGAACGGCGTCGACCTGCATGACGCTGCTGCGGTGGCGGCCGCGGCAGCTCGCCCCGACATCGTCTCGGGTACCGACCCTGAGGCGCCCACGATCAGTGTCGACGGCGTCGACGTGGCCGAAGCCATCCGGGGGAGCGCCGTGACCGGCGCGGTGAGCCCGGTCAGCGCCGTCCCTGAGGTGCGAGCTCGGCTGCTGGAGCTGCAGCGCGCGGCGATCGGCGAGGGCGGGATCGTCGTCGAGGGTCGCGATATCGGTTCGGTGGTCTGGCCCCAGGCCGAGGTCAAGCTCTACCTGACCGCTGACGCCGGAGCGCGCGCCGCACGTCGGGCGTTGGAGGAGGGCGGCAGCGACCTGGCCGCGACGGAGGCTTCGCTGTTGGCCCGCGACAAGATCGACTCGACCCGCGCCACCGCGCCACTGACGATGCCCGAGGGTGCTCAGCACATCGACACCACGCCCTACACGTTGGACGAGGTCATCGATCAGGTGGTGGCTCTCGCGGAGAGTATCGGATGAGCGCCTCCGGCAGTGTGGCGCCGTTGACTGGCGCCATCCTGCCGCGGACCGACGGCGTGAAGTTGCCGCCTCGGTTCATGCTGCACGGCTTGCGGCCCCTGGCCCGCTGGCTGGTGCAACGGCGCTACCCGGTGCGGGTCCACGGCGCCGATCAGGTCCCCTCCTCCGGAGCGGTGATCCTGGCCGCCAACCACATCGGGGTGATCGATGGCCCGTTGCTGGCCATCTTCAGCCCGCGTCCGGTCCATGCGCTCACCAAGATCGAGATGTTCCGAGGCAAGCTGGGCCGGTTCTTGGCCTGGTCGGGTCAGGTCCCGTTGGATCGGTTCCACTACGACCCGGCCGCGATCAAGTCGTGTGTCGCGATCCTGCGGGCGCAACGCACAGTAGGAATCTTCCCTGAGGGCACTCGGGGGGCCGGCGACCTGGAGCTCGACCGGTTCCATCGTGGCGCTGCCTATCTGGCCCTGGTCAGTGGTGCGCCGGTGGTGCCGGTGATCTTCTTCGGCACCCGCGCCCCGGGCGCTGGCGGTAGCTCGTTGCCACCGCGGCCGGGGGTTGTCGATATGGTGTACGGGACGCCCTTCCAGGTTCCGGCCGTCGCGTGGCCACGGACCCGGGAACAAGTCGAGGACACCAATGCGTTGTTGCAAGCGCACATGTCTATGTGCCTAGCACGTGCGCGCGTCCTGACCGGACGCGAGCTACCAGGCCCTCTCCCTGAGGGCGAACACCCCGATGGCGATCCTGACCGGGCGCCCGGACGAGGAGCATGATGAGCGAGTACGACGTTTCCACCGACGAGGCCCCGGCCGGGCCTGTGCCGGTGCTGGCGGTGGTCGGCCGCCCCAACGTCGGGAAGTCCACGCTGGTCAACCGCATCATCGGACGCCGCGAAGCTGTCGTCGAGGACCGTCCGGGCGTCACCCGTGACCGGGTCTCCTATGACGCGTCGTGGAACGGTCGCGCGTTCACCGTGGTCGACACCGGCGGTTGGGACCCGGACGCGCGTGGTCTGGCCGAGCGGATCCGCGCCCAGGCCGAGATCGCGGTCTCCCTGGCCGACGCCGTCCTCTTCGTGGTCGACGCCACCGTCGGCATCACCGACGCCGACGAGGCAGTCGTGAAGATCCTTCGCAAGGCCGGCAAGCCGGTCGTGCTGGCCGCCAACAAGGTGGACGCACAGCACCTGGAGGGGGAGGCCTACGGTCTCTGGAACCTTGGTCTCGGCGAGCCGCACCCGATCTCCGCGGCCCACGGCCGTGGCACCGGCGACCTGCTGGACGCCGTCCTGGAGGCCCTGCCGGAGACTCCGGAGGAGTCGTACACCGAGGTCGGTGGCCCGCGCCGGATCGCCCTGGTCGGTAAGCCGAACGTAGGCAAGTCGTCGCTGCTCAACCGGCTCGCCGGTGAAGAGCGCGTCGTCGTCGACAACGTTGCCGGTACCACCGTCGACCCGGTAGATGAACTGATCGATCTGGGTGGCGACGTCTGGCGATTCATCGACACCGCGGGTATCCGTAAGCGGGTCAAGGAGGCGTCGGGGCACGAGTACTACGCCTCGCTGCGTACTGCGGGCGCGATCGAGCGTGCCGAGGTGGCAGTGCTTTTGATCGATGCGTCGCAGTCGATCTCTGAGCAGGACCTGCGGATCGTGCAGAGCGTGCGCGAGACGGGCAGGGCACTGGTGATCGTCTTCAACAAGTGGGACCTCGTCGACGACGAGCGTCGCTACTACCTGGATCGTGAGATCGATCGCGAGTTGGTCCAGGTGCAGTGGGCGCCGCGGATCAACCTGACGGCGCGGACCGGTTGGCACATCGACCGTCTGGTCCCGGCGTTGAACCGTGCGATCGAGGGCTGGGAGACCCGGATCTCGACCGGTGCGCTGAACGCGTTCCTGGGTCGTCTGGTGCAGGAGCACCCGCACCCGGTCCGCGGCGGTAAGCAGCCGAAGATCCTCTTCGGCACCCAGGCCCAGACGGCGCCGCCGACGTTCATCCTCTTCACCTCCGGCAAGCTGGACGCCGGCTACGAGCGCTTCATCGAGCGTCGTCTGCGTGAGGAGTTCGGCTTCGTAGGCACGCCGATCGAGCTTCAGGTCCGTCCGCGTGAGAAGCGCAAGCGGGTCTGATCGCTTAGCACGACCTCTGAGTACCCGGCACTAGCTGGCCCGCAGGCCAACTGGTGCCGGGTACTCGTCTTTGTCGGCAACCCTTCTCGGTGGTGCCGGGACGGGGGAGGGTAGGGGCATGACTACGCCTACTCCGTACCCGGTGCCGTCCCACGAGCCCGTCCTGGCGGCGCCACGAGTCCGGCGTCGTTCGACCCTCGGCTGTGCTGGCCTTGCTCTCGGGTGGAGCGCCGTACTGTATCTGGTGGCGGCCCTGTGGTGGGTCGAGGCGTCGAACTCGGACAGCAGCACGGCGGCGATCGGGCTGCTCTTCGCGTTGGTGCTCGCGGTGCTGGCTACCGGGCCGGCCCTGCTCGCCGCCTTGGCCCTGGTGCTGTACGCGCGGTCCTCGCGGGCTGCCCATGCCTGGGCGGTCGCTGCACTGTGCGGGCATGGGTTCCTGCTAGGACTGGCCGCCATGATCTGGCTACCGTCGGTGTTCTGACACGCCAGAGCGACCCGATTGCGCCCAACCTCGACGGCTACGGTAATGTTCGGACCGCTTCGAGGGTCACAGATCCGCGGGGTGTTCGGGCTGTAGCGCAGCTTGGTAGCGCACTTGACTGGGGGTCAAGGGGTCGCAGGTTCAAATCCTGTCAGCCCGACCGAACGCAGGAGGCCAGAGATGGCCGATCGCCTGCGAATGAGGGCCCGGCGAACCACGGTTCGCCGGGCCTTCGGCATTCTTGCGGTGGCGAACCCGCGTCCACACGCTCACCACTTACCGGTTTCCGAACCGGTCGTGGCGATCACCTCCGGGCACCGGCTACTGCCGACGACCACCGGGTCCGCTGGTCCGTGGGCGCGCGACGTTCTGCTGACCGAAGTCGGGGAGGGGCAACTCGCTGGTGGAGCGGGCCGCACCGTTAACTGATCGGGTGATCCTGGACGGCTGATGAGAGAGGTATGCCGTTCAGCTCGAGGTAGAGCTGCCGCTCGGTGACCGTCAGAGTGAGTGCATTGCGGCGCTCGATCGCGGCCACCGCGTCCTCGATGAACCCGGGCTCGAAGCTGTGCAGGACGATCTCCTCGGCGCGATGGATCTTGGCGCCCGCCCACTGTGCCAGCACCTTGGTGTGGTCGCGGTGCGTGTAGATGGTCGTGCGCTCGGCCGCTTTGCTGCCCGCGTGAAGGCGCGCGGCGTCCGGCGCCCCGACCTCGATCCAGGCCAGCAGCTTCCCGCTCAGGTCGCGGACGAGAACCGCCGGGGCAGCGGCGGCAGAGATTCCCTCGCTGAACGTGATGCCCTCTTCGTATTCGAGGCAGTAGGCGAGCACACGCGTGGCGAGGTACGCGTCGGTCTCTGACGGATGCCTCGCCGCGCGAAGCGTGAACTGCTCGTAGACGCCGCGATCCGTGTCGGCCAACTCGATCTCGAACGTGTACATCGTTGCGCCGGCTGCCATGGGGGACATGCTTGCCTACTGCGCATGCCGACGTCGAACGGCCCCCTTGGTCGGCTGCGCTGAGCGGTCACGGGCGGCCGGTTCGCGTCGTGGCAGGGTCGTTGCAGCGAACGCCGCCAGCGCGACCAGGACGGGCCAGAGCGCGAGGCGTTCCAGGATGCCTGTCGCGGTGCCATCACCGGAGAAGACGAACGCCAGGGCAGCTGCCGCGACGAGAAACCCGGTAGCGGTGAGGACCGCGGCCAGCCGGGGCTGGCCCGGCCGTAGCCGCGTGCCGAGAACGAGCAGCGCGACCGGCTGGGCGACGAACAGCGGTGTCGCCGCGATCGCGTGCAGCGTGGCGCTCTGGTCGAGCGGAGCGAGGCCTGTTGCCACTGAGCTCAGCCCGGAGATCACCAGCAGGCTCCTCGCCCACGGTCCCAGAGCCCGGTGGAGGAGGGCGGCGCCGACGATCAGGAGGATGCCGAAGCCGACGAAGGAGCCGTTCATCAGCTCGTGCCGTGGTGAGCAGAAGGCCTCCGAACAGCCGACCTCACCGAGCCGGCTCACCGAGTCGGCGACGAAGCTGTAGCCGCCGGTGGTTGCCGCCGCGGCGACGATCTCGGTCGCCACGTAGGCAGGGCGGAGGAGGAGCGCGAGCGCACCCCAGAACACCAGCCGTCGTTCGCTCACCTGCACCGCCCGTGCCGGTCTCGGGTCTGGAGCATCAGGCCACGGTACGCGGTGGGGCCGTATCGACCTGGGCGAACCGTGGCCGCGGGGTCGCTACAGCCCCATGTCCTTGGCGATGATCATCTTCATCACCTCGGAGGTTCCGCCGTAGATCCGGTTCACCCGGTTGTCGGCGTAAAGGCGCGCGACGGGGTACTCGGTCATGTAGCCGTAGCCGCCGTGCAGTTGGAGGCACCTGTCGATCACCCGGGAGGCCGCCTCGGTGCAGAAGAGCTTCGCCGACGCCGCCTCGGCTGCGGTGAGGGTGCCGGCGTCGAGGGCCTCCAGCGCGCGGTCGGCGACGGCCTGGGCGGCGTCGACCTCGGCCTGGCAGGCGGCGAGCTCGAACTTCGTGTTCTGGAAGGTCACCAGGGCCTTGCCGAAGACCTCGCGCTGGCGCACGTAGTCGACCGTGAAAGCCACGGCCGCACGTGCCTGGGCGTAGGCGGCATAGGCGATGCTGAGGCGCTCCTTGGGGAGGTTGTCGCCGAGGTAGTGGAAGCCCCTGTGTTCGACGCCGAGGAGGTTGTCGCGCGGCACCCGGACGTCGTCGAAGGCGAGCTCGGCGGTGTCGGAGGCGAGCTGCCCGAGCTTGCTCAGCTTGCGCCCGACCGAGAATCCCGGGGTCGTGGTGTCGACGACCAGCAGCGAGATGCCGAAGCGGCGGTCCGTCTCGCTCGGCGGCGCGGTCCGCGCACAGACGATGATCCGGTCGGCCTGGGCGCCGCCGGTGATGAAGGTCTTGGCGCCGTTGAGTACGTAGTGGGTGCCAGTGTCGTCCAACCGCGCGGTCGTGGTCATCCCGGCGAGGTCGGAGCCGGTCCCGGGCTCGGACATGGCGATCGCATACATCGTCTCGCCGGTGACGAACTCGGGCAGCCACGCCTTCAGCTGCTCCGGAGTACCCAGTTGCAGCAGGTAGGGCAGGCAGAGAGCGACGTGGACGCCGGAGCTGCCCAGGATCACTCCGGCGCGCGCCGTCTCCTCGCACTCGATCGCCGCGAACTTGAACGAGTCGATCCCCGCCCCGCCGTGCTCCTCGGGCACCTCGATGCCGAACATGCCCAACTCGCCGAGCTTGCGGTACAGCGAACGCGGGACCGCGCCGGCCGCCATCCACTCGTCGTAGTGCGGCACCACCTCGGTCTCGATGAACTTACGCAACGTGAGCCGATAGGACTCGTGGTCCTCGTTGAAAACGTTCCGCTCCATGATCAGCTGTCCTTCCGGGAGGTGGTGGCCGACTCGGCCTTGATCGCACGCTTGAGGACCTTGCCGCTGGCGTTGCGGGGGAGGGCGTCCACGAACCTGACGTGCTTGGGTGACTTGAAGTTGGCCAGCCGACTCCGGCTCCACGCGATCAGCTCGTCCTCGCTGAGTCCGGCCCCCGGTGTCGTGACGACGACGGCCAGCGGCACCTCGCCCCACCGTTCGTCGGGTAGGCCGACGACGGCGCACTCGACGACGTCGGGGTGGCTCATCAGCAGGCTCTCCACCTCGGCGGGATAGACGTTCTCACCGCCCGAGATGATCATGTCCTTGAGCCGGTCCACGATGAAGAGGTAGCCCTCGTCGTCGAGGTGGCCGATGTCGCCGGTACGGAGCCACTCGCCGGCCAGCGACTGCTCGGTCGCCTCCGGGTTGCGCCAGTAGCCGAGCATACGGTGCGATCCTCGGATCCAGATCTCGCCGGGCTCACCGACGAGAGCGTCCTCGCCGACCAGGTGATCGACGATCCGCAGGTCCACACTCGGCAGCGGCCGCCCCGCGGAGCGGAGCAGGCGGGGCTCGGTCAGCCCGCGCTGGTGGTCCTGGTGGTCGAGGATGGTGACTCCGCCCGAGGACTCGGTCAGGCCGTAGCTCTGCACGAACCGGCACTCCAGCAGTGCGATGGCTTCACGCAACAGGGCGGGGGAGATCGGCGCGGCGCCGTAGATCACGTAGCGCAGTCGTGGCAGCACCCCGGGCGTCGCTTCGGGAAGCTCCAGCAGGCGCTGGATCACGGTCGGGACCACGATCGCGTGGGTCACCTGCTGGTCGCGCAGGGTGCTGAGCAACTCGGCTGGCGTGCCGGGGGTGAAGGCGAGGAGTTCGGCACCCACCAAGGTGGCGACCAGCGCGAGCCCGAGCCCGGAGATGTGGAAGAACGGGATCGGCGCCATCGTCACCGAGGTGTCGTCCAACTCCAGCAGGTTCTGCACAGCTGCGAGGGCCTGAGCGACGTTGTGCCCACTCAGCATGACGCCCTTGGGGTTCCCGGTGGTGCCCGAGGAGTACAGGATCAACGCTGGCTGGTCGCCGCTCGGATCCGCCTGCGGATCGAGGGCCGGCAGTTCACCGAGCCACGCATCGAGTGCCTCGGTCGCGGTCGAGACCACCAGGGGCGCGCCGGCGGCTGCCTCGGCAGCCGGAACGAGGTGCTGCTCGCCGGGGCCGACGAAGACCACGCGGGGGTCGGCGTCCTCGACGATCCAGGTGACCTCGCGCGGCGCCAGCAGAATGTTGACGGCGGTCGCGATGGCGCCGGCCTTCGCGGCGCCGTACAGCACGGCCAGGAACTCGGGGGAGTTGCGCGAGATGCAGGCGACCCGGTCACCGGGCTGCACGCCCGCGGCGACGAGTCCCTGCGCGATGCGCGAGGAGAGCTCATCGATCTGGCGGAACGTGGTGGCTCCGGCCGGCGTCCGCATCGCTACGCCGTCGGGCGTTGCGGCGGCGCGGGATCGGATGATGTCGGCGATCCGGGTCAGCGGTTGGCCGTCGGGGAGGCGGGAGATCAGGTGCGTGCTGGCGTCGGGGTGGGGCACGGTGTTCGGTCCGTTCGTCGGGATCGGGCACGAGCTTGCGCAGGGAGGAACGCCCGTCATGCAGGCGACCGAGATCCATTCCCTCCAGTCGGTATTATTGACCACGCGGCGCGAAATGTCTGCCCTCCTCGTGGCATTCCTCTAGCCCGGACGGCCGCGCCGGCCGCCCGCTCTGGCTCTGGCAGTTGCCGATCAGTCGCTGATCGAACCCGTGACAAGCCGGGGCGACGGTGGCAAGGTACGGACCAGTCGGTATGAAGCCCCGTGATCGAGGAGACCGGCAACTCGTTGATCATCCGGACCGGAGAGGTGTGCAGAGTGGTTCAGTTGGAGAACGGCCCGCGCAGGGTCGATGTCGGTGGCTACGAGTTGCACTGCGAGGTGCTGGGCGCCGGGGCGCCCCTGCTCATCGTGCATGGAGGCATGGGCTACGGACATCGGGGCTTCCGCCCCTGGCTCGACGCCCTTGGTGAACGTCGCACGCTGATCTATGTCGATCTCCCGGGCAACGGCGGCAGTGATACGCCGCTCGACTACGAGGAGTGGAGCGGGGTCGAGCAGCTCTCCGACTCGCTCCATCACCTGAAGGTGGGCCTCGGGGTCGAGAGCTGGAGCGTCTTCGGGCACTCGTTCGGCGGCTACGTCGTCCAGTCCTATGCGCTCGACCATCCCGGCGACCTCGCCGCGCTCGTCGTCTCGTGCTCGACGTCGGTGATGGATCACATGGACGAGTCGATGCGCCAGGCGCGTCTCGCGAGCCACAGCGACGAGCAGTTCCAGGCGATCCGCGACAACCTGCTGGCCCCCAAGGCGAGCGACGAGGAGTTCGACCGGATCACCGCCCAGGTGCGCTCGGCGTACTTCGCGGACCCTGATTTCCTGGGGCGTGACGTCCCGATGCCTGCCGGCGGCAGCGCCGCGGCCTTCAATGCCACGCTGCGGGTATGGGAGAACTCGGACCTCTCCGGGCGGATCGAGCGGATCGTGACGCCGACCCTGGTGCTCGGGGCTGCCCGCGACTGGACCTTCCCGGTGGCGGTCGGGGCGCGCCGTACCCATGGCTTGATCGCCGGGTCGACGTACCACGAGTTTGCGAACTCCGGTCATTTCCCTTATGTCGAAGAGAACGACGAGTTCATCTCGGTCGTCGCCGGATGGCTGGACGGCGCCGCATGACGGCTCGTCGATGACCGATGTGAGACGCATCTCATTTGTCCATTGACTCAATACCGGCTGGTCGGTATTTTGGCGGCGTCGTCTCGGAGACCCCGACAACCAGCAGCCCCAAGAGTTCGACACTCCGCAGGAAAGATGAGGAACCATGATCAATCGCAAGGGCAAGGGGATTCGCCGGCCAGCGGCCATCCTCGCCGCGGTCGGACTGACGTTCGCCGGCCTGACGGCATGTGGGAGCGACAGCTCCACGGCCAGCAGCGCCGACACCGTTCGGGTCGTCCTGGCAGCAGAACCCACCACGCTCGACCCGATCGCCGGGGCTCGCTCCGGACAGGTGGTCTGGGACACCGTCATCGAGCCCCTGGTGCCGACCAACCTCGACCTCGAGCCCACCAAGGACGGCCTCGTCACGGACTGGGAGCGGACCGACGACACCACCTGGACCTTCACGCTGCGTGAGGGCGTGACGTTCAGCAACGGTGAGCCGGCTGACGCCGAGGCTGCGGTCTTCGCGCTGACCAAGGTGCGCGACGAACCGTCCTCGATCCTGAAGTCGTTCTGGACCAACGCCGAGTCGTTCACCGCGCCGGACCCGACCACTCTGGTGATCAAGACGAAGGCTCCGCAGTACGACCTGGTCAACAACCTCGGCACCATCTACATGATTCCGCCGAAGTACTACGCCGAGAAGGGCCCCGAGGGCTTCTCGACCGCGCCGATCGGCACCGGCCCGTACGTGTTCGAGAGCCAGCGCGCCGGGCGTGACATGACCGTGGTCCGCAACGCGGACTACTGGGGCGACAAGGCTGAGACGGAGAAGATCGTCTTCAGTTGGTCCTCCGAGGCTTCGCAGCGGCTCGCGCTCCTGCGCAGCGGTAGCGCGGACATCGCCTACGACCTGCCGCCCGCGCAGCAGGAGGAGGCGAAGAACGCCAACCTGAAGGTGGTCGCCACGGAGTCGGCGATGAAGATCGTGAGCTTCCTGCAGACTGACAAGGCGCCCTTCAACGACCCGGACGTCGCCAAGGCGGCTGCACTCGCCGTCGACCGCGACCAGATCGTCGACGGCATCTTCTCCGGTGGCGCGGCTGCCGACGGTGGCCTGCTCAATGTGAAGCCGGGCGAGCAGCCCGATGAGGTCGTCAATCAGGACGTGGCCCAGGCCAAGAGCCTGATGAAGGGCCGTTCGGTGAAGGTGACGATCACCTACCCGGCTGGTCAGTACGTGAACATCGAAGAGGTTGCGCAGGCTGTCGGCGGCCAGCTCGAGGGCGTCGGGTTCAAGGTCAAGTACAACGCGATCGACTACGGCAGCCTGGTCACCCAGGTGGCCGGCGGCGAACTCGATGGGCTCTACCTCTTCGCCGCGGTGCCGAATGTCGCGGTGCCTTCCTTCTTCGTCAACGGGTTCGTCCGGTCCGCTTCGATCACGAAGAACTGCGGTTCGCCTGAGCTCGACGCGATGGCCGATGAGGCGGTTACCGCTGCCGACACGGAGGCTGCCGAGGCCGTCTACGACGAGATCAACCGGATCGCCGTCGTCGAGCGGAACTGCTACATCCCGCTCTACCGCATGGTCTACGCGATCGCCACGGCCAAGAACGTCTCCGGCCTTGTGTACAACCCGATCAACGCCACCGACTTCACCGGCGTCAAGGTCGGCTGACCCCTTCTCGGTAGCTCTTGCGAGCATCGGCCAGGTCGGCGCGGGCATCCCGCGCCGACCTGGTGCGTTCATCGGACGCCGAGACCCCTGGTCGGGTGGTTTCAGAGATCGCCGGCGGTGATCCGGGCCAGGAGCGCTGAGCCGGGGCGGGCGCCTTGTAGCGGTTTAGGGAGTTCCGCGCCTGCCTCCTTCTCCGAGGCGACGAACATCGCGCCCATCCAGTAGCTGAAGATCAGCATCGCCCTGGCGTAGCGGTCGGTTGCCGCATGGGGGTCGACGTTCGGGGCGTCGTCGTGAGTGGAGAGTTGGTGCAGTTTCTGCATCCACCGATGCATGACGTGGCCCGCGATGTCGCGGGAGCCGGAGCCGAGGTACTGCACCAGGGGGTGCGGCCGTTGGCCGGTCTGCTCGACCCGTTCGAGCCAGCCGTCGGCGCTCATCGCTTCCACTGCGGCTTCGACGGTGGCGACGACCGGTTCGCTCAATGGCCGCCGCATCACCTGGTCGATGAAGGCGTCCAGCCATTCGTCGAAGTAGGACAGCATGATCCCTGCCTTCGACTCGAAGTGCAGGTAGATCGTTCGCACTGCGATGTCGGCTTCGGCAGCGATCTCCTCGATGGAGGTGTTGTCGTATCCGCGCGCCGCGAACAGGGCGTCGGCTGCGGCGACGATCTTGCCCTTCGTCGCCTGCTTGCGGCGACCCTGTCGGGAGGTGGTCTCTCCTGCCGATGCCATGCCGGCACTCTAGACCAGTAGTAACCATTCATTAATGCATTCGTTGCACTAATGGTTCGAGTGCAACAATCCGGGCGGCGTCGGATCCGCCCTCCACAGACCGGGGTGCCGCTCGACCCACTGTTGAGCCCCCTGGGGTGGCCGTCGCCCCAGGTTCGCGAAAGGTACCGAGAACGTGAAACTGCATCTGGCCACCGTTGCCCTCGCCGTGGGCGGCATGCTGATCAGTGGCTGTGGCGAGGAGTCCGCAGACACGGCGTCGGATGCCGGATCACGGCCCGCGCTCGACGACGCGAAGGCGGTGATCGTCAGCTACCTCACTCACGGATTCGTGGGCGACACGAAGGCCTGCGCGTACGAGACCTCGACGTATGACGCTGCCCAGAACGCGGAGCTTGGCGCAGCCAGTTGCGAGGATCGGGTGGGTCCGATCAAGGAGATGCTCGTTGACGGAGCGCCGATCATCGACATCAGCAAGTCGGTGGTCACGGTCACCGCCGGTGAAGGGGGCAGCGCGATCGCCGCGTTGACCGACGGCTCGGACGGTTGGACCGGGAGTTTCCGGCTGATCGTGGAGGACGGTAGTTGGAAGATCGACGCTCAGCTCGATGACGACGGCGTCGTGATCGTGGACCAGGACGCAGAAGATAGCGCTAGCAGCGGACGTCCGGAACCCCGGACCGTCACCGAGCAGGAGGCGATCGCGTTCGAGGAGGCCTTCTGCCAGGTCAAGCCAGGGGTGACGCGCGCCAAGGTCGAGTCCTGGATGGGTGCTCCCGACGAGGAACTGGTCGATGACGACGGCCAGCCCGAGCTCAACTGGTACCTCAACCAGGACTCCTACACGGTCTGGCTGGGTAGCGACGACACGGTCGCCTTCTCCAGCAGCAGCACCCCGCGCGCAGAGGACGTCTGCTGATCCCGGCGGCTCTGAGCACGGATCCTGGGTAGGCGGAGGAGAAGGCTGAGGCGCAACTGCGTGGAAGCGCCGCAGCCATCGGAGACGAAGGTCAGGCGGTCTGCTTGTTGCGGTCGAAGGCGAGGACGGCGAGCGCTAGAGCACCGACCAACAGGCCGAAGTCGCGGAGCGCGACGTCGTAGTACTCGCCCATGGTGACGAGGTTGACGATGATGCCGGCCAACCAAGCAGCGACCAGGAGGGCGCCGTAGCGAGGGGTGATCGCCACGACCAGGCCAGCGACCACCTCGATGACGCCGACGATCATCATCGCCTGGTGAGCGTCGCCGGGAACGATGTCGTTGATCCAGGGCGCCAGGTAGTGGTCCCAGTCGGTCAGGATCTGGGCGAACTTGTCGAGGCCGAACGCGATCGGGGCGATGGTGAAGACGGTGCGTAGCAAGAAGAAGGCACGGTCGGCGCCGGTCGTTCCGATCAGCTGAGACGGAGTGGTGCTCGTCGTCATGGGGGTTCCTTTCGGGTCGGTGGCAGGCCACCCGACCGGTAGCCGCCTTCTCCCGTTGGTGTCGGCGTCCGGCGCGCTCTTACCCGTCGCCACCGAGGACCGCCGATTCGGCGGCACTGGGTAAGAAGTTGCCCGCGAGCGACACCAAAGGTCATGAAAGCCGAACCACTGCGCGCCACCACGGTGCGATCATGACCCTTATGGAGCCGGTGACCTCCGAGTTCGGCCAGTGCCCGGATGAACGGTGGGTGCAGGAGCTCACGGCTCCGGGGCCACCCGGTCATGCCGCCCAGCAGCGGCTCCATGACCTGCTGGTCCGCGCCACCCGGCACCAGGTGGCGCGGCTCCGTCACCAGTTGCCGGGAGCGGGTGCTGCGGAGCTGGAAGACCTCGCGCAGCAGGCGGCCGACGACGCGATGGTCGCGCTGCTCGGACGCCTCGACACCTTTGAAGGGCGGAGCAGGTTCAGCACCTGGGCCTACAAGTTCGGCATCCTGCACGCCGGCGTAGCGGTCAGGCGGCAGGCGTGGCGGCACCGGGAAGTGCCCTGGCATGACACGTTCGCACCGTCCGATCCGGGCAGCGGGCCGGAAGGCTTCCTGCAAGCGAACGAACTCCATCGGGCGGTTGAGGACGCGATCGCGACCCGACTGACGCCGCACCAGCGCCGGATCCTGCTGGCGTTGCTGGTCGACGACGTGCCTATCGACGTGTTGGCGGAACGGCTCACCACCAACCGCAACGCCCTGTACAAGACGCTGCACGACGCGCGTCAACGCCTCCGCGGCGCTCTGCAGGAGAGCGGCCACCTGGACCTGCGCTCCAACGGGAGGACCTCATGACCGCTGCGAAGCGACACCTCATCGACGGTCTCGTGGACAGGCTGCTCCTGGACACGACTCCGTACCTGTCCTGCGATGCCTGCTTCGACCTGCTGGACGGCTACGTCGAGGCCAAGGTCGCCGATCCGGAACACCGCGACGCCGCGCTGCAGGTCCACCTGCAGGGGTGTCCGGCCTGCGCCGAGGAGGCGGCAGCGCTTACCGAGTTGGTGCTGAGCCAGGAGGGGTGAGCGCGGCAACGACGGCGCGTGCCGTTGCCCGCGCAGATCCTGGGTTCTGCCCGGTGATCAGGTTGCCGTCGGCGACGACGTTCGAGACGAAAGGCAGTCGGGCCTTCGTGTAGTTCGCTCCCCGTTCCTTGGCGAGCTCCTCGGCGTTGTAGGGAACCAGGTCGGCGACCCGCGCGAGCCCTTCTTCGCGCCAGGAGAACCCGGTTATGCGCCGCTGGGCGATGAGGTAGCTACCGTCGGTGAGGGTGGTGTTGAGCAGGCCGCAGTAGCCGTGACATACCGAGGAGACGACGTCGCCGCGTTCGAAGATCTCGCGGGTGATCCGTTGCAGGCCGTCGTCGTTGAGGAAGTCGTACATGACGGCGTGCCCGCCGGTCAGGTAGATCGCGTCGTAGCGTGAGGAGTCGACCTCCGCGGTGCTTGCGGTGTCGTTGAGGAGCGCCATCTTCGTGGGATCGGCGCGCCACGCTTTCGCCGTCTTGTCGTCGTTGGGGAACTTCAGCGACCGCGGCTCCAACGGGACGGCGCCACCTGACGGGCTCGCGAGTTCTTGGTCGAAGTCGGCGTCGGCGAACACCTCCCAGGCATGGGTGAGCTCCGAGAGCCAGAGACCGGTGGGATGGGACGGGGCGTCGTAGTGAGCGACGTTGGTGACGACGTGGAGGATGCGTGCGGCCATCGTGGTGGACTCCCTCAGACAGGGCGGCGCACTCCAGGAGGAACGGCGCTCCTCTTCAGGATCGCGGAGAGTGGCCTGGGGTGTCGAGGGCTTCGGCCCTCGCGGATCAGCAGATGATCTTCTTCGTCTGCGCGGTCGCCTTGCGGTGCGCTTTGTTCCCTGTCCACGTCACCAGGACCCGGCAGGTTCCGTAGGCGGGACGCTTGAGCGAGACGTTGTAGGTCGAGATCGCCGAGGTGCGGGTGGTGGCGCGCCGGACCGTCGTCCACCTCTTGCCCTTCAACCTCTGTACCCGGACGCCGATCTTGGCGCCGGAGCGTCCCGGCATCAGCCCGCCCGTGATCCGCAGCCGGTTCGACTCCTGGCGCTGGGAGACGGTGATGCTGGACCACCGTCCGCCCGGCGCACACGAGCTGGTGCAGGTCCGTGCCCAGGAGGTCACCTCCTCGTCGTAGGCGCCCGGAAGCCGTGGCGTGCTGGGGCCCCAGCCGTACCAGGAGTCGACCACCCAGATGTCCTGGCCGGTCGTGGCGGAGGCGGAACTGTTGATCGCGGAGACGGCGACCCTGGTCCCGTCCGGCGACCAGGCCGGGGCGTACAGCCCGAGCTCAGCCGGTGTCTGCGAACTCAGCGGCATCGGCGTTCCCGGTGGCAGGGCGCTGCCGATCGCGTAGAGCCGGGGCGCCGTCTGGTTGAACGACCCACCGGTGAAGGCGATCCGGCCGCCGTTCGGCTCCCAGGTGTGTTCGAGCACGGTGAGTGCACCGCTGTTGGTGCTGTCGTAGAGGGTCTTGCTGATGCCGGTCCTGACATCCAGCAGCGCCAGCCCGGTCTGGGCACCTGCTGAGGTCGGGGTCCACGCGATGGTGTTGGCGGACGCCGGTGACCACTTCGGGCTGTTGGCGTAGGCGCAGTCGCAGTTGGTGACCCGACGCAGGTTCTTCCCGTTCGCGTCGACCACCCAGATGTCTTTACGGATGCTGGTGTCGTACCCGACGAAGGCGAGTCGCTTCCCGTCAGGGGACCAGGTGGGGTTCTTCGCCTCGGTGATCTGCTTACGTCCGGCGAGGACGTTGGTACGTCCGGACCCGTCCATCCCGATCACATAGAGCCCGGCGGGGGAGAGCCGGGAGTCGCGTCCCACGGTGAACGCGATCCGGTTGCCGGCCACGTTGGTGGCAGCGCTGTAGGGGTAGAGGTCCGGGTCGGCGGTGACCTGGCGTTGGCGGGTGCCGTCGGAGCGCATGGTCCAGATCTGGTACTTCCAGCCACCGAGTCCGACGTTGGAGCTCCACCCCTTGAGGTAGACCAGGGTGCCCGGGATCAGCGGATCGGCGGCCCTGGCCGGTGCGCTCTCCGAGGGGGCCCCGGCCTGCGGTGCCGCGACCGCCGCGCCCGCCGTCGTGCCGACCAGTGCGATCGTCGTCGCGGCCACCAGGGCTCGCCGTGGGCGGAGCGCTCGGGCCAGGGAGAACAGCTGCATCGGGAACCTCGCTCCAACCGTGGGCCAGTTGATGAAATTCCCGGGAGTCTATGGCGGAGCGGCGGGAGGTAGTGGGCTTGCGGAGGAACTTCCGGGGAGCTGTCTAGATGGGCGCGCTAGCGTGAGGCGAGGTTGCCCAGGATCTCGGCGACGGGTCGCGCTTCGGCGTTCCGGTAGCCGGTGCCAGCCCAGAGATGGAGGCGCTCGGCGTCGCCGGCTCGGGCGGCAGCTTGCCGAATGCCGCGGGTGAGGTGGTGGATCTCGGGGTAGCCGAGTGGTGCGTGCGGTTCGTGCCGTTCGATGAAGCCGTTGCTCAGCCCGCGGGCCGGCCGGCCGGTGAAGGCGCGGGTGATGGTGGTCGCGGTGTACCGCGGATCGACCAGGGCGTTCTGGTGGGTCGCCGAGGCGCCGCTCTCGGTAGCGCGCAGCAGCAACGTTCCTACTGCGACGGTGTCCGCCCCAGCGGCGAGAAGACGGCGGACGTCGTCTGGTCCGGAGATGCCGCCACCGGCGATCACGGGCAGCGGCACTGCGGCCAGTACCTGGCGCAGGCCGACCTCTGTCTCCTGGTCGGGCAGCGGACGGGTGGGGTCGAAGGTCGCCGAGTGCCCGCCGGCTCGAACCCCCTGGAAGACCAGGCCGTCTACGCCCGCGTCCGCGGCGGCGAGCGCCTCGCCGACCGAGGTCACGGTGGCCAGGACACTGGTACCCACGGCTTGCAGCGCAGCGATCTCGTCCGCGGCGGGAAGGCCGAAGGTAAGCGAGACGACCGGGACCGGGTCGGTCAGCAGGAGAGCGACCTTGGCCGCCCACGCGTCGTCATCATGGACGATGCGCTCGTCGAGCTCCGCGTTGACGGAGTCGGCCTCTGCGCCGAGCCGCGCGGCGTAGGCGTGGAAGGTCTGCTCATCGACCGGACGGCGGTCGGGGACGAAGAGGTTCACCCCGTACGGGTGGCCGCTCGCACGCATTGCGGCCACCTCGGCGCCGAGCGCCTCCGGGCTCTTGTACCCGGCGGCCAGGAAGGGGAACCCGCCCGCCTCGGCGACGGCGCGAGCGAGCGCTACCGTCGTCGCCCCACCGGCCATCGGCGCGCTGGCCAAGCCAAGCTCCAGGTCGCGGAACGAGAACACCGCGCCTCCTCTTCTCGGGATCTTTGGCTGAGATTGTCGCCGATCGGCAGAAACCAGCGCTCGGGTCGTGCCTCAGCGACGTCGGGGGAGCGGAATCAGCACCTGGCGGGTGACGCCGTTCATGAAGTCCGCGCCCAGGTTGCTCAGCGCGTTACTGCACCGGGCACAGGAGGCCTGATCGGACCCCGGTTCGGTGACCGTGCCGCAGGCCAAGGAGCCGCCGGCGTTGACCACCGCTGCGGCACTGGAGCGGCAGATCGCCTGCTCCAGCGGATTGGCGGTGAAGCCCGGGCTGTTGCTCAGGCACGGGGAGGCGAAGTACAGGTCGAAACAGGTGCGCAGCGCGCGCTCGGGGACGGTGCGGTAGCCGGCCTCGTGGTCGCCCTTCGCCTCGGCCCGGAGCCGCAGCACCTGGCTTTCGATCAGGGCCTGCCGGGAGGCGCGCAAGGTGGAGAAGGCCAGCGCGGGTTCCATCCGGTCAGCGACCAGGGAACAGAGCGTTCGGAGCCGCCCGATCTCGACGAGGGCGCGATCCAGCAGGGCTGCTTCTGGAGGGAGCGGGGTGCGGTCCGTGATGCCCCGGGTCTGTGCCCAGGACCCGATATCGAGAGAGACAGGGTCGAAGTCCGGGGGATAGGTTCCCCCGATCACCGGACGCAGGAGTTCGGCGTCTGTTCTCATCAGGATCCGCCGGACGCCACCGGGCAGGGTGACTGCCAGGGTCGACTGATTGACCTCGATCTCAAAAGCTAGTCCCGCGCGGAGTAGGAACACATCCTCGACAGCGGCCCGAAAAACCTCACTTGTCACATCGGTATCATCCTCCCCCTCCCGTCGCACCAGGTACCCGGTCCCGAAGGACGGTCACTGTGGCCCACCGCGCTTTCGAATCGCCCGCGGCTCCGGTCCTCCACGGGCCTGAGAGAATGGCGGCGTGCCGCAGAACAACGCCCCTCAGGACACGCGCCCGCCGATCAGCTGGAACACCCACGGTCAGATGATCGGCGGCATCATCGCTGCCACCGTCGGCGGGACGATGTTCGGACTCGCCTTCGCCATCTGGCCCAACTCCGCCGTCGAGCGCGGTATCGGGATCGTCATCCTGGCCGCGGTGATCGGTCTACTCGGTTGGGTGGTCGGCTACCTGCGCAAGCCGGTCCAGCCGCCCAAGGGCCGCTAGCCACAAGGGATCGTGGCCCGGAACCGGGCCGGCGTCATCCCGGCACGGTGGGTGAAGTACGCCGAGAAGTTCGACGGGTCGTCGAACCCGAGCTGCTCCGCGATCGCGGCGACCGGCTGGTCGGTGTGGACCAGGGCGCGCTTCGCCTCCAGCATCACCCGCTCATCGATCAACTCCTTGGCGGTGACGCCGGCCCACTCCTGCGCCAACCGGTTCAGGGTCCGCGTCGAGTAGCCAAGACGTTCGGCGTAGGCGGCGACCTGGCGAGTGTGGTGGTACGACTCCTCCAGGAGCTCGCGGAACCAGACGAACGCTTCCGGCGGCGCGGCATGAGGCAGATCCGTGCTCGGTTCCAGAGCGGCCAATTCCACCAACACCGCTGAGAGTGCGTGCCGTGCCGCGATGTCGCGGAGGTCCGCGCGCAGGCTGGCGTTCTGGACGATGTCGGCGACATGGTCGATTCCGCGGGTGATCGCGGACGACGTCAGTGCGCCAGCCGCCCAGTGATTGCGGTCAGGTGCGACCGTGGAGCGCAGAGCCTCCTGCGTCGCCGCCGAGATGGCGCCCTGGGAGAACATCAGAACCGGCCCATCGAAGGTCGTCAGATCGCCCCACTGATGGACCTGTCCGGTATGCAGCCAGAGGACGTCGCCGACAGTCAGCCGGTAGCGCGTGAAGTCCACCGTGTGCTCGGTGGTGCCAGACGACACCTGTACCAGCAGATCGAAGCTGAGGCGTTGGGTGCCGTCGAACTCGGCCGGGCCGGCGCGCCCCAGCAATCCGCGCACATCGGTGGCCTCGACCGTCCCACTGACACCTTCCGGCGGGGTGTAGTGCACGGACCTGATCCCGGTCAGCCGCTGCTTCGCCACCCGTCCAGCGTAGGGTCAACGCACGTGAATGACGTGCAGCGCACACCAGCCGCCGTGCTGTGGGACATGGACGGCACCCTGGTCGACACCGAGCCGTACTGGATCGACACCGAGTACGAGCTGGCGGCTCGCTACGGCGGCACCTGGAGCAGGGAGCATGCTCTGCAGTTGGTCGGCAACGACCTGCTGGCGTCGGGGCGCTATATCCGCGAGCACATGGGGATCGACCTCACCCCGGCCCAGATCGTCGATGAGCTCCTCGACGGAGTGGTGGCTCGGGTGGAGCAGCAGGTGCCCTGGTGCGCAGGCGCCCAGGAGTTGCTCGTCGCCCTCGCCGAGGCCGAGGTCCCGTGCGCGCTGGTCACCATGAGCTACCAGCGGTTCGTGGCCCCGATCCTGGCAAGCCTGCCGCCGAACACGTTCCGCACCGTCGTCACCGGCGACGCCGTCTCCCAGGGCAAGCCCCACCCGGAGCCCTATCTGATCGCCGCCGAGCGGCTCGGGGTCGCGCCCGGCGACTGCATCGCGATCGAGGACAGCAACACCGGTGCGACCAGTGCTGAGAGTGCCGGGTGCACGGTCCTGGTGGTGCCGAACCACGTCGAGGTGCCGGCGGGGGAGCGACGGGTCTTCCGCCCGTCCCTGGCCGGACTCAGGGTTGCGGATCTGCCGTTGCTGGCTCCGCGCTGACGCTCTCGTCGGCGACACGACGCACGTGCAGCTCGGCGGGGAGCGGCAGCATCTCGTTGCCGAACGCCGGACAGTGTGCCTGGTGGTTGCACCAGGCACAGAGCTTGCTCGGTGTGGGCCGCCAGTCGCTGGCCAGCTCGGCGTGCCGGATCGCCTTCCAGACCGCCTCGACCTTCCGTTCGGTGGCGAGCAGGTCGTCCTCGTCGGGAACGTGGCGCAGGATCTGCCCATCGCCCAGGTAGATGAGCTGCAGCATCGAGGGGACGACGCCCCGCGTGCGCCAGAGCACCAGGGCGTAGAACTTCATCTGGAACAGGGCCTTCGCCTCGAACCGTTCGTTCGGTGCCCGGCCCGTCTTGTAGTCGACGATCCGGACCATCCCGTTGGGCGCGACGTCGAGCCGGTCGACGAAGCCGCGCAGCAGGAGCTTGGAGTCCAACAGGGTCTCCACGTACAGCTCGCGCTCGGCAGGCTCGAGGCGGCGCGGGTCCTCCAACTTGAAGTAGGTGTCTAGCGCGGTGCCGCAGCTGCGGAGCCAGGCGTCGAAGTCGCGGGGTTCGTCCTCGCCCCCCGCGGTGAAGAGCTCGGCCACCTCCGGCTCCGCCTCCAACATCGCAGCCCAGGCCGGCGCCACCATCGCGGCCGCCTGTTCCGGCGTCCGCTGTGCCGCGGGGAGGTCGAAAAGATCCTCCAACACCTTGTGCACCAGGCTGCCGCGGACGGCGTCTGCCGATGGCGGTTCGGGGAGTCGGTCGATGGTCCGGTAGCGATAGAGGAGTGGACACGTCATGAAGTCGCCGGCCCGGCTCGGCGAGAGCGCGCCGAGTACCTCGACGCCGTCGACGGTGCGCGAGAACGCCTCGGCAGGCGAGGCGGGTTGCGTCGGCGGGGCGCCCGGCGTCGGGGTAGAAGGACTCATCGCGGCTCACCCTAGGTGACGGCTCCGACAGCGGCGGCCAACGATCCGGTAAATTCATGCCGTGCCTGCTGACCATCCGGGAGCCCCCGACGCCCACGAGGACCGTGTGCGTCGCCCGCGCCCGCCTGGAACCTTCCGGATCGGACAGATCGGGGGCGTCGACGTCCTCGTCACCAGCTCCTGGTTCCTGATCGCCGCGTTGATCTCGGTGGCCCTCGCGCCGGTGGTCGAGGAGACCCAGCCGGGGCTCGGCGCCTGGAAGTACCTGGCCGGCGTCGCCTTCGCGGTGTTGCTCTACCTCTCGGTCCTGCTGCACGAGGCGTCGCACGCCCTGGTGGCGAAGCGGCTCGGCTACCCCGTCGCCTCGATCACCCTGCACTTCCTGGGCGGCGCCACCGCGATCGAGGGCGAGGCACGCTCGCCACGCCACGAGTTCTGGATCGCCGTCGTCGGTCCGCTGACCTCGATCGCGGTCGGCCTGGTCGCCATCCCGTTCTGGATGTTGCTGCCTGACGGCCTGCTCCAGTTGGCGTTCATGGGTCTGATGATGGCCAACCTGCTGGTCGGCGTGCTGAACCTCGTGCCCGGTCTGCCGCTCGACGGCGGCCGCGTGCTCAAGTCGGTGGTCTGGGGTGCCAGCGGCAACCAGCACCGCGGCACCATCGCCGCAGGTTGGGGCGGTCGCGTCGCCGCCGTGGCGGTGCTCGCCTGGCCCACCCTGCTCGACCCGATCTTCGGCGTCCAGCCCACCTTCGTCGACTTCCTGCTCGCCGTCGTGGTCGCGGCCTTCCTCTGGGCCGGTGCGACCGCGGCGATGCAGGGTGCGCGGTTGCGCCGTCGGTTGCCGTCCTTGGTCGCCCGCGGCCTGGCCCGGCGCATCGTGACCGTGGCGGGCGACGTCTCGGTCGCCGAGGCGGTCCGACTCGCCCAGCAGAACGGCGCCGGCGCCATCGTCACCCTGACCAGCGATGGCCGCCCGATGGGCCTGGTCAACGAGGCGAGCCTGGTCGCGATGCCGGAGGAGCGCCGTCCCTGGGTACCGGTCTCGAGCCTGTCGCGCGGTCTTGAGGACGGGCTTTCGTTGCCCGCGTCGTTGACCGGCGAAGATCTGATCCGGGCGATCACCCGCAAGCCTGCCCACGAGTACCTGCTTCTTGAGGACGACGGAACGATCTTCGGCGTGTTGGCTACCGCCGACGTCGACCGCGCCTTCTCCCAACGCTGAACCCATCCACTGACGGCCCACGCCGCCCGCACAGGAGTTTTGATGACCGACCCCACCCCGTCCACCGTGCCCGACGTCTCGCCCCAGGCCTGGGCCGGTGTGCACCGTGGACCCCTGCGCGCTGGAGAGTGGGTGCGGCTGACCGACCAGAAGGGTCGTCGGCACAACTTCGAGCTCGTCCCCGGCAAGCGGTTCTTCTCCAACCGCGGCCACCTGGAGCACGACGACCTGATCGGGCGCGAGGAGGGCTTCAGCGTCACCTCGTCGGTGGGCGGGGAGTACCTGGTCTTCCGCCCGCTGCTCTCCGAGTTCGTGGTCTCGATGCCGCGCGGTGCCGCGGTCGTCTACCCGAAGGACGCCGCCCAGATCGTGGCGATGGCCGACATCTTCCCGGGCGCGCGCGTGGTCGAGGCCGGCGTCGGCTCCGGAGCCTTGACCTGCTCGCTGCTGCGCGCCGTGGGTCCTTACGGCACCGTGATCTCGTGGGAGCGACGCGAGGAGTTCGCCGACGTCGCGCGGAAGAACGTGACGCAGTTCTTCGGTGGCGAGCACCCGGCCTGGGATCTGCGTCTGGGTGATCTGCAGGAGGCGCTGCCCGAGAGCGGCGAACGGGTCGACCGGGTGATCCTGGACATGCTCGCCCCCTGGGAGTGCGTGGACGCCGTCGCCGACGCTCTGCTGCCCGGCGGCATCGTGGTCGCCTACGTCGCCACCACCACCCAGCTCTCGCGCTTCGTCGAGACGGTCCGCGCACACGGTGGCTTCACCGAGCCGCAGCCGTGGGAGTCGCTGGTCCGGGACTGGCACGTCGAAGGCCTTGCGGTCCGCCCCGGACACAAGATGATCGGCCACACCGCCTTCCTGGTCACCGCCCGCCGGATGGCCCCGGGCGAGACGGCGCCGCGCAAGAAGCGCCGTCCGGCTCCCGGTGCGTACGGGATCGACTACACGGGCCCGCGTCCGGCGGACATCCCGCCGGTGGTTCTGGAAGAGCCGTTCGACTCCTGAAGCTGAGGCGCGCCGATGCCGCCAGTCACCAAATCGTTGTCGACATCAGCACTTAAGGGCTTTCCATCGTGGACACGATCGGTAAGGTCGCTGATGTGAGGAGGTGGCGCACATGGCGGCATCGGACAGCGCATACAGTGCCGAGGAACTCAGGAACCAGGTGCGGTTCTTGGAGGCGGAGGTAGGTGAACTGCGCCGTCGGTTGCAGGATTCACCTCAACGAGGCGGCTTCGCGGATCGTCAGCTGAGTGAGCTGCAGCGCTCGCTCGCCGCGACCACCGCACAGAACGAACGCCTTGCGCAGACCCTGCGTGAGGCGCGTGATCAGATCCTTGCGCTCAAGGAGGAGATCGACCAGCTCGCCCAGCCCCCTGCGGGCTTCGGCACCTTCCTCGCCCACAACGAGGACGGCTCGGTCGACGTCTTCACCGGCGGCCGCAAGCTCCGGGTCAACGTCAGCCCCGGCGTCGACTCCGCCGAGCTGGTCCGCGGCCAGGAGGTTCTCCTCAACGAAGCGTTCAACGTGGTCGCTGCGCTCGAGTTCGAGAAGGTCGGCGACGTCGTCATGCTCAAGGAGCTGATGGCGGACGGCGACCGCGTGCTGGTGATCGGCAACACCGACGAGGAGCGGGTGGCCCGGATCGCCGAGCCGTTGCGTGCCGAGGTGCTCCGCGCCGGCGACTCGTTGCTCTTCGACGCCCGCAGCGGGTACGTCTACGAGAAGGTGCCCAAGTCGGAGGTCGAGGAGCTCTTCCTCGAAGAGGTCCCCGACATCGACTACGGATCGATCGGTGGCCTGGTCAACCAGATCGACGCCATCCGCGACGCCGTCGAGCTGCCCTACCTGCACCCCGATCTGTTCAAGGAGCACCAGCTCAAGCCGCCGAAGGGCGTTCTGCTCTACGGTCCGCCCGGATGTGGCAAGACCCTGATCGCCAAGGCGGTCGCCAACTCGTTGGCCAAGAAGGTCGCCGCGAAGACCGGCCAGGAGGGGAAGTCCTACTTCCTCAACATCAAAGGCCCGGAGCTGCTGAACAAGTACGTCGGCGAGACCGAGCGGCACATCCGTCTGGTCTTCCAGCGGGCGCGGGAGAAGGCAAGCGAGGGCACCCCGGTCATCGTCTTCTTCGATGAGATGGACTCGCTCTTCCGGACCCGTGGCTCCGGTGTCTCCTCGGACGTCGAGAACACCATCGTTCCCCAGCTGCTCAGCGAGATCGACGGTGTCGAGCTGTTGGAGAACGTGCTGGTGATCGGTGCCTCCAACCGTGAGGACATGATCGACCCGGCGATCCTGCGTCCGGGCCGTCTCGACGTGAAGATCAAGATCGAGCGCCCCGACGCCGAGTCGGCGCGTGACATCTTCAGCAAGTACCTGACCGCCGACCTTCCGCTGCATGCGGAGGACCTCGCCGAGTTCGGTGGCAGTGCGGCGGCCTGTGTCGACGCGATGATCCGAGCCACCGTCGAACGGATGTACTCCGAGACCGACGAGAACCGCTTCCTGGAGGTCACCTACGCCAACGGTGACAAGGAGGTCCTTTACTTCAAGGACTTCAACTCGGGCGCGATGATCCAGAACATCGTGGACCGGGCCAAGAAGATGGCGATCAAGGATCTTCTCGACCACGATCAGCGCGGTCTGCGGGTCCAGCACCTGTTGCAGGCGTGCGTGGACGAGTTCAAGGAGAACGAGGACCTCCCGAACACCACCAACCCCGACGACTGGGCACGGATCTCGGGCAAGAAGGGTGAACGGATCGTCTTCATCCGGACCCTGGTCACCGGTAAGCAGGGCACCGAACCGGGCCGTTCGATCGACAACGTCTCGAACACCGGGCAGTACCTCTAGGCCCGGCGTTCGCCCTACCCGGTGTGGAGCCGCCCGCTGATCAGCGGGCGGCTCCGACGTATCCGAAGGTCCACGGCTTCGAGGGGCCGATGGTGCCGGGGACGTACTCGGTGCGCAGGTGCTCGACGGTGAAGCCGGCGTCGGTCAGCAACTGGGGGACGTTGCGGCTCAGGTTGCAGCCACCGAAGACGACACGTTGCACCGGGTCGAGGCGGTGCTGCCAACGCTGAACACCGGGTTCGGGGGCGAGACCGTGTTCCAGGAAGGCGAAGGTCCCACCGGGGCGTAGCACGCGGCGTACTTCGGTCAGCGCCTGTGCCGGGTCCGGGATGGTGCACAGGGTGAAGGTGCTCAGCACGTGGTCGACCGAGTCGTCGGGTTCGCTCAGGCGCTGACCGTCGAGTCCGGTCCGGGTGATCGGGATCTGTGCCCGCGTCCGACGGCGCTCGGACCTGCTCCAGCCCAGATCGTTGGGCTCGACGGCGCGGATCTCGGTGACGGCGCTCGGCAGGTGGCGCAGGTTGAGGCCGGAGCCGAAGCCGATCTCGAGCACGGTGCCGGTCAGTCCGGCGCAGGCTTCGGCACGCAACTCACCGACCCTCGACTCGGAGAGTGCGGCATCGGTCAACCGCGGTACGACGTGCTCTTCCCACCAGCTCAACGGGTTCCTCTTCTCGGACTCGACCAGAAAAGTACGACGGTACCTACGTGTGACGTCCGGCACTTCGTCGGAGGTGGTGAGTAGGCTCGAGCCATGAGCGTACGACGGGTGATGGGCACCGAGGTCGAGTACGGCATTTCGGTGCAGGGCCAACCACAGGCCAATCCGATGGTGGCTTCGAGCCAGGTGGTCAACGCCTATGCCATGGCGACGCTCCATGCCCGACGGGCCCGGTGGGATTTCGAGGAGGAGTCGCCGCTCCGCGACGCCCGGGGTTTCGAGATGTCCCGGCAGGTCGCCGACCTCTCCCAGTTGACCGACGAGGATCTGGGCCTGGCCAACGTGATCCTCACCAACGGCGCTCGGCTCTACGTCGACCACGCCCACCCGGAGTACTCGACGCCGGAGGTCACCAACCCACTCGATGTGGTCCGTTGGGACAAGGCGGGGGAGTTGGTGATGCTGGACGCCGCCAACCTGGCCTCGGCGATCCCCGGCGCCGGCCCGATCGTGCTCTACAAGAACAACACCGACAACAAGGGTGTCTCCTACGGCGCCCACGAGAACTACCTGATGAAGCGGTCGACGCCGTTCGCCGAGATCGTCCGCCATCTGACGCCGTTCTTCGTCTCCCGACAGGTGGTCTGCGGCGCCGGGCGGGTCGGGATCGGTCAGGACGGCCGGGCCAGTGAGTTCCAGATCAGCCAGCGCGCCGACTTCTTCGAGGTCGAGGTCGGCCTGGAGACCACGCTCAAGCGGCCGATCATCAACACCCGCGACGAACCGCACGCCGACCCGGAACGGTACCGCCGGCTGCACGTGATCATCGGCGACGCCAACCTCAGCGAGATCTCCACCTATCTCAAGGTCGGCACGACCTCCCTGGTGCTGGCGATGATCGAGGACGGCTTCATCACCACCGATCTCCGGATCGACGGCCCCGTCAAGGCGCTCAGGGCGGTCTCCCACGACCCGACCTGTCGTCAGCTGATCACGCTGGCTGACGGCCGGAAGCTGACCGCCGTCCAGTTGCAGTGGGAGTACCTGGAGTTGGCCCGCAAGTACCTGCTGGAACGGCACGGCGGGGAGAGCGACGAGCAGACCACCGACGTGATGAACCGCTGGGAGTCGGTGCTGACCCGCCTCGAGCGTGACCCGATGAGTTGTGCCAGCGAGTTGGACTGGGTGGCCAAGCTCCGGCTGATGGAGCAGTACCGGGCCCGCGACCAGCTCGCCTGGACCGACCCAAAGCTGCACCTGATCGACCTGCAGTACGCCGACATCAGGCCGCAGAAGGGGCTCTACCACCGGTTGGTGAGGCTCGGGAAGATCGAGCGACTGTTGGGCGACGAGACGATCGAGGAGGCGATGCATGAACCACCTGAGGACACCCGCGCCTACTTCCGTGGCAAGTGTCTGGAGAAGTACTCCGCCGATATCGCGGCGGCCTCGTGGGACTCGGTGATCTTCGATCTACCGGGCAAGCAGTCGTTGCAGCGGATCCCCACCACCGATCCGTTGCGAGGTACCCGTGCCCATGTCGGTGATCTCATCGACCGTTGCGACACGGCTGAACAAATCTTCCGCGCACTCACATCGTCCTGACGGACCCGTTGGATAGGGTGAAGACATGGCCCAGGAGCACAAGCAGCCCAAGAAGTCCTCAGAAGAGGCGGCCGAGGAGGTCGAGGCCTCCCAGACGTCTGTTGCCGAGCGCAAGGAACAGCTCGATGACGACATCGACGCGATCCTCGACGAGATCGACGACGTCCTCGAGACCAACGCCGAAGACTTCGTGAAGTCCTTCATCCAAAAGGGGGGCCAGTGAGCGCACCGTTCCACGGTTCGCGACTGCCGGACGCCTTCATGGCGACCGGCAGTTCCTCGTTCGCTGACTTCCTGGCGCAGCAGGCTCCGGACCTCCTGCCTTCGGCCCGGACGATGGCGCCCGGCAACGGCGGCACCCACTCCGACCTGGCCCCGCACGGCACCACGATCGTGGCGGCGACCTTCGCCGACGGCGTCGTGATGGCCGGTGACCGGCGGGCCACGATGGGCAACATCATCGCCCAGCGCGACATCGAGAAGGTCTTCCCGACCGACGAGTTCAGCTGCGCCGGGATCGCCGGCACGGCCGGGCTCGCGGTCGAGATGGTCCGGCTCTTCCAGACCGAGCTCGAGCACTACGAGAAGATCGAGGGCACCACGCTCTCGGTCGACGGTAAGGCCAACCGGCTCGCCGCGCTGATCCGGAGCAACCTCAGCCTGGCCATGCAGGGCCTCGCCGTGGTCCCGCTCTTCGCGGGCTTCGACCACCGTGCCGACCAGGGCCGGATCTTCTCCTACGACGTCACCGGTGGCCGGTACGAGGAGACCGCCTTCCACGCAGTCGGTTCGGGCTCGCTCTTCGCGCGCGGTTCGTTGAAGAAGCTGTACCGCGACGACCTCGACGAGAACGAGTGCGTGACGGCGTTGGTCCAGGCGCTCTACGACGCCGCGGACGACGACTCGGCGACTGGCGGCCCGGACCTGGCCCGTCGGATCTTCCCGGTCGTCCAGGTGATCACCGCCGAGGGCGGACGTCGCCTCACCGACGACGAGGTGGCTCAGGTGGCCGACCGGGTGGTTGCCGCCCGGATGAACCGACCCGACGGCCCTGCGGCCGCGCTGGTCTGAGACGCGAACTTTCGAGGTAGAAGATGAGCACCCCGTTCTACGTTTCGCCCGAGCAACTGATGAAGGACCGCGCGGACTTCGCTCGCAAGGGCGTCTCCCGCGGCCGGTCCCTGGTCGCGGTCCAGTACGCCGATGGCGTGCTGCTGGTCTCGGAGAACCCGTCCCAGGCGCTGCACAAGATCTCCGAACTCTACGACCGGATCGCGTTCGCCGCGGTCGGCCGCTACAACGAGTTCGAGAACCTGCGGATCGCCGGCGTCCGGCTCGCCGATATGCGCGGCTACGCCTACGACCGGCGCGACGTCACCGGCCAGGGGCTGGCCAATGCCTATGCGCAGACCCTCGGCACGATCTTCTCCAGCGGCGGCGAGAAGCCGTACGAGGTGGAGATCTTCGTGGCGGAGGTGGGCGAGGTGCCCGCCGACGACCGGATCTTCCGGTTGACCTTCGAGGGCATGGTCGCTGACGAGCACGGCTATGCCGTGATGGGCGGTGCGGCCGACGTCGTCGGCGAGTACCTGCGTCAGCAGTACCAGGAGGGGCTCGACCTCGCCGCGGCCTTGAAGCTGGCTGTCGCTGCCCTCGGGCACAGCGAGAAGTCCGACCGGGTGATCCCGATCGAGGACCTTGAGGTCGCCGTTCTGGACCGCACCCGGAGCCAGCCCCGCAAGTTCCGTCGGGTGGCTGCCGCGACCCTGCCGAAGTTGCTCGGCCCGCGCGACGCCGAGACCCCGGATGCGGCGAATGTCGAGGACGCGGCAACGCCGTTGGCGAACCCGGGCGCTCCGAGCGACGATCCGGCCGACCCGACCGACCTGGTCAGCGGCACCGTGCCGCCGTTGGAGGACCCCCTCACCGGGGCACCGAACGAGGAGCCCGAGAAGTAACTATTGGGCAACCACTAGCGAATGAGGCGCACCGATTGGTGCGCCTCGCCTAGTGTTGGTACATGGACCGCCGGATTTTCGGAATCGAGAACGAGTACGGCGTCACGTGCACCTTCCACGGTCAGCGCCGGCTCAGCCCAGACGAGGTGGCGCGCTACCTCTTCCGCAAGGTCGTCTCCTGGGGACGCAGCAGCAACGTGTTCCTCCGCAACGGTGCCCGGCTCTACCTCGATGTGGGCAGCCACCCGGAGTACGCCACCCCCGAGTGTGATGACGTGGAGCAGCTCGTCACCCACGACAAGGCGGGGGAGCGGATCCTGGAAGGGCTGCTGATCGACGCCGAGCAGCGCCTCCACGACGAGGGCGTCTCCGGCGACATCTATCTCTTCAAGAACAACACCGACTCGGCCGGCAACTCCTACGGCTGCCACGAGAACTACCTGGTCGGTCGGGCCGGCGAGTTCAGCCGACTGGCCGACATCCTGATCCCGTTCCTGGTGACCCGGCAGATCCTGGTCGGCGCCGGCAAGATCGTGCAAACCCCGCGCGGAGCCTCGTTCTCGGTGAGCCAGCGCGCCGAACACATCTGGGAGGGCGTCTCCAGCGCGACCACCCGGAGCCGTCCGATCATCAACACCCGCGACGAGCCGCACGCCGATGCCGAGCGGTACCGGCGCCTGCACGTGATCGTGGGCGACTCCAATATGAGTGAGACCACCACCATGCTGAAGGTCGCCAGCTGCGACCTGGTGTTGCGGATGATCGAGGAGGGCGTGGTGATGCGCGACCTCACGTTGGAGAACCCGATCCGGGCGATCCGCGAGATCTCCCACGACATGACCGGACAGCGCAAGGTCCGCCTCGCCAACGGCCGTGAGGCCAGCGCCCTGGAGATCCAGGCCGAGTACCTGACGCGGGCCCGCGACTTCGTGGACCGGCGTGAACTCTCCACGCCGTTGATCGAGCGCACGCTCGACCTCTGGGAGCGCGGGCTCAAGGCGATCGAGGCCGGTGACCTGTCGCTGGTCGACCGGGAGCTCGACTGGGTGATCAAGTGGAAGCTGATCGAACGCTACCGGGCCAAGCACGGGCTCAGCCTCGGCAGTGCCCGGGTCGCCCAGCTCGACCTGGCTTACCACGACATCCGGCGCGACCGCGGCCTCTACTACCTCCTGGAGCACCGCGGCGCGGTGGCCCGGGTCACCGGCGATCTGCCGATCTTCCGGGCCAAGTCGGTGCCGCCGCAGACCACCCGGGCCAAGCTCCGGGGCGACTTCATCCGCAGAGCCCAGGAACGACGTCGTGACTTCACCGTCGACTGGGTCCACCTGAAGCTGAACGACCAGGCGCAGCGCACGGTGCTCTGCAAGGACCCGTTCCGCGCGGTCGACGATCGCGTGCAGCGGCTGATCGAGGGCATGTAGCCCGCACGATTGGGGTCATGCCCTAGGCTCTGAACTCGCCCGTGCTGCCCGAAAGAAACGGAAACCAACCGTGCGTCGCATCGCTGCCTCATTCGCTGTTGCCACCTTGCTCCTCGGTACTCTCGCCGCCTGCGGCGACGACAGCGACTCCAGCGGCGAGGGATCGCTCAAGGTCTCCGGCGCCTTCGGCACCGTCCCGACGGTGAAGATCGACGCTCCGTACTCGGTCGACGAGACCAAGGTCCAGGTGATCACCAAGGGTGAGGGCGACGTCGTCGAGAAGGACAGCACGGCGTTCCTCAACATCTTCATCGCCAACGGCTACGACGGCCGGGTCGTCGACTCCGCCTGGCCGGAGCTGAAGACCCCGGAGCCCGCCGAGACCGAGAGCCCCAGCGCCTCGCCGTCGGCCAGTGAGACGCCCAGCGCTCCGTCCACGGAGAAGTCCGGCGACACCGACGCTGCCGACGGTGAGACCCCGGCCGCCGACGAGCAGGCGGAGGGCAACCCGACCCTGGTCACGCTCACCAAGGACACCGTCAAGGCGATCAACGAGGCCGTTGTCGGTCACACCATCGGCTCGCGGGTCGTCGTCAGCGCCGAGGCGGACGACGCCTTCGGCCTGGGCGGTGCCGAGTTGGGTATCGGCAACCAGGACACCACCGTCTTCCTGATCGACATCCTGGGCACCGCTCTGGACAAGATCGACACCAGCGCCGCCGCGACGCCGAAGGGTTGGCCGACCGTCGTCGAGAAGGACGGCCAGGTCACCGGTCTGGACTTCAGCAAGGCGATGAAGACCCCCAAGCCGGGCCTGCAGGTCACCCGTCTGGTCACCGGCACGGGCCCGAAGGCTGAGAAGGGCTCCAAGGTGGCGCTGCGCTACCTCGGCCAGGTGTGGGGCGCGAAGAAGCCGTTCGACGAGAACTACACCGCGCAGACCCCGACCATCGGCGGCAGCCTGCTCACCCTCGGTACCGGCTCGGTCATCAAGGGCTGGGACCAGGGCCTCGACGGCGTCACCGCCGGTAGCCGCGTGCTGCTGGTGATCCCGGCCGAGCTCGCCTACGGCGACAAGGGCAGCGGCAAGGACATCAAGCCCGGTGACACGCTGACCTTCGTGGTCGACGTGCTGGGTGTCGTCTGATCCCTGCTCCGCCAGGTGCGCGACGTAGACTTTCGGATGTTGTTGACTATCAAGGTGAGGACGTCATGACCCCGCAACTCATTGGTGGGCTCGGTACCCCCGAACTGCTGATCATTCTGGCCGTCATCGTCCTGCTCTTCGGTGCCTCGAAGCTTCCGGAGCTCGCCCGCGGTAGCGGCCGCGCGCTGCGGATCTTCAAGGCCGAGACGAAGGGCCTGAACGACGACGACCAGGTGGACGACGGCCCGGCCGGCGAGCTCAACCCGCCGCAGAGCACCGACCCGGTGATCGACCCCGATCACCGGCGCGACACGACCAACTGACCGTGTCCCTCGCCGGCGTCGTGGGCTTGTTCCGCGGCAAACCGAAGCACGCCATCGGCAGCGACGGCAAGATGGCCCTCGGCGACCATTTCCGGGAGCTCCGCGCCCGCCTGATGCGCTCCCTGCTGGTCTTCGTGCTGCTCTTCTTCGGCGCGCTCTTCTTCTACAACGAACTTCTGGAACTGGTCCTCAACCCGTACAACCATGCGCGGGAGGTGCTGCAGGCAGACGTCAGCACGGAGGCCTACGTCAAGGGCGCCACCGGACCGCTGATGCTGCAGCTCAAGCTCTGCGGGATCGCGGCGTTGGTGCTGGCCAGTCCCTACTGGCTCTACCAGATCTGGGGCTTCCTGGTACCGGGCCTGACCGCCCGCGAGAAGCGCTGGTCCCGGGTCTTCGCCGCGGTGGCCGGCCCGCTCTTCCTCGGCGGCGTCGCCCTGGGCTACTACGTCCTGCCCAAGGGGCTCGAGGTACTGCTCAGCTTCACCCCGGACGGGATGCAGAACCTCGTCGAGTTCGGGGAGTACTTCTCCTTCTTCACCCGGATGCTGCTGGTCTTCGGTATCGCGATGGAGATCCCGCTCTTCGTGATCATGTTGAACCTCGCCGGGATCATCACCGGCAAGCAGATCGGCGCCTACCGACCGTGGATCATCGTCGGCACCTTCATCTTCGCCGCCGTCGCGACGCCGTCCACCGATCCGTTCGCGATGTCGATCCTGGCCGGTGTGATGACCGCGCTCTTCCTGATCTCGGAGGTCGTCGCGCGGGTCCTGGACCGCTGGCGCGGCCGCCGCTCCGCGGGCACCGACCAATGGGCTGACGACGAGATCTCGACGCTGTGACACCCGTCGACGCCTTCGACCTGCCGGACTGGCTGGGCACGGACGAGGTCACCTGGTCGGCGTTGAGTACCGACCGTGGCGGCCACCGGGTCCGCGGCACGCTGACGGCGTCGGGTCAGGTCCTCGACTGCGACCTACTGGCGGTGGATCAGGCGTGGCCGCACCCGGTCGCCGACGAAGCGTTGCGGCAACAGGTCCACACCGCTTGGCGCGCAGGGGAGATCGTGGTCGCCGAGGACGACGAGGGTCGCCTCCTGGTGCTCAGTCCGGGCATCGCCTTCGGGCCGGCCGATGCCTTGGAGTCGATCCGGCGTTTCGCCCGCGCCGTTGCCGCACCACCGCAGCGCTACTCCGTGGCGCTGCGGCTCGACGCGTGGACGAGGGGGAGTAGTGCCGATCGCGGGTGAGGTGGCGGTCCTGGTCAACCCGACCGCAGGCAAGGGGCGCGCCGCTCAGTTGGCCCCCGGCATCTTCGCCCGGTTCGAGGCCGCAGGGCTCCAGGTCCGCAAGCTGGTCGGTCGTGACGGTGACGATGCCGAACAGCTGGCCCGCGCCGCAGTCCGGGACGGCGTCAGCGCGCTGGTCGCCGTCGGCGGCGATGGGTTGGCCCATCTGGCCACGCAGGCGGTCGCGGAGACCGAGACCCCGCTCGGGATCATCCCGGTGGGGACCGGCAACGACATCGCCCGGTATCTGGCTCTGCCACGTACCGACCTGGCCGCAGCTGTCGACGTGATCGTGGCCGGGCGCACCCGGACCCTCGACCTGGCCCGTTCCGGCTCGCGCTACTTCGTCACGGTGCTCGCGGCCGGCTTCGACGCGATCGTCAACGAACGCGCCAACGCGATGCGATGGCCGCGGGGGCAGATGCGCTACAACCTCGCTACGGTCGCGGAGCTGCGCAGCTTCGAACCGCTGCCCTATGTGCTGGAACTCGACGGGGAACGGGTGGAGACCCGAGCCACGCTGGTCGCGGTCGGGAACGGGAGTTCGTTCGGTGGCGGGCTCCGGATCACCGAAGGCGCCCGGCTGGACGACGGCCTGCTCGACGTGGTGGTGATCGAGCCGTTGAGCCGCCTGGAGTTGATCCGGTCCTACCCGCGGCTCTTCGACGGTTCCCTGACCACCCACCCTGCCTATCGGCGGTACCGCGTCGCGAAGGCGACCATCGCCGCCCCCGGCATCGTCAGCTACGCCGATGGCGAGCGGTTCGGTGCCTTGCCTCTTACCGTGGAAGCGGTGCCCCAAGCCTTGAAGGTGATCGCATGAGTGACTCCCCGTCCGAGAGCTACGCCCGGTTCCGCAGTGACCGGGCCTACCCGGTGCTCACCGACTTCCGTGCGCTCTACTCCTTCGAGCTCGACGAGTTCCAGCTCCGTGCCTGCCGCGAGGTCGAGGCGGGCAAGGGAGTTCTGGTCGCCGCACCGACCGGAAGCGGCAAGACGATCGTCGGCGAGTTCGCGATCCACCTCGCGTTGGCCACGGGCCGCAAGGCGTTCTACACCACGCCGATCAAGGCACTGAGCAACCAGAAGTTCGCGGATCTGGTGAAGCGCTACGGCGCCGACCAGGTCGGCTTGTTGACCGGTGACAACACGATCAACGGCGAGGCACCGATCGTGGTGATGACCACCGAGGTGCTGCGCAACATGCTCTACGCGGGCTCGCGGACCCTGGACGGTCTCGGCTTCGTGGTGATGGATGAGGTGCACTACCTCGCCGACCGGATGCGCGGCGCGGTCTGGGAGGAAGTGATCATCCACCTCCCGGAGAGCGTCTCCGTGGTCTCCCTGTCGGCGACCGTCTCCAACGCCGAGGAGTTCGGCGAGTGGCTGAACACCGTGCGCGGCGAGGTGGTCACCATCGTCGAGGAACGGCGTCCGGTTCCGCTCTTCCAGCACGTGATGGTCGGCCGCCGTCTCTTCGACCTCTTCGGTGACGGCGACGAACAGACCAAGGCCGGATTCGTGCAGGAGGGCGCCACCGTCAATCCGCAGCTGCTGCGGGTGGCGCGTGACGACTTCGCCTCCAAGCGGTTCAACGACCGCCGCGACAAGAAGGGGAACCGGGGCCGCGGCGCGCAGCCGCAGGGCCGTCGGTTGCCGATGGCGTCGCGCTACGACGTGGTCAGCCGGCTCCAGGCCGACGGTCTGCTACCCGCGATCTACTTCATCTTCAGCCGGGTGGGCTGTGACGCCGCGGTCAGCCAGTGCCTGAACTCCAACCTGCGGCTCACCACCGACGACGAGGCTCGCGAGATCCGGGCGTTCGTCACCGACAAGTGCGCCCATCTGCCGGACGAGGACCTGCAGGTGCTCGGCTACCACGAGTTCCTCGACGGCCTCCAGCGTGGCATCGCGGCGCACCATGCCGGGATGTTGCCCACCTTCAAGGAGTGTGTCGAGGAGCTGTTCCTGCGCGGGCTCTGCCGCGTGGTCTTCGCCACCGAGACACTGGCACTGGGCATCAACATGCCGGCCCGGACCGTGGTGCTGGAGAAGCTGACCAAGTGGAACGGCGAGGGCCACGTCGACATCACACCGGGGGAGTACACCCAGCTCACCGGCCGCGCCGGACGCCGTGGACTCGACGTCGAGGGTCACGGGGTCGTGCTCTGGCAGCAGGGGATGAACCCCAAGGAGCTGGCCGGTCTGGCCTCCACCCGCACCTATCCGCTGCGCTCCTCGTTCCGGCCGTCGTACAACATGGCGATCAACCTGGTCACCCAGTACGGGCGAAGCCGTTCGCGGGAGCTGCTGGAGACGTCGTTCGCCCAGTTCCAGGCCGACCGCGCCGTCGTCGGGATGGCTCGCCAGCTGCGCAAGGCCGAGGACGCCCTGGTGGGCTACAGCGAGTCGGCCACCTGCCACCTCGGCGACTTCATGGAGTACGCGGCGCTCCGTCGCCGGATCTCCGACATCGAGAAGGAGGGCGCGAGGTCGCGCCGTCAGGACCAGCGCGCCGAAGCGGCGGCCTCCCTGGCCAAGCTCCGGATCGGTGACGTGATCCGGGTGCCGTCCGGCAAGTACGCCGGCCTCGCTGTCGTTCTCGACCCGGGCCTCGCCGGAGCTGAAGCCCGCCCGTACGTGTTGACGGCCGAGCGGCACGCCAAGCGGCTCGGCGCCCTCGACTTCCCGACACCGGTCGAGGCGCTGGAGCACCTGCGGGTGCCGAAGAACTTCAACGGTCGCAACCCGCAGATGCGCCGCGATCTGGCAGCGGCCCTGCGGGAGAAGGGCCGGAACCTTCCGGTCACCAACCGGAGCCGGCGCGGCCCTCGGAGCGGGCTGGACCCGATCGACGCCGAGATCACCGAGCTACGCAACCAACTGCGTGCCCACCCGTGCCACGGGTGCGCCGAGCGCGAGGACCACGACCGGTGGGCGCAGCGTTGGTACAAGCTGAACCGCGACACCGAGGTCCTCAAGCGGCGCGTCGAGAACCGGACCAACACCATCGCCCGCCAGTTCGACCGGGTCTGCGAGGTGCTTGACGCCCTCGAGTACCTGGACGGCGACGAGGTCACCGAACGCGGTGCACCGCTGCGCCGCCTCTACTCCGACTTCGACCTCGTCGCGGCGGAGGCGATCCGGGGCGAGTACTGGGACCACCTCGACCCCTCCGAGCTGGCTGCGGTGCTCTCCGCGCTGGTCTTCGAGGCCCGGCGCCCCGACGACGCCCGCTCGCCGCGCCTGCCCGGTACCCGGGTCCGGGAGTCGCTCCAGGACCTGGTCAAGCTCTGGGCTCAACTGGAGGCGCTGGAGAAGGAGCACCGGCTCTCGTTCCTGCGCGAACCCGACCTGGGCTTCGCCTGGGCGGCGTTCCGTTGGGCCGAGGGCGACGACCTCGACGACGTGCTGAACGTCGTCGACCTGTCGGCCGGCGACTTCGTCCGTTGGATGAAGCAGCTGATCGACCTCTGCGGTCAGGTGGCCGACGCCGCCGGGGATTCGCCGTTGCGGCGTACCGCCCGGAAGGCGACGGAGAAGCTACGCCGCGGGGTCGTGGCGTACTCCTCCGTCTCCTCCTGAGGTCCGTTCAGCGTTCGGCGGCCAGCGCCTCGATCAGCCGGGTCGCCGAGGTGCTGAGCGCGAGCCGCTCGTCGAGCTCGGCGAACGCCTCGGGGTTGCGGGGCGTCTTGGGCAGACTCAGGTCGAGCTCGCCGAGGTCAAGGTCACGACGGACCGCGACCACGGTCGGGGCCACGGCCAGGTAGTCGGCGGAGGCAAGGACGTTGCGCCGCGGCGCCGGGCCCATCTCGGCGTTCGGGTCCGCGGCGGCTGCCACGATCCCGTCGAGGTCGCCGAACCGGCCGAGCAGGGTGGCCGCCGTCTTCTCGCCGACACCCTTGACGCCCGGCAGGCCGTCGGAGGCGTCGCCGCGGAGCGTGGCGAAGTCGGCGTACTGGTTGGCGTGCACCCCGTACTTGGCCATCACCCAGGCGTCGTCGACCTTGTCGTGCTTGCCGACCCCGCGGGCGGTGTAGAGGACCCGGACCTGAGCCGCGTCGTCGACCAACTGGAACAGGTCGCGGTCCCCGGTGACGACGTCGACCGGCATTCCGGCGTCGGTGGCCAGCGTGCCGATCACGTCATCGGCCTCCATCTCCGGGTGACCGACGACTGCGATACCGACGGCATCGAGCACGGCCCTGATGAACGGCACCTGGAGTTGCAGCGGGTCCGGCACCTCCTCGACGTCGGGGGCGGTGCCGGGGCGCTCTTCGATGACGCGGTGGGACTTGTAGGAGGGGAGGAGGTCGACGCGCCACTGCGGGCGCCAGTCGTCGTCCCAGCAGCAGGCGATGTGGGTGGGTTGGTATTCGGTGACCAACCGGGAGATGAAGTCCATCAGCCCGCGGACCGCGTTGACGGGCATCCCGTCAGGGGCCCGCATCGAGTCGGGCACGCCGAAGAAGGCGCGGAAGTAGAGGCTGGCCGTGTCGAGGAGTAGCAACCGCTGTGTGCTCACAATGCCCAGTTTGTCAGGTGCTGGTGTGGTGAACGACTACCCTGGGGGCGTGGAGCACACGGACCGTCAGATTCTGACCCTGCTCGCCAACGATGGCCGGATGTCGTACACCGACCTCGGCAAGGCGACCGGCTTGTCGACCTCTGCGGTCCACCAGCGGGTGAAGCGGTTGGAGAAGCGCGGCCTGATCAAGGGGTACGGCGCGACTGTCGACCACGAGCAGATGGGCCTCCCGCTGACGGCGTTCGTCTCGATCACGCCGATCGACCCGGGCCAGCCGGACGACTACCCGAAGCGGCTCGAGGACGTCGATGAGATCGAGTCCTGCTGGTCGGTGGCGGGCGCGGAGTCCTACATCCTGAAGGTGCGGGTCGCGATGCCGAGCGACCTCGAAGCACTGCTCGGCCGGATCCGGACCCTGGCGAACGTCGCGACCCGGACCACGATCGTGCTCTCGACCTCGTTCGAGAACCGGCCGGTGCATCGGCCCGCGCCCACCCCCGTCGAGGAGTAGGTCAGCTCCGCTTGTAGGTCAGCATCGCTTGTAGGTCAGCACTGCTTCTACTTCAGCACTGCTGCTGGGTCTGGAGCAGCGAGACCTCGCGTGACGCAGTCGCGTGTGCGGCATGGTCGATCTCGGCGGGTGCGTTCTCCCGCCACCACTGCTGGCCGGCCGCGGGCAGGGTGTGGATCGGATCGAAGTAGGAGTAGGTCCGCCGGAGCGCGGTGGCGTCGTCCATCTCGATCGAGGTCCGGTAGTTCTTCGTCCAGTAGCTGATCCCACGCTCGGTGTCGTAGCTGTCGAGTTGGTGGACCCACCGTTTGCCGACGAAGGGCACGTCGCAGACGATCCGCGGTGTGGCGAATCCGGGGAGGTAGCCCATGATCGCTGCCTGGAGGTCCTGGGCGTGGCGGACCGAGACCCGCCAGTGCTCGGCGAACGGCACCATGTCGCACATGTAGAAGTAGTACGGCGTGATCGAGGCACCGTCGAGCAGGCCGAAGCAGAGGTCGAGCAGACTGTGCGGATCGGTGTTGACGCCGTCCAGGAGGACGCCTTGGTTCCGGACGTCGCGGACGCCGGCCTCCAGCATGGCCCGTGAGGCTTCGGCCACCAGCGGAGTCACCGACTGGGCGTGGTTGGTGTGGGTGTGGATCGCCAGCGACGTGCCGCGGCTCCGGGCAGCGGTGGCGAGGCGTGCCATCCCTTCGCGGACCTCGGTCTGCAGCCAGTGCTGGGGGAGTCCGATCAACGCCTTGGTCGCGAGCCGGATGTCGCGGATGTTCTCGATCTCGATCAGCTCGGCGACGAAGGCCTCGAGGCGTGGCCAGGGCATGTTCGCGACGTCGCCACCGGAGACGACGACGTCGCGCACGCTCGGGGTGGCCCGGAGGTAGTCGAGCATCGAGGTGAGTCGGTCGGTCGGTTTCCCGGTCAGCTTGAGCTTGGTGACGGTCGGCGTCGAGTTGCCGACCAGGTCCATCCGGGTGCAGTGGCCGCAGTACTGAGGGCAGGTCGGGAGGAGTTCGGCGAGCACCTTGGTCGGGTACCGGTGGGTGAGCCCTTCGGCGACCCACATGTCGTGCTCGTGGAGCGAGTCCCGTGACGAGTGCGGGTGCGAGGGCCAGTCGGTACGGCGGTCGCTGAAGACCGGAAGCATGTAGCGCCGGATCGGGTCGGCGTAGAACGCCGCCGTCAACGAGCCCGGCCCGCCGGGGCTGAGCGCGGGCGCCATCGTGTTCATCATCTGCGGAGGTACCAACATCGACATGGTGGCCCGTTCGCGCTGGTCACGCTCGAGGTCGAGGTAGAAGACCTCGTCGACCAGATCGCCGAGGAGCGCCCTGAGCTGGGCGACGGTCTTGATGCAGTGCGCGCGCTGCCACTGCGCCGAGCGCCAATCCGCTTCGGTGACGTCGCGCCAGCCAGGGAAGCGGCGCCAGTCGGGTTCGACGAGCTCGGTCTGACGGTAGGCGTAGGGCTGCGGGGTGGCGGCGGAGGCTGCGGCCAGGCTCATGGTGGTGCTCCTGTAGTGCGGCATGGATGACGCTCAGCTGTTGTGTGCGGCGTCACATTACTGCCAGACTAGAGAAGAACCTGCGGTCTGTCGATCACATGACCGCAAGATTTACGGCAAGGAGACGTATATGCTGGAAGGAAGGCTTCGGTCGGCCGGTCACCCCGTCGACCGGATCGGCACCCATCGGGTGGAGGACGTAGCTCGGGTGTTGCCGCAGGCGGCGCACCGGCTCGACACCGACCCCCTACTGCAACCCGGAGAGACCCGGATCCGGGTCGACCGGCTCAATCTTGACGCCGCCTCCTACCGGCAACTCGCCGAGAAGCATCGTGGCCCATCGGGTGTCGACGGCGACGCGGTCCGCGCCGAGGTGCTCGCGATCATCGCGGAGCGCGGCAAGATGCAGAACCCGATCACCGGATCCGGGGGCATGCTGCTGGGAGTCGTCGAAGAGGTCGGCCCCGAACACGGACTCGGCCTCAGCGTGGGGGAGCCGGTGGCGACGTTGGTCTCGCTCACGCTCACCCCGCTGGTGATCGAGGACGGCCTCAGCCGCTGGGACGGGTTCAGTGAGCAGGTTCCAACCGATGGCTACGCCATCGTCTTCGGTCAGTCGATCGTGGCCAAGGTGCCGAGCGACCTCCCCGCCGAGTTGGCGTTGGCGGTCTTCGATGTCTGCGGCGCACCGGCGCTGACCCGGCGTACCGTCCGGAACGCGGCCGCGGGCTCGGTCGCCGTCGTCGGCGGCGCCGGTAAGAGTGGCTCGATGAGCCTCGCGGCGGCCCGTGATGCCGGCGCGCGACACCTGGTCGCCGTCGTCCCGCACGAGGCCGAGCGGGACGCCCTGGTCGCAACCGGACTGGCCGACGAGGTGGTGATCGCCGACGCCCGGGATCCGCTCGCCATCCGCAACGCGGTGCGACGTGCCGGCGGCCCGGTCGACGTCACCGTCGTCTGTGTCGACGTCCCCGGTTGTGAGGCGGGAGCGATCCTCTCGACGTCGGCGGGCGGCACCGTGATCTTCTTCTCGATGGCGACGTCGTTCGCCACCGCCGCGCTCAGCGCCGAAGGGCTCGCCGCCGACGTCACCATGCTGATCGGCAACGGATACCTGCCGGGGCACGCGGAGTACGCCTTGGACCTGGTCCGGCGCCAACCCGCACTCCGCGCCCACCTGGAACGGCGGATCTGATGCTGGACCTCGATCGCGACCAGGTGGCGGCAGCACGAAAGGCAGCTCGCCGAGTCTGTGAGCCGGTGATCGAACTGGCACGGACCCACACCACCGATTCAGTGGAGCGGGCCACCTTGCGCCTCGCCGGGCTCAGCGGCGCTGACCCGGACGGCGTGCCCTGGGCGAACCACCTCGTCGACGCAGTGCGCGCCGACGTCGGACTGGGAGCGGGGGTCTGCATCCCGGTCTGGGACGCCGTGCTCACCTCGGGAGTCGGTGACCTGCGAGAACTGACCGAGAAGGCGCTGGCCGGATCGATCCGGTTCCGGGTCCCGGACGGCGAGGCCTCCCGCGCTGCCCGCGTCGCGTCTCGGGCCGCGGTGGCCCGCGGCATCGCCGAGATCGACCGGCGGCGGGGTGAACGCGAGGAGTTGATCGCGACCGTCGGGGACGCACCGGCCAAGCCCTGGATCTACCTGATCGTGGCCACCGGCGACATCGAGGAGGACATCCCGCAGGCGCAGGCCGCCGCCCGGGCGGGTGCCGACGTGATCGCGGTGATCCGCTCCACCGGACAGTCGCTCCTGGACTACGTACCCGAGGGCGCCACCCGGGAGGGGTTCGCCGGGACGTACGCGACCCAGGAGAATTTCCGGTTGATGCGGGCCGCGCTGGACGAGACGAGCCGTGAGTTGGGGCGCTACGTCCGACTGACCAACTACGCCTCGGGCCTCTGCATGCCGGAGATCGCCGCGCTGGCCGGGCTGGAACGGCTCGACATGATGCTGAACGACTCGATGTACGGGATCCTGTTCCGCGACATCAACCCGGTCCGCACCTTCGTCGACCAGCGGTTCAGCAGGCAGATCCATGCCCGCGCCGGCATCATCATCAACACCGGTGAGGACAACTACCTCACCACCGCCGACGCGGTCGACGCCGCGCACACGGTGACGGTCAGCCAACTGATCAATGAGTGCCTGGCCAAGGAGGCCGGCCTCGCCGACTGGCAGCTCGGCCTCGGGCACGCCTTCGAGATCGATCCTGCCCTCCCGGACTCCTTCCGGCTGGAGCTCGCCCACGCCATGTTGGCCCGGACGCTCTTCCCTGATGCTCCGTTGAAGTGGATGCCGCCGACCAGGCACATGGACGGCGACGTCTTCCGGGGCTACCTGTTGGACGGATTCTTCAACCTCGCCGGTGCGCTCACCGGCCAAGGCATCCTGCTCGTCGGGATGATGACCGAAGCGGTCGTCACGCCGTGGCTCTCGGACCGCGACCTGGCGCTGCGCAACGTCCGCTATGTACTGAACGCTGCCGGTGGGCTCGCCGAGGACTTCGCGCCACCGGCGGACGGGTTCATCGCCAACCGTGCCCGCACCGTGCTCGGCGAGTCCCAGACGCTCCTTGCCGAGATCGAAGCACGCGCCGACGGTCTCCTGGGCGCGATCGCGGACGGCACCTTCGGGCTGATGCGACGGCCTGCGGACGCCGGCCGCGGACGCGACGGGGTCGCCGTCCGGGCACCGGGCTACTACAACGCCGCCATCGAGATCCTGGACGAATCGTGATCGTTCGACCCTACGGTGACACCACCGGCGACGGGATGGTCCAGGTCAGCTTCACGCTGCCGCTGGCCCACGACAAACTGGCCGAGGGCGCTGCGCTCCAGTTGGCGGCCAAGATGGGTTTCGACCAGGCGCTGCTGGTCCACGCGCATGCGATCGGGCCGAGCTTCACCTTCTTCGTCGTCTATGGCCGGGTCACCCACCTGGTCGACACCGCGCAGGTGCAGGTCCTGGAGCGCGACTACCCCTTGCTCACTCCGGCAGAGGTGAATGCGGAGGTCAAGCGGGCCCTGCGTCGGCGGATGGTGGTGGTGGGTGCCTGCATCGGTACCGATGCTCACACCGTCGGTATCGACGCGATCCTGAACGTGAAGGGGTTCGCCGGCGAGAAGGGGCTGGAGTACTACCGGGAACTCCGGGTGGTCAACCTGGGTGCTCAGGTCTCGGTGCCGCAACTCGTTGCTGCTGCCCGCGCCGAGGGAGCCGATGCGGTTTTGGTCTCCCAGGTGGTGACGCAGCGCGACGCACATCTGCACAACACCGCCGAGATGTCGGCCGCCTTCCGGGAGGCGTTCGCGGCGCATGAGCGGCCCCTGCTGGTGGTCGGTGGACCACGGTTCGACGAGCAAGCGGCGGGCGAACTGGGGGTCGACCGGATCTTCGGACGGGGCACCACCCCCGGCGACGTCGCCAGCTACCTCGTCCATCGGGTCCGGGCGGTGGCGTGATGGCGGCACAGTTGGGACTTCGTGTGGTGCAGCGCCGTTACGTGGACTTCGGCCACGCTCACTACGCGGGCTCGCTGGTGGACGGGGCCTTCGGGCTCGCCCTCTTCGGGGACGTCGCCACCGAGCTCTGCATCGTGGGGGACGGGGACGAAGGACTCTTCGCTTCCTACAGCGCGGTCGAGTTCCGGGCGCCGGTCCGGGCCGGCGACGTCCTCGAGGCGGCCGGTGAGATCGTCCGGGTCGGCAGCCGCTCGCGGGAGATCTACTTCACCCTGCACGTGGTCGCTCGTGGTGCTGGCACGCGTGAACGGCCGGGGGCGGCAGCGTTGCTGCGCCCGCCGTTGCTGGCCACCGAGGCGCGCGGCACAGTGGTCGTCCCGTAACCGGCCCAGACCGGTTCGGCGTGTCGTACCTCGACACGCCGAGACTGCGGAAAATATAGGCCGATTTGGGGATGTCGGAATCCGCCTCTGACCTGCGGCGACCAGCGTTTACGCAGGTCAGAGGCGGGTTGACAACCAACCTCGCGATGCTGAAACGTTCGGCAGGTCCACCCTGGCAGTTCGTCGCGGAGTGGACCGGCGTCCGAGTGGCGATCAGGTCCGGTGAGCACCACACTGGCACCGAGATCGTTCACGGAGGTCGGTTCCGCCGCGCGATGGGTGGACCCGGGAGGGACCCGGGCGCCTTAGACAACTTCCGGCCCGCAACCGCCAGTTGCGCTCCGGTTGGTCCGAAGCCCACGGGCTCCCTCCCGGCCCTGCCAGGAGCCGCCGGTAACCTTGCCGCGTGCGCACGCGATACGCCCTGGCTCCCGTGCTGGGCTTAGCGCTCAGCCTGGCCTTCGAGCCGGTTGCCTTCTTCTGGATCCTGATCCCGGTCCTGGCCGCCTTCTTCTGGCTGCTCCGCGGGGTCCGCGTCCGCCAAGGCGCACTGCTCGGACTTCTCTTCGGAAGCTTCTTCATCTTCGCCAACATCTACTGGATGCGCGCCGTCGCCGACGCCGCCTGGATCGGGCTGGCCGGTGTCCAAACCGCCTACCTCACCTTGGCCGGCGCTACCTTGGCTCGGGTCTCCCGCTGGCGGTTCTGGCCGCTGTGGATGGCGTTGGTCTGGGTGGGTATCGAAGTCGTCCGTGGCGGCTTCCCGTGGAGTGGCTTCACCTGGGGGCGACTCTCCTTCGCCGTCGTCGACACGAGTTATGCCCAACTGCTGCCCTGGATCGGCTCCAACGGCGTGAGCCTGGTCCTCGCCGGCACCAGCGCTGCCGCCGTCTGGTGCGTCGGCAACCGTGTTCGGTTGCGCGCGGTCGGCGCGGTCGCCGTCGTCGCGGCCGCTGTCGTCGTGGTGCCGACGTTCATCGGGCCGCAGTGGGGGAGCGGCGAGGAGGCCCGGATCGCTGTGGTCCAGGGGAACGTACCCGGTGACGGAACCGACGTGGCCGCGTACCACCGCACCGTCACCGCCGACCACGTCACGCTGACCGAGCAGTTGGGTGCCGAGATCGCGGACGGGAGCGTACCGAAGCCCGACTTCGTACTGTGGCCGGAGAACTCGACGGCGGTCGATCCGTTCCGTGATGCTGAGACCCGGGCCGGCATCGACGAGGCCGTCCGGGCTCTCGGCGTCCCGCTGCTGGTCGGCGCGATGGTCGACCATGCCGACGACGACAAGGTGCTCAACCAGGGTGTCGTCTACGACCCGGTGACCGGGGTGGGGGACCGGTACAGCAAGCGGCATCCGGTCCCGTTCGGTGAGTACATCCCGTTGCGGAGCTGGATCCCGGAGGGCTCGAACATCGGCCGTCTCGCCGAGATCCCCCGGGACATGGTGGCCGGAACCAACAAGAAGCCGATCCGGATCGCCGGTCTCGACGTGGTCGATGCGATCTGTTTCGACGTCTCCTACGACGACGTCTTCGTCGACCAGGTACGGCGGGGCGGGGAACTGGTGGTGGTGCAGACCTCGAACGCGATGTTCATCCACACCAGCCAGATCGATCAGCAGTTCGCGATCACCCGGCTCCGCGCGATCGAGACAGGTCGCGCGGTCGCGGTGGCGGCGATCAACGGGCGTAGCGGCATCATCGGACCGGATGGCGAGGTGATCGCCGACATCGACACCCGTACCGCCGGGGTCATCTCGGCGACGGTCCCCTTGGCGAACGGAACCCCGCCGTCGATGTACGTCGGCCCCTGGCTCGGCCGGCTCAGCGCCACCGCGCTCGGTGGCGCGCTGTTGGTTGGCCTGTTGTCGTATCGTCGAGCACATCGGAATGTGAAGAAGGGGTAGGGCTTTTGACCGTCGCTGATCTCGGGCGCGTAGTGCTGGTGATTCCCACCTACAACGAGGTGGAGAACATCGCCGAGGTGGTCGCACGGGTCCGCGGCGCCGCCCGTTTCGTGGAGATCCTGATCGTCGACGACGGCTCCCCGGACGGTACGGGCGCACTGGCCGACGAACTGGCCGCAGCCGACCCGCAGGTGCATGTTCACCACCGGGCCACCAAGGAGGGGCTCGGTGCCGCCTATCTCGACGGGTTCCAGGTCGCTCTGGAGATGGGCGCGGACGTGATCGGCGAGATGGATGCGGACGGCTCACACCAGCCCGAGCAGCTACCCGCGATGCTGACCGCGTTGCGCCACGCTGACCTGGTGATCGGCTCGCGCTGGGTGACCGGTGGTTCGGTGGTCAACTGGCCGCTGGGACGCCGCCTGTTGTCGCGCGGTGGCAACCTCTACGTCCGGCTGCTCCTCGGTCTTCCGGTTCGCGACGCAACGGCCGGGTTCCGGCTCTACCGCCGCTCCGCCCTGATGGCCGCCGAGCTGAGCACGGTGGAGTCCACAGGCTACGTCTTCCAGACAGACCTGGCGTGGCGGGTCCACCGGGCTGGACTCCGGATCCATGAGGTACCGATCGAGTTCGTGGAACGCGAACGAGGAGAGTCGAAGATGAGCGGTCAGGTCGCGCGCGAGTCGCTACGTAACGTCACCCGATGGGGGCTGCGTGAGCGGAGCCGCCAGGTCCGGGTTCTGGCTGGTCGATGATGTCTTTCACCTCCGCAACCGCTCCGCGGCGTCGGCGCCGGATTCCGCTCTGGGTAATGGCGCTGCTCTTCCTGGTGATCCCCCTGCTCGAGCTCTGGGTGCTGATCCAGGTGGGCCAGGTGATCGGCGTGGGTTGGACGATCCTGTTGCTGATCGCCGACAGTGTGCTGGGCGGCTGGCTGATCAAGCGTGAGGGGGCTCGGGCGTTCCGGGCTCTGAGCGTGGCGCTGAGCGAGGGACGGCTCCCGTCGCGGGAGATCGCCGACGGCATTCTGGTCCTGGCCGGCGGCATCCTGATGCTCTCGCCGGGCTTCGTGCTCGACGTCGTCGGACTGGTGCTGGTACTACCGGTCACCCGTCCGTTGGCCAGGCGACTGCTGACCCGCGTGGTCGAGGCCCGGCTCCTCCAGGGCTCCGTGTTCGGCGCGATGGGCACCCAGAACGCCGAACACCCCCGATCCCCGGTCGCAGACCAGGTGATCGAGGGTGAGGTGGTGGACCCGCCGCAGTAGGCGGGTCTCCATCAGGCCTTGGCCTTCTTCTTGGCCTTGGTCGGCCGGTGCAGGTGGGCCGGACCGATCTCGCCGCCGCGCAGCAGCTCCAGGCGCTCGGTGAGGATCACCTCGAGCTCGTCGAGCGAGCGGCGTTCGAGCAGCATGTCCCAGTGGGTACGGGCCGGCTTCTCGGTCTTCTCTTCGGGCTCGATGCCGTCAACGTTGAGGGAGACGGCACCGCAGCGGGGGCACTCCCAGTTGGCGGGGATGTCGGCCTCGGTCGACATGGTGATCTCGAACTGGTGGCCCTGCGGGCACGAGTAGGCCACCTGCTGGCGAGCTGCGAACTCGATGCCGCGCTCGTCCTCGAAGCTCTGGCCTCCCAGTCGCGCTCCGCGCAGTGTGCGCTCCGCCATGAGCTACCTCCGGTTGTACTGATGTGGATGATTCGATGGTTTTCTTGCCGTCCTAGAGACGACCCAACTCTGTCACCATGACGCGGCCATGCGCCTCGGCGTACTCACTGCATAACGAGTGAGACGCCGGAGAGATTCCGACCGATGGTGTGGTTGGTGCCACGCGGGGTGGCAGGTGCGTGTCGTCTCAGATCACGTCTGGTGCCATGTTACCCGCCTCGCGGATACCTCGCGCAGTGTCGACCCGGGCGAGCAGCACGCCACCGATCACGAAGAAGATGATCAGCGCGAAGATCGCCGGTCGGTAGGAGCCGGTCCACTGGTAGACGAGCCCGAAGGTGAGAGTGCCGAACCACGAGGTTCCACGGTCCATCGCATGGTAGAAGCTGAAGAATTCCGCTTCACGTCCGCGCGGGATCAGTAGTGAGAAGTAAGAGCGGGCCAACGCCTGAGTGCCGCCGAGCACGATCCCGATCGCCAGGCCCATCAGCAGGAACGGGACGATCTGGTCCTTGGGCAGGAAGAGGGCGGTGATGACGATGCCCATCCAGACCACGAGGCCGACCAGGATCACCTGCTTGGCGCCGAACCTCTCCGCGGCACGACCGAAGAGCAGCGCGCCGCCGAAGGCGACGAACTGGACCATCAGGATCGTCGCGATCAGCACCGACGTCCCGAAGCCGAGCTGCTTCTCGCCGTAGACGGACGATGAGGCGATCACGGTCTGAATACCGTCGTTGAAGAAGAGGTAGGCGACCAGGAAGGTGAGCGCCATCGGGTAGTTGCGCAACTCCTTCAGCGTCCGCCACAGCTGGCCGAAGCTCTGCGCCACGATGCCGCCCTCGACCTGGGCCAGTTCCCGCTCGGGCAGTGGCTGGTTGGTCAGCTTGAGGAACGGGATGAAGGTGAAGGCGGCCCACCAGATCGCCGCCGACAGCATCGAGATCCGGACCGCCAGGGCGGTGTCCATGCCGAAGGTGTCATGGAAGGTGACCAGGATCAGGTTGATCAGCAGCAGCAGACCGCCGCCCAGGTAGCCGAACGCCCAGCCACGGGAGGAGACCCGGTCCCGTTCGTCCTCGGTGGAGATCAGCGGCAGGATCGCATCGTTCACCACCGCGGAGGCGCCGAGGCAGAGGTTGGCGCCGATGATCGCGACGGCGCCGATCTCCCAGTTGTCGCCGCGGCAGAACCAGAGCAGCGAGGCGAAGGCGGCACCGGCCCATGCGAACCCGGCCAGCATGCCCTTCTTGTTCGCGGTCCGGTCGGCGATGGCGCCGAGCAGCGGCAGCAGGAGCGCGGAGAGCACGGTGGAGAAAGTGATCAGATAAGCCGGAAGCGCACCGGGCGCGATGCTGAGGCCCAAGATGTCCAGGTGGGCCGTGCAGTCCAGACCCTTGTCGTCGTCACTGATGAAGCCGCAGGCGGCCTTCTCGGCGACCGTGATCATGTACGGCGCGAAGAGGACGGTGGCGACCGTCGTCACGTAGGCCGAGTTGGCCCAGTCGTACCAGTACCAGGCGCGCTGTTGGCTGCGGCGTTGGAGGGGACGCAAATCCGCGATACCAGTCACTTCAGGCTCCTTCACGACGGCGTTCCCTCCCACAGGCCACGCGCTACCAGTACGGCCTTGAGTATGTCGGTGCGGTCGGTCATCAGGCCGTCGACACCCGCATCGATCAACGCATTCATCTCGCGGGGGTCGTCGATGGTCCAGACGTGGACGTGTTTTCCTGCGCGGTGCGCCTTGCGGATCAGCCACTTCGAGGCGACGGTGAGACGCCCCCGCCGATAGGGGATCTGCAGCGCACTCACCCGGCGACGGGTGAGCCGGTCGGCGATCGCGCCGGTCGGGGCGAGTACCCAGAGCAGCACCTCGCCGGGGTGCGCGGAGGTGGCGACCCGCCCCCGGGTAAGTCGGCGGAAACGGCGCAGATTGGTGGCGGAGAAGGAGCCGACCATCACCCGGTCGTAGGCGTCACGCTCGGCGAGGAAGCTGGCCAGGGCGTCGACGCTGGCGGCCGACTTCAGGTCGATGTTGAACCGGGCATCGGGGAAGTTCTCGAAGAGTTCGGCAAGGGTCGGGATGGCTTCGCTTCCGCCCAACCGCACTGCGGCGAGGTCGGTGGCGAGCATCTCGGCGACCACGCCGCTCTGCTCCGTCACCCGGTCCAGGTGGGCGTCGTGGAAGGCCAGCAGTACGCCGTCACTCGTGGTGTGAACGTCGGTCTCGAGGTACCGATAGCCCAACGCCACCGCATGCCGGAACGCGCGCATCGTGTTCTCCAGCCCGACCAGGTCGGGATGGGTGGCGCCGCCGCGGTGGGCGAAGGCGAGGACGCCGCGGGCGTCGTCGAGGTAGGGGTGGCCGGTGATGGGTCGCTGCACAAGCGTCATTCAACCCCAGCGCGAAGATGATCTGGGGTACTGCGGCGTATGCCGCTGCGCGTCGCCCCTGGCCCGGCTCAGCCCAGGAGTACCGTCAGGTCATGGAGACTCTTGAGTGCCCGCGTTGCGGGGTGGGGATGGAAGAGAGGCGCCTGGGGCGCAGTGCAGTGCGGCGGTGTCCCGACGGCCACGGTGTTTTCCTGGAACGGCTCGCGCTCGGTGATCTGATCGACGCCGAGAACGACTGGCACCGATCGGCGGAAGGGTTCCACACCGCCCCGTTGCCGCGGATCACCGCCGACATGGCGGCACCCCCGCCGGCGCCCGTGCGGGCACCGGCCTGGGTGGCGACGCTCTTCGACTGAGCTGGCGTCGGGCCTTGGCCGACTCAGATGTCGCGGAAGGTCACGATGTTCGCGCCAAGCTCGTTGAGCCGCTCTGCCAGGTCCTCGTAACCGCGATGGATCACGTAGGTCGAGCGGAGCACCGAGGTGCCCTTGGCGGCCAGCATGGCGAGCAGGATGACGACGGCCGGACGGAGCGCCGGAGGGCAGACGATCTCGGTCCCCGAGAACCGGGTCGGCCCCTCGACCAGTACCCGGTGCGGGTCGAGCAGCTTGACCTGACCACCGAGCTTGTTGAGTTCGGTGAGGTAGATCGCGCGGTTCTCGTAGACCCAGTCGTGGAGCAGGGTCTGGCCCTCGGCGACGGCGGCGATCACCGCGAAGAAGGGCAGGTTGTCGATGTTGAGGCCGGGGAACGGGAGCGGGTGGATCTTGTCCAGCGGAGCATGCAGCTCCGACGGCCGGGTGGTTAGGTCGACGAGCCGGGTCTGGCCGTTCTCGGCCGGGTACTCGTCGGAGCGGTGGTAGTCGAAGCCCATCTCCTCGAGGGTCGCGAGCTCGATCTCCAAGAACTCGATCGGCACTCGGCGGATGGTGATCTCCGACTTGGTCACGATCGCGGCGGCGAGCAGCGACATCGCCTCGATCGGGTCCTCGCTCGGTGCGTAGTCGACGTCCACGTTGATCTCGGGCAGACCGGTGACGCTGAGGGTGGTGCTGCCGACACCGTCGACGACGACGCCCAACTTCTGCAGGTAGAAGCAGAGGTCCTGGACCATGTAGTTCGACGAGGCGTTGCGGATCACCGTGGTGCCCGGGTGCAGGGCCGCTGCCATCAGCGCGTTCTCGGTGACGGTGTCTCCGCGTTCGGTGAGCACGATCGGCCGGCCCGGCTCCATCGCCCGGTTCACTCGGGCGTGGTAGCTGCCCTCGGTCGCCTTGACGTCGAGGCCGAACGGGCGCAGCGCCGCCATGTGCGGCTGGACGGTGCGGTCGCCGAGGTTGCAGCCGCCCGCGTACGGCAGGTCGAAAACCTCCTCGCGGTGCAGCAGCGGGCCGAGGAACATGATGATCGACCGGGTCCGGCGGGCAGCCTCCTGGTCGATGTTCGCCAGGTCGAGGACGGCGGGGGGAACGATCTCCAGATCGTTCTCCTCGTTGAGCCAGCGGGTCTGCACGCCGATGCTGTGCAGCACCTCCAGCAGCCGGTTGACCTCCTCGATCCGGGCGACCTTGCGCAAGGTGGTCCGGCCCTTGTTGAGCAGCGACGCACAGAGCAGGGCGACGCCGGCGTTCTTCGACGACTTCACGTCGATGCTGCCGGTGAGGGTGGTCGGACCGGTCACCCGCAGGTGGGTGGGCCCGCCTGCGCCGAGGGCGACGATCTCGGAGTCCAGAGCGCTGCCGATCCGGGCCAACATCTCGAGGGAGAGGTTCTGATGACCCTTCTCGATCCGGGTGACCGCCGACTGGCTGGTGCCGAGCAGATCGGCCAGCTGCTGCTGGGTCAGGCCGCGGTGCTTGCGAGCGTCGCGGATCAGGTTTCCGATGCGACCGAGATAGTCCTGCGTCATGCTGTCGACGTTAACTCACATATGAGATAGGAGCCAACCGGCGCGCCGCGTGACAGGATCGCCCCCATGCGTGCGACCACCATTCACGGTACCCGAGACATCCGCTTCACCGAGGCTCCCGATCCGACGATCGGTCGCGATACCGACGCCATCGTCCGGGTGGTCGCGGGCTGCATCTGCGGCTCGGACCTCTGGCCCTACCGAGGCGAGAACCCGATCAAGGTGGGCGCCACGATCGGCCACGAATGCATCGGCGAGGTGGTGGAGATCGGCGATGCGGTGCGCGACGTCGCCGTCGGTGACTTCGTCGTGGTGCCCTTCGACCACTGTGACAACACCTGTGCCCACTGCCAGGTCGGCATGCACTCGGCCTGCGTCAACCTGGGCGTGACGACCTCGGGCCAGAGCGAGTTCACGCTGGTCAACCAGGCGGACGGTTCGTTGGTGAAGGTGCCGGGCACCCCCGACGCTTCGTTGTACCCGGCACTTCTCGCGCTCTCCGATGTGATGCCCACCGGCTGGCACGCGGCGGTCTCCGCCCGGGTCAAGCCCGGTGACACGGTGGTCGTCGTCGGCGACGGCGCCGTAGGGCTATGCGGGGTGCTGGCGGCTCGTGAACTCGGCGCGGAACGGATCATCGCGATGTCGCGGCACGCTGACCGTCAGGCGATCGCGACGGCCTTCGGCGCCACCGAGATCGTCGCGGTGCGGGGCAAGGAGGCGGCCGACGCTGTCGCCGAAGCGACGGACGGGGTCGGCGCTGACGCGGTCCTGGAGTGCGTCGGTACGGATCAGTCGATGAAGACCGCGCTCCGGGTGGCCCGGCCCGGTGCCACCGTCGGGTTCGTCGGGGTGCCGCACGGTGTTCAGATCCCGGTGAATTCGATGTTCGGGCGCAACGTGGGCCTCGCGGGTGGGATGGCACCGGTCCGTGCGTACCTGCCGGATCTGTTGCACCGCGTCCTTGCTGGGGCGATCGATCCAGGACGCGTCTTCGACCTCGCGCTCCCGCTGGAGCAGGTCGCGGAAGGCTACGCGGCGATGGACGAGCGCCGTGCGATCAAGGTGATGCTGACGCCCTGACCCTCAAGGCTGAGGGTCAGTGGGCCGGATAACGGGTGACCTGGTCGGGTGAGACCTCCCACTGGACCCGGTCGCCGGGGCTCAAGGCACCGACCTCGACGGGCGCCAGGTCGGCCAGCAGATCGGTGCACCTGACCCGGATGTAGTCCCCGTGTGGTTCTAGTGCCTCGATCCTGGTCCAGAGGGCTGTCGGGGCGCCGTCGTCGAAAAGGCGGACTGCGCTGGGCCGGAAAGCCGTGAGCGTGTCGCCGTCGCGGATCAGGTTGAGTCCGGCGGCGCGGGCGGCAGCCGCGCTCTGCGGCCGGACCAACACCTCGGCTGTCGCTCCGTACTCGGCGACCCGCCCGCCGGCCAGAACGACGACCTGATCAGCCAGGGCAACCGCATCGATCAGGTCGTGGGTGACCAGGAGCGTGGTGACGCCGGTGCGCAGCTCGGCAAGCAGGCGCCGCAGCTCCGGTGCTGCCTCGACATCGAGCGCGGCGAAGGGTTCATCGAGCAGGAGAACGTCGGGGTCGGTAGCCAGGGCGCGGGCCAGCGCGATCCGTTGCGCCTGGCCACCCGACAGAGTGTCGGGGTGGCGGTGGGCCAACTCGACCGCGTCGACCCGCTCCAGCCATTCGTGGGCGAGCCGCCGGGCGGCCCTGTTGTGCTGGCCGGCGCTGCGCGGCCCGAAGGCCACGTTGTCGAGGACGTCGAGGTGCGGGAAGAGCCGTGGGTCCTGCGCCAACAGGGTGATCCTCCGTTGGTGCGGCGGAACCCAGACCTCGGGTGCCGCGGCGCTGCTGAGCAGGCGGTCGCCGAGCTTCACGGTGCCGTGGCCGGGCGCCAGCAGGCCGCCGACAGCCGCCAGCAGGCTCGACTTGCCGGAGCCGTTCGGACCCAGCACGGCGGTGGTGCTGCCGAGAGGCAGGTCGAGTGCGACGTCGATGTTGCGTTCAGGCACCCGGATCTCGATCGCCAGGTTCATCTGCTGCTCCGGGTTCTGCTGTGGGTGAAGGTCATCACCACGGCGGCGACGACCACCAGGACGAGAGAGAGGGCGATGGCGGCGTCCGGATCGACCTCGCGTTGCAGATAGATCTCCAGCGGCAACGTGCGGGTGACCCCTTCCAGGCTGCCTGCGAAGGTGATCGTGGCACCGAACTCGCCGAGCGCCCGGGCGAACGCCAGAACGGTTCCGGAGAGCAGGCTGGGCAGCGCCAATGGCAGCGTTACCCGCCAGAGGACACGGCTCGGCGAGGCGCCCAGGGAGGCGGCCACCTCCTCGTAGCGACTGCCTGCGATCCGGAGCGCGCTCTCCAGCGAGATCACCAGGAACGGTAACGCGACGAAGGTTTGCGCGAGGACGACTGCGGTGGTGGTGAAGGCGATGTCGATGCCGAGCACCTGCATGGTCTCGCCCAACAACCCACGGCGACCGAAGGTGTAGAGCAGGGCCAGACCGCCGACGACCGGCGGAAGCACGAGCGGCAGGAGCACCACGGCCCGGACGGCGCCGAGCCCGGGGAGTGGATGCCGGGCCATCACCAGCGCCATCGGGATCCCGAGTAGGAGACAGAGCGCGGTACTGATCGACGCTGTGCGCAGGCTGAGGAAGAGGGCAGCCTTGGATGAGTCTGAGGTGATCAGCGCCCCGAAATTCGCCCAGTCGACCTGGGCGACCAGGGCGATCAGGGGGAGCACGACCACGCTGACGCCGGCTGCTGCGGGCAGCCAGAGCCAGCGCGGTAGTGCGCCCCCGGGGGAGTGGGTCACCGGTTCACGGCGCCTGGAACCCGGCGTCGGCGAGGATCTGCTGGCCTGCGCTGCTGGCGACGAAGGCGACGAAGGCATCGGCGAGGTCGTCCTCGTCGGACTCCTCGAGGCGACCGATCGGGTAGCGGTTGATGACGTCCTGGGACTCAGGGAACTCGATGCCCTCGACCGCGTCGCCGGCGCTGATCACGTCGGTGAGGTAGACCAGACCGGCGTCGGCCTGGCCGTTGGTGACCTTGCTCAGCACTTCGGTGACGTTGAGCTCCTCGCTGACCGGCTGCAGGGTGATGCCTGCGGCCTCAGCTACCTGAACAGACGCGGCGCCGCAGGGCACCTGGGGCGCGCAGATCACCAGATCAACGCCCTTGGACAGGTCGGCCAGGTTGGAGATCTTCTTGGGGTTCCCGGCCGGAACCACGATCCGCAGGGTGTTGCCAGCGAAGATCTGAGCGGGCGCGCTCAACAGTTCGGCGTCGGTGGCCTGGCCCATCGTCTTCTCGTCGGCGGTGGCGAGCACGTCGGCATCCGCACCTTGGGTCAGCTGCGAGACGAGCTCCGAGGAGCCGGCGAAGTTGAACTTCACCTCGACGTCCTTGTGCTCGGCCTCGAAGGCGGTGGCGATCTTCTCGAAGGAGCCACGCAGCGAAGCCGCTGCGTAGACCTCGAGTGTGGTGGAGGAGTCGTCGTCGGAGCCGCAGGCGGTAAGGGTGCCGAAGGCGATGGCTCCGGCGAAGAGGGTGGCGGCTAGGCGGCGATGGATCATTCTTCGACCTCGACAATCACGTTGGTGGACTTGATGGTGGCCACGGCTACGGAGCCGAGTTCCAGGCCGAGGTCCTGAACCGCCTCGGTGCTCATCAGTGACACCACCCGATGGGGTCCGCACTGCAACTCCACCTGCGCCATCACGGTGTCGGCCTTGATCTGGGTGACCAGGCCGACGAAGCGGTTGCGGGCAGAACTGCGGTGGTTCTCCGCAGGTGCGACCGGCGCGAAGTGATCGCGCCCGGCCAGAGCGACCTCGAGTCCGTCGACGCAGAGTCGTCCAGCCTCGTCATGGGTGGCGGTGAGTACGCCTCTGTCAATCCAGCGGCGGAGGGTGTCATCGCTGATCCCGAGATGGGCGGCGGCGTCGGAGATACGTAGATGCGGCACAAACACCACCCTAATGGAGTAAATGCGCCAATGGGGGAGAAATCGTGACGCAAGTACAGCGCGAAAGGCTCTACCGCATATTGGGGATTCACCGTGTCGCATCCTTGCCAGCCTCTTCACCGCGACCGGGCGGCGAGCCAGAATGGCGCCAACACCGGGACGGGGGACCTGGTAGGAACGAGGGGGAGTGCGTGATGCACCAGTCGACCTCAGCGACCCCTGGTATGCCCGGCTCGACCCTGCTCGTCGCCTTCGGAAGTGTCGGGGCGCTCCTGGTGGCGTCGGCCACCGTGGGCGGCGCGGTCTTCGGTGCGTACTGGGACGACGCCCGCCTGACTCTCCTGGACCCGGTCCTGGCCGACGACCTCGGCTACATCGATGCGACGCGACCGCGCGGGCACTGCCTGGACCGCCCGCATGGCATCACCCCCGACCAGACCAGCCTGATGTTCTTCGTCGGCTTCGTCGGCACCGCCCTCCTACTCGCCGGCTATCTGAGCCTCGCCCATCGCCTCGCGGTCCTCGGCGCCGGATGGCTCGGCTCGGCGCTGGTCGCTGGGCCGGCAGCGGTGGGCTTCTCCTGGCACGCGACCGGCTGGTTGACCCCGGAGCATCGCTCGGACTGGAACCCCGCCGAACTCGTGCTCTACCACGGCGATGTGGGCGTGACTGCCTTACTGGGTGGGGTCTTCGTCCTCTCGTCGCTCGCTTGGCTGCGCGCCCGTCGACGTGGCCTGCCGCACAGCGACGACGGGCCAACAGCTAGTTTGCAGCCATGACTTCTCCTGTTGCGGTGATCGTTGGTGCTGGCCCTGGACTCGGTCTCTCGGTCGCTCGTCGTTGGTGCCGCGAGGGCTACCAGGCCGTCCTGCTCGGCGAGAGCCTCGAGTGGATGGAGCCGCTGGCTGAGACCCTGATCGCAGAAGGGTTCCAGGCCGAGGGGGCCGCCTTCGACCTGCTCGACCCGGAGTCGGTCCGTGCTGTCATCAGCGGCGTCGGGGAACGCCTCGGGCGGATCGACCTCGTGCACTTCAACCCCAGCGCCTGGCGCGCCAAGGACGTCCTCGAGTTGACGGTGCCCGAGCTGCTTGAGGATGTCGCCTTCGGCGTCGGCGCCCTGCTGCCTGCGGTCCAGGCCGCGGTGCCGTACTTCTCCGATGGCGCCCGGGTCCTGGTGACCGGCAGTGCGGCGGCCGACACCCCGTCGACGATGGCACCTTCGCTGGGCGTGCAGAAGGCCGCCATCCGGAACCTGGTGACCAGCCTGGACGCCACGCTCGCCGATCGGGGCGTGCGGGCGGTCGCCGTCCAGATCAACGGTGTGTTGGCGAAGGAGGGCCCGTTCTCGCCCGAGCCGATCGCCGACTTCATGTGGCACGCCGTCCACCCGACCGGGGAGTGGCAGGCGCAGGTCGGCTACCACGGCGAACCCGCCCGCTGAGTGATGAGCGCCGCGGCACCCGGCCGCCCGGCCTGGACGCCGTGGCGCTCCATCTGGGCCTTCGGGTTCGTCTCCCTCTTCGCGGACATGGTCTACGAGGGAATGCGTTCGATCGCAGGCCCGTACCTGGGTGCGCTCGGCGCCTCCGCGTTGGTCGTGGGAGTGGTCACCGGCGCGGGGGAGGCGATGGCGCTGATCCTTCGGCTCTTCAGTGGGCGGCTCGCGGATCGGACCGGATCCCACTGGCGGCTGACGTTCCTCGGCTACGGAATGACCGCGCTCTGTGTGCCCCTGTTGGCGATCGCGCCGTTCGTGGGAGGCGCGGGGCTGGTCGTGGCGAGTGTGCTGATCCTCGCAGAACGGACCGGGAAGGCGATCCGCTCGCCGTCGAAGTCTGCGCTGCTCGCGGGGATGACGAAGCCGGTCGGTAGGGGCCGGGGATTCGGCGTTCACAAGGCGTTGGACCAGATCGGCGCCTTCAGTGGGCCGTTGCTGATCGCTGGCGTGGTGGCGTTGACCGGCCGGATGTGGTTGGCCCTTGCTCTGCTCGTGGTCCCAGGCGCGATCGCGATGGTGTTGTTACACCAGTTGCGGCAACGGATGCCTGTGGAGCCCGAGGCGACGCCGAACGTGGAGGCGCCCTCCGCGCCTGAACCGGGGAGCCTCGTTCGCACCAAGCTGCCCACCAGCTTCCACCTCTTCTCGATCGCCTGCGCGCTCTCCACCCTGGGCCTGATGACCTTCGGGGTCATCTCCTACGCCTTCGTCCAGGAAGGGCTCTTCAAGGCCGCAGCGGCGCCGCTGGTCTACGCCGGCGCGATGGCGGTCGCCGCGGTGGCGGCACTGGCGACCGGTCAGCTCTACGACCGGATCGGCGCCCGGGTGCTCTACCTCGTTCCGTTCGCGGTAGCCGCGGTGCCGTTCTTGGTATTCACCGATCAGGTGGCCGTGCTGTTGGTCGGCATGCTCGCCTGGGCGGTCGGTACCGGCGTCCAGGACTCGACGGTCAAGGCGCTGGTCGCCGACCTGGTGCCGAAGCACCAGCTCGGCACCGCCTATGGGGTCTTCGCTGCAGCGATGGGCGTCGCCGCGCTGGCCGGTGGAGCGCTGGCCGGCGGACTTCATGAGCATCATCGCGAGCTGTTGATCGCGATCATCGGCGTCAGCCAGGTAGCCGCCTTCGTCCTGCTCGTTCGGACCATCCGGACCAGCCAACACTGACGCCGGCGGTACCAGGTCCGCCACTAAGGTGGGCGCATGCCCTCCGCCAGCACGCCCCATCCAGCAGACAGCCACGACCTGATCCGCGTCGACGGCGCACGGGAGAACAACCTCAAGGACGTCCACGTCGTCCTGCCGAAGCGTCGGTTGACGGTCTTCACCGGGGTCTCCGGGTCGGGCAAGAGTTCGCTGGTCTTCGGCACCATCGCCGCCGAGTCCCAGCGGATGATCAACGAGACCTACAGCTCGTTCGTGCAGGGCTTCATGCCCACCCTCTCGCGCCCCGACGTCGACCTCCTCGACGGGCTGACCACCGCGATCATCGTCGACCAGGAACGGCTCGGCGCGAACATTCGCTCGACGGTCGGCACCGTCACCGATGCGAACGCGATGCTTCGGATCCTCTTCAGCCGTCTCGGCGACCCACAGATCGGTTCGCCGCAGGCCTACTCGTTCAACGTCGCCTCCGTCTCCGGCGCCGGCGCGGTGACGGTGCAGAAGGGCACCGAGACCACCCGCGAGAAGAAGACGTTCTCCATCGTCGGCGGCATGTGTGCGCGCTGTGAGGGCACCGGCAAGGTCAGCGAGTTCGAACTCTCGGCTCTCTTCGACGAGGAGCTTTCGCTCAACGAGGGCGCGCTCACCGTGCCCGGCTACAGCATGGAGGGTTGGTACGGGCGGATCTTCCGTGGTTGTGGCTGGTTCGACCCGGACAAGCCGCTGAAGAAGTACACGAAGAAGGAGATGGCCGATCTCCTGCACAAGCCCGCCACCAAGATCAAGGTCGAGGGCATCAACCTGACCTACCTCGGCCTGATCCCGCAGATCCAGAAGTCCTTCCTCAGTAAGGACCGCGAGGCGATGCAGCCCCACATCCGCGCCTTCGTTGACCGCGCGATCCGGTTCGACACGTGCCCGGACTGCGGCGGCACCCGGCTCAGCGAGGGCGCACGATCCTCCAAGGTGGCAGGGATCAGCATCGCCGACGCCTGCGCCATGCAGATCAGTGATCTGGCGGAGTGGGTACGGGGCCTCGACGAGCCGACCGTGGCGCCGTTGCTGACCGGACTCCGCGAGACGCTCGACTCATTCGTCGGCATCGGGTTGGGCTACCTGAGTCTCGACCGCGCCTCCGGTTCGTTGTCGGGTGGTGAAGCGCAACGCGTGAAGATGATCCGGCACCTCGGATCCTCACTGACCGACGTCACCTATGTCTTCGACGAGCCGACGGTCGGTCTGCACCCGCACGACATCGAGCGAATGAACGAACTCCTGCTCCAGCTTCGCGATAAGGGCAACACGGTCCTTGTGGTGGAGCACAAACCGGAGACGATCGCGATCGCTGACCACGTCGTCGACCTCGGTCCGGGGGCCGGTGCGGCCGGCGGTGAGATCTGCTTCGAAGGGACGGTGGCCGGTCTCCGGGCCAGCGACACCGTGACCGGTCGTCACCTCGACGACAGGGCGCAGTTGAAGGAGAAGGTCCGCCCGGCCTCCGGTGTGATGGAGATCCGCAACGCCACCACCCACAACCTGCGCGACGTCAGCGTCGACGTGCCCCAGGGCGTGCTCGTCGTCGTCACCGGTGTTGCCGGCTCCGGCAAGAGCTCGTTGATCCACGGTTCGTTGGCGAACCGGGACGACGTGGTCGTCGTCGACCAGGGAGCGATCAAGGGCTCGCGGCGCAGCAACCCGGCCACCTACACCGGTCTGCTCGAGCCGATCCGGAAGGCGTTCGCCAAGGCCAACGGGGTGAAGCCCGCGCTGTTCAGCGCCAACTCGGAAGGTGCCTGCGCAACGTGTAAGGGTGCCGGCGTGATCTACACCGACCTGGCGATCATGGCCGGCGTCGCAGTCGTCTGTGAGGAGTGCGGCGGCAAGCGGTTCACCGCCTCGGTGCTGGAGTACCGCTTCGGCGGCAAGGACATCAGCGAGGTGCTGGCGATGCCGGTGGCCCAGGCTGCCGAGTTCTTCGCCGATGGCGAGTCGAAGATTCCGGCCGCTCACAAGATCCTGCTCCGTCCGGTCGACGTCGGCCTGGGCTACCTCAGCCTCGGTCAGCCGCTGACGACCCTTTCCGGCGGTGAGCGGCAGCGGCTCAAGCTCGCCACCCAGATGGGGGAGAAGGGCGACGTTTACGTGCTCGACGAGCCCACCACCGGTCTGCACCTGGCAGACGTCGAAAACCTCCTCGGTCTCCTCGACCGGCTCGTGGACTCCGGGAAGTCGGTCGTGGTGATCGAGCACCACCAGGCGGTGATGGCCCACGCGGACTGGATCATCGACCTCGGGCCGGGCGCCGGCCACGACGGCGGCACGGTCGTCTTCGAGGGCACCCCCGCCGACCTGGTCGCGACGAAGGAGACGCTTACCGGCCAGCACCTCGCGACCTACCTCGGCTGACGTCGTCTCGGTCTGACCGCGGGCTAGATGCCGGCGTTGAGACGGTGCTCCTCGCGGTCCAACAGCGCCTCGGCCCGCGCATAGGCGGCACTCGAATAGGCACCTATCGAGCGCTCCTGCATCAGCGCGTCCCGCATCGTGTCGAGATAGAGATGTTGGACCAACAGCGAGCGTTCCCGCGCTCCGGGCCGGGTCTGGCGCAGGCTCTGGATGTGTCCGAGCAGGATCGGCAGGAACCGATGCTTCAAGGAGTCGACCAGTTCGGGCTCCAACGGGCGTCCGTCGACCTCGAGCTCCTCCATCGGGCCCAGCTGCTCGGTGGTGGCGGCCGCGAGCTGCTTCATCAGGCCGAAGAACTCATCACGTTCGTCCTCCGGGGAGACCGACTCCAGATTGAGCCGGTGGATGAGGACCGGCAGGGTGAGGCCGAAGACGACCAAGGTCGCCACCGCGACCAGGACCGCGACCACGACGAGGGTTGCTCGGTTCTCGGCATCCAGTGGAAGGGTCTGCACAGCAGCAAGGGTGACCACGCCTCGCATCCCTGCCCAGGCCAGCACCAAGCCGGCCCGCCCGGTCAGTGGCTCCCGCATGGCGAAGTCGACATCGGCACTGTGCCGGGCGATCCGATGCCGGGCGATCGAGATCCGGTCGAGCTCCTTCGTGGTGGCCGGCGCGAGATCCTCGAGCCGCTCCTCGACGGCGGCGATCCTGCTCCGGATCCGCTTGGCGCGTTGCGGACGGCGTCGGCGGTCCATCAACAGCGGGCCCGCCACCCCGATGAACCGGAGCACCCCGAGTAGACCGAAGACGACGAGCACCATCGCTGCGATCCGGCCGTCCGAGCTCTCGCCTCGGGCCTGTTCGATCAGGTTGGGGAGCTCATAGCCCATCAGCAGGAAGACGGCCTGCTCCAGCAGGAAATTGATGGTGGCCCAGTTGGTCCGCTCGGTCTGCCGGTCCCGTGCGGTGAACCGTTTCCCGGACTGGTGCCCGGTGATCACGCCCGCGACAACCACCGCCAGGACGCCCGAGGCGTGCATCTCCTCTGCCGGGATGAAGGCGAGGAAAGGGACGGCGAAGGAGATCGAGGTGTTCAGCACGGGGTCGGCCAGGCGCTGCCGGACCAGGACATTGAGCCAGCCGATCGCCAGGCCGACCAGCACGGCGCCGACAACGGCCCACAGGAAGTTTGCGGCGGCGTCGCCGATGCTGAAGGTGCCGGCGCTGGCCGCGACCAGGGCCGTCCGCAGCACCACCAGTGCGGACGCGTCGTTGACCAGACTCTCACCCTCGAGCACCGTCATCACCCGTGGCGGTAGACCGAGCCGCTTTCCGATGGCCGTCGCGGCGACGGCGTCGGTCGGGCTGACCACCGCCCCGAGTGCGATCGCCAACGGCAGGGGAACGCCGAAGAGCACGTGCACGGCGTAGCCCACGCCGAGAGCGCCGACGACCACGATCACCATGGCGAGCCAGGTGATCAGCCTGAGGTTGCGCCGCAGATCCAGGACCGGCAGCCGCACCGCGGACGCGTAGAGCAGTGGTGGCAGAACCCCGGTCAGGATCAGCTCGGGTGATACGTCGATGTCCGGCATGTCGGGCAGGAAGCTGGCCGCACAACCGAAGGCGATCAACAGCAGCGGTGCCGCGACGCCGGTACGCCGGGAGAACGCCGCCGCCACGATCGCGATCAGGAGCCCGCCACCGGCGATGTAGAGGTACTCGTGAATCACGCACCGATCCTACGGAGCGGTGCCAGTTCAGGGATGGGTGACGACGAGTCGGCGGGTCGCCCGGGTCATCGCGACGTAGGTGTCGACGGCTGCGGTCAGGTCCGTACCCCAGGAGTCCGGATCGTGGAGGAGGACGAGATCGAACTCCAGTCCTTTGCACTCCGCAGGAGCTAGTGAAGCGACCCGGCCACCAGCGTTGAAACCTGGATCTCCGATGACGCAGGCGACGCCGTCCGGGTGCGTGGCCAGCCACTCGTCCACCAGCGCGTCGCGGTCGGTGACGCCGATCCTCAGCACCGGATGGCCACCCTCCCTGATCGAGGTCGGCACGTTGGCGTCAGGCAGGACGGCGCGGATCACCGGCGCGGCGGCGTCCATGATCTCGGCCGGCGTGCGGTAGTTGATCGTCAGGGAACTCTGCCGGATCTGCCGCAGCCCGACACGTTCCAGGCGTTCGGCCCAGCTCTCGGTGAAGCCCTGTCGGGCCTGGGCTCGGTCGCCGACGATGGTGAAGGAGCGTGTCGGGCATCGGCTGAGCAGCATCTGCCATTCGGCGTCGGAGAGCTCCTGTGCCTCGTCGACGATGACGTGGGCGAACGGCCCCGCCAGCTGGTCCCGGCGATCGTTCGTGGTGGCGGGGTCGTCGTCGAGGGTGGCGCGAAGGTCGGCTCCGCGGAGCATGATGATCGAGTCCTCAGGGTCGTCGTCGGCCTCCAGCAGGTGGCTGACGACCGCATCCATCTCCTCGGTACGGGCAGCGAGTTCACGCGTGCGTCGTTGCTCGGCGGCGCTGCGGTGAGGATCGCCGAGCCGCCGCCGCGCCGCATCCAGGAGTGGGCGGTCGGACGACGTCCAAGCCAGCGGAGCTTCCCGTTGCAGGGCACGGATCTCGGCTTCGGTCAGGTGCGGCGCGCAGTGCCTGAGATAGGCAGGCGCCGACCAAAGATCTCCGACGAGGTCTGTGGGCTCGATGATCGGCCACGCCCGACTGAAGGTCTCCCGCAACTCCGGGTCGCGCATCAGGTCACGACGGAGCCGCGTCTCGGGAATCTCCGAGTCCCCAGGTACCTGGTCGAGCAGATCGTCGATCAGTGCCTCCCAGACCCGGTCCCGCGCCTCGTTGTGCGGCGTGCTGGAGTTAACGGAGCCGAAGGCGCGCGCCCAGTCGGCTTTGCTGACCGTGAACTCCGCCTCCGGTGTCTCGACCTCCAACCGTTGGCTGGGCGGCTCCTCGTAGATCGCGACCGCGCGTTCGATCGCCTCGACCATCTGCACGGTCTCTTTGAGCCGGGTCACCGCGGGGTCCGCCTCAGCAGGGAGCTCGCCGACGCCGGCCAGGTCGGCGATGGTGCAGGTCTGCACGCTCTCCTCTCCGAGCCGCGGCAGGACGTCCGCGACGTAGTGCAGGTAGGGCTGGTGCGGCCCGACCACCAGCACGCCGCCGCGTCCCGGGCCGAGGAGTGGATCTGCGTGGAGCAGATAGGCGGCACGGTGCAGCGCGACGACGGTCTTCCCGGTCCCTGGGCCGCCGTCGACTACCAGTGCACCACGAGAGTCGGCCCGGATGATCGCGTTCTGGTCTGCCTGCAGCGTAGCCAGCACGTCGCGCATCTGCGACGAGCGACTCTCGGCCAAGCTGGCCAGCAGGGCGGAGTCCTCATCGAGGGCGAGACCCGCCGTCGAGATGCCGGGAGTCAGTACCTCGTCCCAGTAGTCGGTGATGACGCCCTGACTCCAGCGGTAGCGGCGGCGACTGGCGATCGCGAGCGGCGCCGCTGCGGTCGCGGCGAAGAAGGGCTCCGCGGCTGGCGTCCGCCAGTCGATGAGCAGCCGGTTGCCGTCGCTGTCGGCGAGGCCGCTCCGTCCGATATAGACCGGGGCGCCGCCGTCGACCGGCACGATCCTGCCCAGACAGAGGTCGAGACTGAACCTGCTCAGCTCGGCCAGGCGGCGACTCAACCGGCGGATCTCCACGTCACGCTCCAACGCAGCCTGACCTCGGCGGGTCGCAGCGCGCCGCGCGGCGTCCAGCTGGTCGGTGAGCTCTGCACGGCGACGGTTCAGCGCCTCGCCGATCATGCGGAGCTGGCGCTCGTCGTCGGCTAGGAGTTCCTGGCTGGATTTGTGCTCGAGATGGCGGGGGAGGCGGAAGACGCTGGCGGTCCCAGAAGGCACGGAGGCTCCAATCACGGTGCGGAACCGGGATTGTGCCGCCCCTGGGGGGCCTTGCCGCAAGGCCCCCTCTCGGCTATACCTTGGAGAGGGAGGGGGTCATCCGACCAGGTCGTCCCAGCCGTCGGCGAGGTAGTCGATGAACCGTTCGCCGAGGTGTTCGGCCCGCAGATCTTCACGGGTGACCGGTCGGTCCCGTATCGCGAATGAGTCGTCGTTCAACGCCTGGGCGGCGAAGTCGTGGTGCAGGATGGCGCCGATTCCCACACCGACGAAGTCGGCGCCCTGCGCCAGGCACCATTGAGCTTCCGCGGCGCTGTCGACCTTTCCGGTGACGCCGACCCGGGTGGTGCCGCGGGGTACGTCCATGAAGTGGTCGATCAGCCGGCGATCACCGCCTTCCTTGCGCGGCTTCATCCGGACATCCCACAGCGAGAGGTCGACATAGTCGACAAGGCCGGTCTCCAGCACGATCGTCAGGTGTTGGCGTGCTTCATCCAGCGGGATGCCGTAACCCTCCGGCGTCAGCCGGATACCGAGCTGGAAGTCGGGTCCGGTGGCGGCACGGATCCCTTGCAAGGTCTCGATGATCGGTGCGATCCGGTTCTCCAAGCTGCCACCGAACCGGTCCGTACGGTGGTTGTGGCGCGGATCCAGGAACTGCCCGTGAAGGTAACCGTGCGCTGCGTGCAGCGAGGCCCCGTCGAAGCCGGCCTCCTCGGCGAGCCGCGCCCCGTCGACGAACCGGGTGATCGCTTCCTCGACCTCATCGGTGGTCATCGCCCGTGCCGACTTTGCGGGGTCGTCCCATGGCGCCAGGTTGGTGCCCTGATTGGCAGCGGCGTTCCCACGTAGGCCGCCGTGGTGCAGTTGCACCGAGGAGACCGCTCCGGCGTCGCGCAGCGCAGCGGCCAGGCGGGCCAGGCCCGGAAGCTGGGCGCTGTCGGCAACGCCAAGCTGCCCCTCCCAGGCCCTACCGACCCGGTCCACGTAGGCGGCGGCGGTTTCGACCCGGCCGAACCCGCCGAGCGCTCGGGTGTGCAACCAGGTGTGCTCGTCGTCGGTGAGGGTGCCATCGGAGTTGCTCTGCAGATTGGTCAACGGAGCCAACGCCAGCCGGTTGCGCCAAGCGGGCCCGTGCTGGAAGGACAGTTCGTCCGAGAAGAGAGGCATACGGCCAGTCTCCGCGATGGCCGGTGGCCGCAGATTTGGGGGTGTGATCGGCACGGGTGCAGTGCCAGACTCGAAGCCCCAACGTGAGGAGTCAGGTCATGGCGCACGGCGACATCACCCATCTCGACATCCCGGTCGCGGATTTCGAGCGGGCCAAGTCCTTCTACAACGCGGTCTTCGGGTGGACCATCGCGGCACCGCCGGGATTCGAGGACTACCCGATGTGGCAGGCACCCAACGAGATCAGTGGGGGAGGACTGGCCCCACGCAGCGCCGACTTCAGTCAGCCGCGGTCCTACGTTGAGGTCGACTCCATCGACGCCGCGTTGGAGACGGCGGTAGCCCAGGGTGGAACAGTGACGATGGAGAAGAGCCCGATCTCCGAGACGAGTTGGTGGGCAGCGTTCACCGACCCGGACGGCAATGTCATCGGACTCTATGAGGGCACCACAGAGACCGGCTGACTGGGAACTCGCATTTCGGGTGTGCCGAGCTCGGTGAGTTCCTACAATCGGAGGCCTTCGGGGGAGGGCGTGGGTGAGCGTGTGCTCAACGCGATGTAGGGCAAAGGGCCGACGGCATGCCACAGAGCAACTCCACGACAATCGACTATCTCCGTTCCGCGCGGGCGGGCATCCTCGGCGGTCTCGCGGTCACCACGATCTACTGCCTGATCCTGATCAGGAGCACACCGCGGCCAAGCAACAGCGAGGTGACATCTTTCGCGGCCCTGGTGGTCGCGTTGACGGTCTGCTGCGCGCTGCTGGCATCCGGCGCTGCGGTGACGGCGCGGGCCGGTGTTCGGCTTCTCGGGGCGTTCCTTGCCGGGCTTCTTGGTGGTCCGGCGTTCGCCCTGGCAGCCCAGTTCGTGCTGGACGGTGTGCCGCAAGGTGAGGGCGATACCGATCGATTCCTGGTCGGCGGCATCGCTGCCGCGCTCTTCGGTGCTCTGGTGGGCGCTATGTGCTGGGTGGGCGGACGGCGCTGAGCCGTAGCGATCTGTCGGCGGTGTGCGGTAGACACGGTGCTATGAGCAGAACCGTGCAGATCACCATCGACGCCCACGATCCCGCCATGCTCTCGCGCTTCTGGGCAGCGGCGCTCGGTTACGTGATTCCCGGGCCACCCGGCGTCCCGTTGGCCGAGGGCGTGGATGCCTTGGCTGCCTGGGACGACTTCCTCGCCAGGATCGGCGTGCCACCCGACCAACGCAACACCCGTTCTGCCGTGGAGGACCCCGACGGCGTCGGGCCGCGGGTCTTCTTCCAGCAGGTGCCGGAGACGAAAATCGTGAAGAACCGGGTCCATCTCGACGTCCGCGCTGCGCCTGGGCTAGTGGGGGAGGAGCGGATGGCCGCACTCAGTGCTGAGGCGGACCGACTGGTGGCGTTGGGGGCGACGATCCTTGCTCGCCACGAGGCGCAGCCGCCGATGGACGCCGGTCACCTGGTACTGAGCGATCCCGAGGGTAACGAGTTCTGCCTGGACTAAGCTTGGACAACGGCGACTGCTCGCTTCCACCCCCGTTAACCGGAGGTGGTTGATTCAAGGGCCGGGAGGGCGACGGAAATTGAGTACCTGGGATCCGGGCGTGGTCGAAGTAAGAAATCGGGCGAACCTGGTATCTGGCGTACTCCTCATGGCGCTGACCGGCGTCTTGGCCCTCGGCGATCCGAACCTCAGTTTGGGAGAAGAAAAGGGTTGGGATTCACTCGATCTTGAGTTTCTTGGATTGAAGCTGCTCTTCATTGCGGCTGCGCTCTGCGCCGGCAGGGCTTTCGTGGTGCCGTGGGGTCTGCCCCCGGTCTGGTTGACACTCGGGGTGTGCGGTAGTCAGGCCGCGTCT